>JADGOW010000100.1 GCA_017882765.1 Frankiaceae bacterium
CGGGCACCCCGGCAGCGACCCTTGTGGATCCGATGGCGCGGCGGGTCGATCTGATCTTCGCGTTCGACCTGGCGCCGGGAACCGCGGTGACGCCCCGCTGCGACGAGATCGAGCAGACGCGCTGGAGCGACGTGGACGACCCCGGGCTGAGCCCGGCAACGCGCCAGGCGTTCACGCTGCTGGCCGAATGCGAGTCGGCACGTATCCAGCGTCCGGAGATCGGGCTGCCGACGCCAAGCGCTGGGGGGAAAGCCCCTGATGGCGTGACCTGCGTGGATCTGTCCTCAGCGGCTGTCGGCCGGGGGTGACGGGCAGTGCGCCAGAGCCAGCCACACTCGCCGGGGTCATTCTCGCCGCTGGTGCGGGGACGCGCCT
Organism: Frankiaceae bacterium; assembly: GCA_017882765.1. Lineage (GTDB taxonomy): Bacteria > Actinomycetota > Actinomycetes > Frankiales > Frankiaceae > JADGOW01. The sequence goes on from JADGOW010000100.1 coordinate 376, forward strand.
GCGTCCTCTGACGTTGCTGCGGCCCAAGGCCCTGTGCCCGGTGGGCAACGTGGCCTTGGTCGATCTTGCGATCCGGAACCTGGCCGGGCACGTGTCCGGGGTGGCCGTCAACGTCCATCACCTCCGCGCGTTGCTGGAGGAGCACGTGGGCTGCCAGGTCCACCTGTCTATCGAGGAGCCTGCGGCGCTGGGCACCGCGGGGGCGATCGGGGCGCTCCGCGGGTGGATCGACGGCAGGGACGTCCTCATTCACAACGCGGACGCCTACTTGCCCGGCGGTATCGACCGGCTGCTCGCCGGCTGGGATGGCACCCGGCCACGGCTGCTCGTCCGCGCAGAACAGGAGGATGCCGATTTCGGCCGGCTGCGCTATCTCGGGGTGAGCCTGCTGCCCTGGCGGCACGCCCGCGAGTGCCTGCCCGTGGTCAGCGGGCTGTATCCGTCGGTCTGGCGCGCCGCGGAGGTCAACGGTGAGATCGAGTTCGTCCCCTATGCGGGGGTGGCGATCGACTGCGGCCGGCCAGGCGACTACCTGCAGGCCAACCTCGCCGCATCCGGCGGGGCCAGCGTCATCGGCGCCGGCGCTGTGGTGGCGGGCGAGGTGGTTCGCTCGGTGGTGTGGCCGGGCGCAACAGTGCGCGCCGGGGAGCGGCTGGTTGAGGTCATCAGGGCCCCAGTCCCTGGTGGTCCGGACCTGACGGTCGCCGCCGGTCCCGCGAGCCTTCCCCAACAAGCCAGGTGAGGGCCTGTACTGGCAAGGTACCCGTCGAGATCGGGGTCTTCGTCGTATCTGACGGTTCGTCGACGAGCTCATTGTCCGCGCCCAGCTCGCCTGGCACCTTCTCCAGAATGCATTCCAGGGTCGTTCGGAACCGCTCGCACTCGTCCTGCCGCCAGGGCCCCGGGTCCGGCGGGTAGTCCCAGTTCAGAGCGGTGTCATGCCATGAACCGAGATCCTGCAATGGTCGGGTTGTCGCGGGGGTCAGGCCCGAAGTTCCGGATCGATGGGGCCGACGCCGAACGTCTCCAATGCTGCGTCATTGCCGCACCAGAACGGCTATCCACTCCCCAGTCATAGCAGCAGCGAATGCGAAATCTTCCACCCATCGGCAGGTTCCGTCCGCGTTGGTCGGATTGCCCAGTCTGTCACTGCCGCGCGCCGTCCCCGCTGGACGTGCTTGCGGCCAGCCCGATCGGCGCCGTCTGTGCTGCTCGCGCGTGGGTCGGCCGCTCGGCCGACACCGATACACCCGTACGGGTGAATCCTTCGCTCCAAATCGCCCCGATGCCCTGAAATGACTTCGAGATGATTATGGAGGACCTCATGCCGAGCACGATCACCCGCCTCATGGTCGCCGCCACGGTGGCGGCCGCCGCCCTCCTGCTGGTGGCTGCGATGATCCTGGCCCGGGGCGGCGTGCCCGGTGCGGCAAGCCGCGCAGGGACAGTCCGTCCGGCCCAGCCGGTTTCGCAGACCGTGGCCTCCGTGAGCCGGTTCTCCCCGCTCGGCCGCAGGTGGATCTGAGCATAGACGATCAGGTGGCCCCGCCCCGCGGCGGGGCCACAAGCATGTCGGGGGCAGCGCCACAGGTATGGTGCTCAACGCTGTGGGCGTCGAGGGAAACGCGCGATTCCCACGCTATGCGTGACAGATCGCCGCATTTGCGGCACCGTTGACCCGGGCGCGTACGAGCCACAAGCACAAAGCGCCTGCCGCCGCGGCGCACCGCACGGCGGCCCGACGCCAGGGGAGCTGCACGGGGCGATGTCACGCAGCGAGGCGGCCGACGAGCCGGACATCGCCCGTGGCCCACGGCCGCATCCGGGGGGCCTGTGGGTGCTTTTGGCGACGCTGCTTCTGGCCGCCGTCCTGCTGTGGATTCCCCTCGGCCGCGTCCCCGTCCCAGATTCGGACCTGTGGCCGGCCCTGGGCCTGCTGGGCGCATTCGTGGCGGCAGAGGGCCGCGAAATCCATGTCGAGTTCCGCCGGCAGACGTTCGGCCTCACCGGCTCTGACGCCGTCCTGGCGGTCGGGCTGTTCTTCGTCGCGCCGCTCGCGCTGCTGGCGGCCCGGGCGGGTGGTGGCGCCCTCGTGCGGCTCGTCAAGCGGGCGAGCCCGCTGAAGTTCGCGTTCAACCTCGCCCTGTTCGCCACCGAGACCGGGCTCGCCGTCACCTTGTTCCGGGCGCTCGCGCCGCCGGATCTGAGCTCGCCCGCGGCATGGCTGCCGGCGTACGCAGCCGTGCTGCCCGCGCAGTTGGTCGGCGCCGTCGCTGTGCTGGCGGCGATCTTTCTGACAGATGACCGGGTGAGCAGGGAAGATCTGCACGCCTTCGTCCCTGTCGTGTTCGTCGGCGGGTCGTTGGAAGTCACCCTCGGGCTCGTCGCGGTCGTGTTGCTCCAGAACGAGCCCTGGGCCTTGCTGCTGGTCCTGGCACTCGCGGCCGTTCTGGCGATCGCGTTCGGCGCGTACTCGGCGCTGGCCCGAAGGCACACCACCCTCAACGAGGTCCATGCCTTCACGCGGGGCGTGGTAGCCGCCCAGACCGGCCACGACGTGCTCACCCTGCTGCTTCGGGAAGCCTGCCGGATGACCCACGCAGCCGGCGCCACAGCGCGGCTCGTCGACTTCGGGCCAGCCGGCTGGCCGCAACGGCTGACCCTGGACGCCGACCACCCTCAGCCGACCGGCCCGAGCCGCTACGGCGCCATCAGCGAGGGGGGCTCGGTCCCCGGCCAGGCAGCCGAAGACAACGATGACCTTCTTCGCCGGGTGATGGCGGGAGAGTCAATCGTCCTGCCGCGCGGGACGCCGGGCCCCGCCGGGCGGTCGTGGCTGGCTGCCCGTGGTGTGCGGGACGCCGTGCTCGTCCCGCTGGCCGGCACCCGCGAGGTCGTGGGCAGCCTGGAGATCGTCGACCGGCTGGGCGAGGGGTCCTCGTTCAGCGAGGATGACCGCCGGTTGGCCGAGACCCTGGCCGCTCCCGTGGCGGTGGCGTTCGAGAACAGCCGGCTGGTCGACCGCTCCCTCTATGACGCCACCCACGACACACTGACCGGCCTGCCGAACCGCGCGCTGTTCCTGGCCAGGGTGCATGAGGAACTGGACGGGATCGGCACCGGCGGGCCGCCACACCCGCTGGCCGTCCTCGTCTTCGATCTGGACCGGTTCAAGGAGATCAACGACACTCTCGGGCACCGCAGCGGGGACAGCGTGCTGCGCCGGGTGGCCTTGCGGTTGCGGGAGGCGGTGCCCGCGGGTGCCACCCTGGCGCGAACGGGCGGGGACGAGTTCGCGGTCCTGATTCCCGACCTCGGCGCTGGTCAGGATGCCCTCCGCCGCGCCGACGCCGTGCGCTCGGCCATGCAGGTGCCCCTGGATCTCGACGAGATGACGCTGGAGGTGGGTGCGTCCTACGGGCTGGCGTTCGGTCCCGACACCGGCGCCGACGCCGACGGCCTGTTGCGTCGGGCCGCGATCGCCATGCGGGCGGCGAAGGGGGACCCGGGGTCGGTGCGGGTGTGGCAGTCGGTGCTCGACACCGCCAGCCCGCGGCGCCTGGCCCTGGTCGGCCAGCTCAGGCGCGCGCTCGAGCGGGATGAGTTGCGCGTCTTCTACCAGCCGAAGGTGGTTCTCGGTAACGGTGCCGTGGTCGGGGTGGAGGCGCTGGTGCGCTGGCAGCACCCCGAGCTGGGAATGTTGCCCCCGGACGATTTCGTCCCGCTGGCCGAGCAGACGGGGCTCGTCCGCCCGCTCACGGCGGTGGTGCTGCGCGTCGCCCTGAAGCAATGCCGGGCGTGGCTCGACGCGGGCCGGCACATGGGCGTGGCCGTCAACCTCTCGGCGCGCGGGTTGGACGACGCCGCACTGCCGGTGATGGTCGGCGAACTGCTGGCCGAGACGGGGGTGCCACCGGAGGCGCTGACATTGGAGATCACTGAGACCTCCGTGATGAGCGACGTCGCCCGGACGCTGCCGCTCCTGCAGCGGCTCGCGGATCTCGGCGTCGCGCTGTCCGTGGACGACTTCGGCACGGGTTATTCCTCGCTGGCGTACCTGCGCCGGCTGCCTGTGACGGAAGTAAAGATCGACAAGTCGTTCGTCCACGACATGGGGACCGACGCCGGCGACGCCGCGATCGTCGAGACCATCGTGGGCCTCGCCCGTCACCTGGGCCTTCGCGTGGTCGCCGAGGGCGTCGAGGACGAGCTCAGCCGCGAGCGGCTCGTCAAGATGGGGTGCGATCTGGCCCAGGGCTACCTGATCAGCCGCCCCCTGCCGGCGGACCGGCTGGATGCCTGGCTCGCGGACACAGGGGTCGTGGCCCTTCCGTAGCCCGTTCGCGGTGATGCCCGGCTCCCCGGCTCAGGCCAGTGGCACTGGCCGGCGGCCCGCGCCGGGCCTGCCAGCGGTAATCGAGCCTGGCCTGGACGAGGCCGTGCGCTATCCTCGCCCTCAGTGCCCCTTTAGCTCAGTCGGCAGAGCGTCTCCATGGTAAGGAGAAGGTCTACGGTTCGATTCCGTAAAGGGGCTCGACGGGCAGGACGCCATGGGCGCAAAGCCCGCATGGCGGTGTAGCTCAGCCTGGCAGAGCAAGCGGCTCATAATCGCTGTGTCGCCGGTTCAAATCCGGCCACCGCTACCGGCAGGTCCCTGGCCGGCAGCCGCCGGGCGGGGTGCCCTTCCTGGTACGACCGAGGCTCCGGTACGACCGAGGCTCCTGGTAAGACTGAGGCGAAGAGAGCGAGAATGCAGTGGCCGTCACCGATGTGCGCCCGAAGATCACACTGGCGTGCCAGCAGTGCAAGCACCGCAACTACATCACGCGCAAGAACCGGCGCAACGACCCCGACCGGATGGAGCTGAAGAAGTTCTGTCCCAATTGCGGCCGGCACACGGCGCATCGCGAGACGCGCTGACGCCGACTGGCTCGGATCACCTACGAGGGCGCCGGGCGGGGCCCAGGCCGGCAATCCGAGCCAGATTCGGAATCGGGCCGCTCGGTGCTTCCAGGGCTGCTACCGTCGCGGCGGGTCTGTCCGCCGGGTAACGCCGCCGATCCGCGCACTGATAGCGAACGCGGCGACGCAGCGACGGCGGTGCCGGCAGCGGCAGCGCATAAGTGGCGGTACGGGCCCGGCTGATTGGTGGGAACGCAACCGACGGGAGCAGCAGTGGGGCGTCTTGAGGACCGGGTAGCGATCGTCACGGGGGCGGGCCGCGGTATCGGCCGCGCCACAGCCCGGCGGTTGGCCGCGGAGGGTGCCGCGGTCGTCGTCAACGACGTGGATGCGGATCCGGCGCACGAAACGCTGGAACTGATCAAGCAGGACGGCGGGCGCGCCGGCGTCTCGCTGGCCAACACGGTCGACTTGGCGGCCGCGAAGGAGATGCTCGAGGCCACCGTCAGTGAGTTCGGCAAGCTCGACATCGTCGTCAACAATGCCGGGATTACCCGGGACCGGATGTTCCACAACATGGATGACGAGATGTTCGATCTCGTCATCGACGTGAACCTCAAAACGGCGTTCCACGTGACCATGGCGGCCATGCCGTACATGCGGGAGGTGGCGAAGGCCGAGATCAAGGCGAACGGTCACCCCCGCTACAACCGCAAGATCACCATGACGTCGTCCGTGGCGGCGCTGACCGGTAACCCCGGGCAGTTCAATTACACCGCCGCCAAGGGCGGGATCATCGCGGTCGTCAAGACGTTGGCCCGCGAGCTGGGGCCGTTCGGCATCAACGTCAACGCCGTGGCCCCCGGCTTCATCGAGACCCGGCTGACCGCTGCCAAGGGTGCCGGCGACGACCTCGGCATCCCCGAGCAGATGCGCCAGATGGCGATCGCCATGATTTCCCTCGGGCGGGCGGGGCGCCCCGAAGACATCGCAGCCGTCCACGCGTTCCTCGTCAGCCCCGACTCGGATTTCGTCTCCGGCGTGACCATTCCGGCCACGGGCGGCCAAATCGGGGGTATGGGCTGAGTATGGCGCTCAACCGCGACTTCATCGGCCGGGAGTTCCCGGCGACGGAGCCTTTCATCGTCGGTCGCGAGCACGTGCGTGATTTCGCCCGCGCCGTCGGCGACTCGAACCCTCTCTCCACCGATCTGGCGGCTGCCCGGGCGGCCGGCTATCGCGACCTGGTCGCGCCGCCGACCTTCCTGACGGTGCTGCAGTTCCGGCGTCCGACCGCCGCGATGCTCGACCCGGCGCTCGGCCTCGACTACAGCCGGGTCGTCCACGGCGAGCAGCGGTTCGAGCTGTACCGGCCGCTGTGCGCGGGCGATGAGATCGTGTCGGTGTCCCGCATCGGTGACATCCGCGACGCCGGCCGCAATGAGCTGATGAGCGTGGAAACCGAGGTCACGACCACGGATGGCGAGCGTGTCGGCAAGGCGGTCAGCACGGTCGTCTCCCGTGGCACCGCTGCCAGGCGGGAGTCTTAGATGGCGACGCGGGTTCGCTACGACGACGTGTCGGTTGGCGACGAGTTGCCGACGGCTGACCTCCATGTCCAGCGCGTCAACCTCGTGCAGTACTGCGGGGCTTCCGGCGACTTCAACGTCATCCACTGGAACGAGCGCATCGCCAAGATGGTCGGGCTCCCCGACGTGATCGCGCACGGCATGTTCACCATGGCCTCGGCTGGCCGGGTGGTCACCGACTGGGTGGGTGATCCCGGCGCCGTCGTGGAGTACGGCGTCCGGTTCTCCGCGCCGGTCGTCGTGCCGGACGATGACAAGGGGGCGGTCGTGACCGTCGCCGGCCGAGTCGAGGAGAAGCTGCCGGACAACCGCGTAGTGATCGTCCTGGAGGCCCGCGCCGGGGATGCGAAGGTGCTCTCCGGGGCGCGGGCGGTCGTCCGCCTGGACTGACCGGCAGCCCGCGCCAACCCGCCGGGCAAGCGCCTCAGTCGGTGTGTGCCTGGATCGCGGTCAGGGCGATCGTGTACACGATGTCCTCGATGAGGGCCCCACGGCTCAGGTCATTCACGGGTTTGGCGAGGCCCTGCAGCATCGGCCCGATGCTGACGACGTCGGCGCTGCGCTGCACCGCCTTGTAGGTCGTGTTGCCCGTGTTGAGGTCGGGGAAGATGAACACGGTCGCCCTGCCGGCGACGGGGCTGTGAGGTGCTTTGCTCCGGCCTACCGAGGCGATGGCGGCGGCGTCGTACTGCAGCGGCCCGTCGATCATCAGGCCTGGGTCGCGCTGCCTGGCGATCCGGGTGGCCTCTGCGACCTTCTCCACGTCGGCTCCCGCGCCCGAGGTGCCGGTGCTGAAGCTGATCATCGCGACTCGTGGCTCGATCCCGAACGCCCTCGCCGAACCGGCGCTCTGCAGGGCGATGTCGGCGAGTCCCTCGGCGTCCGGGTCAGGGTTCACCGCGCAGTCGCCGTAGATCACCACCTCGTCGGGCAGGCACATGAAGAAGACCGAGGAGACCAGGCGGGATCCGGGCGAGGTCCGGATGACCTGCATCGCCGGCCGGACGGTGTAGGCGGTGGTGTGGACCGCCCCGGCTACGAGCCCGTCGACGTATCCCTCGCGCAGCATCATCGTGCCGACCATGATCGGGTCGGTGAGGGCGTCCCGGGCGACGTCTTCGGTCACGCCCTTGTGCTTGCGCAGCTCCATCAGCCGCGGCACGAACTGCTCGGCCACGGTAGCCGGGTCGACGACCTCGATGGAGTCAGGCAGCACCAGCCCCACGCCATCCGCCGCGTTGTGCACCTCATCCGGGTCGCCGAGTAGGACGCACCGGCTGATGCCGCGCTCCGCGCACCGCACAGCGGCCTGAAGCGTTCGGGGCTCCGTTCCTTCGGGGAGCACGATGCGCTTGTCCGCCGACCGCGCCATCTCGACGAGCTGATGGCGGAACGCGGCCGGGCTCAGGCGCCGCGGGTGGTCAGGGGCCGCCAATCCCTGCAGAAACGACTGGTCGAGCGAGTCGGCGAAGTGGCGCATGACCAGGTTGGCGCGGTCCCGGTCATCCGGCGGCACTTCCGGCTTCAGGTCGTGCAGTCGCATCCCGGCTTCGTAGGTGAGGTCGTCCACGATGAGGAAAGGCAGCCCGGTCTCCCGAGCTTTGCGGGCGATGTGCCAGATCGCCGGATCGGGCTCGACGCCGACGGTCAGCAGGACGCCCGCCAGCTGCATCCCGTTCAGCACGGCGAGGCAGCCGGCGAGGAGGACGTCGTGCCGGTCGCCGGGGACGAGGACGAGCTGGCCCTCGCGAATCCAGCGCAGCGCCCCCGGGATGGCCTGGGCGCAGATGGCGATGCCCTTGACCCGCCGTTCCATGTCACCCTCGTGCAGGACGCGGGCGCCGATCTCCCGGCCGATGTCGAGCACGCGGGGCCACGTGAGGCCGGCCTCGTAGGGCACGGCGCCGACGAGCGAGAGGTGGTGACCCTCAAGCGCCGACTTCAGCTGTTTCCCTGCCTCCGCATCGCCGCCTGGCAGGCGGTTGACCACGCATCCGATGACTCGAACCTGCTCGCCAACCCGGTACTGGTCGGTGGCGATGGCGAGCATCTCGGCGACGTGTTGGGGCTCGTCGTCGCCGGCGGAGGTAACCAGGATGACGTCCGCGTCGAGGGCCTTGGCCATTGCCCCGTTGACCCGGCCCGAGTAGAGCTGGGTGGTGCTGGGGTTCACGCCCTCGATGATCACAACGTCATGTGCGTCGAACACCGGTGCCGCGCGCGCCACGACCTCCTCCATGAGGTCGTTGAGAGCGCCGGCACTGAGACGCTCCTCCAGGTATTCGCCCGGCAGCGAGTCCGGCGGGCGCAGCGGGGTCGTCAGGCGGATCAGTGCGGTCGACCGCTCCTCGCCGGGCTGGCGAGTGAGCGGCTTGTAGAAGCCCACGTCGACCCCGATTCGGTCAAGACCGCGGACGAGACCCAGGGAGGTGCTGGTGAGGCCGCTTTCGTGCCCGACCGGAATGGTCAGCAGTGTTCGGGGCATCTCAATCCGCCGTCCTGGAAGACGTCTTGGAAGACGTCCCAGTAGACACAGCCCGCACGAGGCACGCCGTGTCACGGGCGATGACGAGCTCCTCGTTCGTGGGCACGACCAGCGCCTGGGTCGCTCCCGGCCGCGTAATGCGCCCGGCGCTGGCACGGCCGTGAGCGGCATTCGCTTCCCGGTCCTCGACGAGTCCCAGGAAACCCAGATGGTCCAGAACGCTGCTGCGCACACTGACGCTGTGCTCGCCGATGCCGCCGGTGAAGACAAGGGCATCGAGCCGGCCCAGCGGGACGACGAGCGCCGCGACGTATTTCGCGAGCCGGTAGCAGAACACGTCCACGGCGAAGCGGGCTGTTTCGGCTCGCTCGCCGTTGCCCTGGCCGAGGTTGGTGAGAGTGCGCATGTCATTGCTCAGGCCGGACAGGCCGAGCAGCCCGCTCTCGGAGTTCAGCGTCTCGGTGAGCGCGTGTACGTCGGTGTAGAGTCGCTCGGCCATGTAGCCGAGGATGCCCGGGTCGAGGTCGCCTGAGCGGGTGCCCATGACCAGGCCCTCGAGCGGGGTCAGGCCCATGCTGGTGTCCACCGATCGTCCGTCGCGGATCGCTGCCGCACTGCAGCCGTTGCCGAGGTGCGCGGTGACCAGACGCAGCTCCTCCAGCGGCGTTCCGAGCAGTTCGGCTGCACGCTCGGCGACGTACCGGTGGCTGGTTCCCTGGAAGCCGTACCGGCGCACGCCATGCTCGATGTACCAGGTTCGGGGGACGGCGTAGTGGTAGGCGTGGCGCGGCATGCTCTGGTGGAAGGCGGTGTCGAACACCGCCACCTGCGCCACGTCGGGCAGCATCGCCCGGGCGGCCGCGATGCCTTCGAGGTTGGCAGGGTTGTGCAGCGGGGCGAGGTGACTCGTGCCTCGGATCGCCGACAGCACCTCGTCGTCGATGACCACCGATTCGGTGAACCGCTCGCCGCCGTGCACCACCCGGTGCCCGACGCCCAGCAGCGACAGGTCACCGAGATCGGTGAGGTGGCCCAGGATGGCGCGGAGCACGCCCGGGTAGGACGTGTCGGCCGGGGTCTCGGTGCGGGTCTTCCCGCTCCTGCTTGACGTCATGCTGGCGTCGGGCGTCCCGACCCGCTCGACCAGGCCGACCAGCCGGCTCTGCCCTGTCTCCGGGTTCAGCACGGCGAACTTCACCGACGAGCTTCCGCAGTTCAGGGCCAGGACGGGCTGAGATTCGCCGCCTCCAGTGGTCATGGGCCCTCCGGAGGATCGTCGCGCGGACGGTCGGGTGGCCCGAGGGTATCGGCAGGCCGGGCGGCGCTCCGGGGGCGGCCGGTGGGCCGACTTGCGCGACGCCGGGCTTGGCCGGCGTGGGGCGTCGGGGTGACCTTCGCCCGGCTGGCTGGAGCGGGTTGACAGGGTAGTGAGTGAGTACTAACTTATGGCCATGACCAAGACGGGCCCGCGGATGACAGCGGAGGAGCGGCGCAAGACCGTCCTCGCCGCTGCGACCGTGGAGTTCGCCCGAGGTGGCCTCGACGGCACCAGCACCGATGCCATTGCCCGTCGGGCGGGCATCAGCCAGCCGTACCTGTTCCGGCTCTTCCCCACCAAGAAGGCGCTGTTCATGGAAGCCGTGAAGCAGGGCTTCGCCCGCGTACAGGAGCTGTTCGAGCAGGCGGTTGTGGTGCCCGGCGGCGAGCTCACGGGGGAAGACGCGCTCAAGGTTATGGGCGACGCGTACCTCCAGCTGCTGGAAGACCGGGTGTTTCTGCTCGTCCAGCTGCATGCGTACGCGGCCTGCGACGACGCGGAGGTCCGGGCAACGACTCGGCGCGGCTTCCGGGATCTCTGGTACACCGTGGAGCGGATTTCCGGCGTCCCGCAGGAGCAGGTCCGCGGCTTCATGGCGCACGGGATGTTGTTCAACGTCGTCGCGGCAATGGATCTGTCCGAGGTCCGGGAGCGCTGGGCCCGTGCGTGCAGCGAATGGCACGACGACGCCGAGGCCGACGACGCCGAGGCCCTGGAC
>JADGOW010000253.1 GCA_017882765.1 Frankiaceae bacterium
GAACAGCAGGCCCGGACTGGTGACACAGACGACGTCTGCCGGAAAGCCCAGTTCGGCGAGCCGGTCCGCGGCGGTCAGCGCCTCCGGCACCACGGCGCCCATCGCGCAGAGCGTCACCTTCGGGTCTGGATGCCGCTTCAGGGCGTACGCGCCGGCCACAACCTGCCGGCGCCGCCTCTCGCGGGCGGTGGGATCGGCCGGCACCTCGGCAAGCGCCTGATCCACCGGCCGAGTCGACAACCGCAGGTAGGACGAGCGGCCCGCGGGCTTGCCCAGTTGGCCGAGCGCCGCTAGCAGGCACCACTCGACATCGATGGCGAAGGCGGGTTCGTAGGCGACGCATCCTGGCTTTTCGAGCCCGATGCTCGGCGTGATGATGGATTGGTGCGCGCCACCCTCGGGGGCAAGCGTCACGCCGGAGGGCGTGCCGACCAGTATGGACTGACCGCCTGAGTAGATGCCGAACGACCAGGGTTCGAGCGCTCGCTCCACGAACGCGTCGTACAGGACGCCGATCGGCAACAGCGGTTGTCCCCACCGGTTCCAGGTTGCCCCGAGCTCGCCGAGCAGGCCGACTAGGTTCGTCTCCGCGATCCCGAGTTCGATGTGCCGCCCGGTCGGCTGCTCCCGCCAGTGCAGGACCGTCTCCGCGTCGTCTGCGAACCAGTCGGCTCGTTCGCCGTGCGCCCACACCCCGACCTTGTTGACCCAACCGCCGAGGTTGGTGCTGGAACTGACGTCGGGACTCACCGTGACGATCCGCTCTGCCGCCTCAGGCGCCGCGCGGGTCAGGTCGAGTAGCGTACGCCCGAGAGCGGCCTGCGTGGTTGCCGTTCCCGTCGGGCTGCGGCCGAGGTCCGTGGGCACACGGGGCGCCGCTATTGCCGGCATGCCGCCCCGCCGCAGGCGCAGCGCGGTGGTGCCGCAGCTTTCCGCTTCGGCACTTCCCAGGGGATACTGGGCCCACGGATGCTCCAGATCGGCACCGACCCGTTCGGCCAGCTCCGCCATCTGCGCCGAGTTCAGCAGCGCGGAATGGTTCTGCGGGTGGCCTTCCGTGGCCAGGCCGTATCCCTTGATCGTGTAGGCGAAGATGACGGTCGGGCGCGCGTCGTCGATCGCGGCGAAGGCTTCGTTCAGGGCATTCGGATCATGGCCGCCGAGGTTGCGAATCGCCGCATACAGATCATCATCTGGGACATCGGCGAGTAGCGCCTGGATACGGCCGGCGTCCAAGCCGTCGCCGGTCAACCCCGCACGCACCTGCTCCCGTGGGCGCCGTAGCAGCCGCTGGTACTCCGGATTCGACATCTCGTCGAGGCGCAGCCGCAGTGCCTCTCCGCCGGTACGGGCGAAGAGGCTCTCCAACAATCGCCCGTACTTGACGGTCAGCACCTGCCATCCGGCGGCGGCGAACATGCCCTGCAGGCGGGACGCCTCGATGATGGGAACGACGCGGTCGAGCGACTGCCTGTTGAGGTCGACGATCCAGACGACTTCCCCCAGCTCGGCCACCATGGGATCGAGAATGGCTTCCCAGCAGGCGCCCTCGTCCAACTCCGCGTCGCCGAGCAGGGAGTACTGACGCCCGGATCCCACCGTGCCGAACTGCGCCGCAACGTAGCGTCGCGCCAACGCCCCCCAGATGGGTGCCGTGGCGCCGATCCCTACCGAGCCGGTCGAGTAGTCGGGGGGATCAGGGTCCTTACTGCGGCTGGGATAACTCTGCAGGCCATTGAACGAGCGCAGCGTTGTCAGATGTGATTCGTCCAGCTCACCGAGCAGGTAATTGATGGCGTGCAGGACAGGGGCGGCATGGGGCTTCACCGAGACTCGGTCATCGGCGGTCAGGTGTTCGAACCACAGCGAGGTCATGATGGTGACCATTGATGCGCTCGACGCCTGATGCCCGCCGACCTTGAGCCCGGAGGGGTCAGGCCGTACGCGGTTGGCGTAGTCGACGATCGCGGTGGACAGCCACAGGACGCGTCGTTCGATCGACCGCAACAAGTCCACCCGATTGCTGGTGCCACCCGATGCGGGAACCTCCGGTTGCGCGGTGGCGCTGATCATGGGGACTCCAGGTGCTGGCGACCGCAACGCGCCGCGCGGTGCAGATTGTCTAATAGCACAGCAGGATCATGGCGCCATGCGCAAGGAGGTCATCGAGGTAGTCGGTCTGAGCGGACCAACCGATCTGCTTCTCGACAGGTGACCCAGCGGTTTGCAGGTCGTGGTCGTCGCCCTTGTCATGCCGGCACTGCGCGCCCCCCTCCCGGCAAGAGCCGGGAGGGGGGCCGAGTGCGGGGTCAGAGGACACGTCCGACGTAGACGCCCCACGTCCACAGCCGTTCGACTTGGATGACCGTCCCGGTGTGCGGCGCGACGACGATGTTCCCATTACCCGCGTAGATCGCGACGTGGTACAGGAACGCCGGGGTGCCGAAGAAGATCAGGTCGCCGGGCCGGGCCCAGGAGACCGGAATGTGCTGGGTGGCGTAGTACTGCGCGGTTGCCACTCGCGGCAGTAATCTCCCGGCTCGGGCGAACGAGTACTGCACCAACCCGGAGCAGTCGTAGCCATACGGCCCAGCTGCCCCGGCAATGTACGGCTTGCCCAGCTGCGTCATGGCCACGTTCAAGGCTCGCGCCCCGGGGTTGTGGCTGGGCACGCACCCGGTGAACGCAAGCGTGACGGCCAAGGCGAGTGCGGAGACGAGTCCGGTCGAGAACCAACGCTTGGCGGGGATTCGCCGCGCGGTGGCGGGCTCGGCCGCGGAGGTCGCGGTGAGCGCCGCGCTCGGTGTGGGCGCGGGCGCAGAGATGGGGTCGGATGGAGCGCTCGCGTGAACCGCGCGCGAGGGGGCGATGCGGCGCGGAACCGATGGCCGCCGGTCCACTTGCAGGGCGTGCCTGAACATGGTGTCTCTTCCCGTCCGCCTGCGGGGTTAGCTGACGGGTTCGGGCTGGGCTGCCCGGCCGGCCAGGGGCACGGCTTCACCCCGGCGCGTCGCGCGCACATGGTGGTCCCCCGCTCCCGCCCGTGGACTTCTCCTAGCTCGGGAACGCGACCAGTGGAGGGCGGGATTCGGCGTCTGCGGTCGCGCCGTCTAGTGCCCGGACCGCGGGATCGATGGTCCGGGAGATCGGCAGGGCGCTAGTTCTTGGCCCTGCAGGTCATCCGCAGGTCAGCTGCGGGTGGTCAGCACCCCCTCGTCTTCCGAACGTACCCAGATGACGGGAACCGCCCGCTGTCTTCCCACGGCCGGTCTCCCGCTATGGTTGCAGCGTGCTTGCAAAATCACGCACCACCCACCTTTGCCGCGGGAGCAGGCGAAGGCAGAGAGTCAAACGTCCTACGAAGATGGGACTTTGTCGTGGTGAACGCGCCTGGCAGGTTCGCTACCCACGTGGTTCCCAGGGCACGACACGGC
>JADGOW010000101.1 GCA_017882765.1 Frankiaceae bacterium
GGCGGCAAGATTGCAGAGGTCGGCGTGGCACCCGGCGAGCCCGTCTCGGGGGGCCAGGTCCTCGTCCAGTGGGAGTAGGGCCGGGCCAGGTCCCGGCGGTACCCGCACCACACGCCCGGCGCACCGGCGCACCGCACCGACGCGGGGCCGGCCCCAGTCGACCGGCGAAGCACATCAGCGCTGGCTCGGTCTGATTTGTCCGCTGCCCAGCACACAGCGGCGCCGGTCTCCGGGCACCCGTGCCGCGTGCGCGGGTCCACAGGAGGGGAGTCAGGACCCGTGTAGCTCTGGTATGCAAAGCACATGGGAACCGCTCCTGACTCATCGACCCGATCATCCGGGGCAAACCCCGCGCTGCCCCCCGGGCGCGAATCAACCCGTGCGGGTTACGACGAGGCCGCACAGGGCCTCCAGCGCACGCCGGGCCGGGGAGGGCGGCAGCGGCGCAAGAGTCGCCCGGGCATCCTCGGCCCAGTCGCGCAGTGATGCCCGCGCCCGGTCCATCGCCGGGTCGTCGCGCAACAGCGTGAGCGCTTCGTCGAGCCCGGCGGCGCGCCGCAGGTCGCCACGCAGCAGCGCGCGCAGCCGCTCACCGGCGGGCTCGACGGAATCCAGCGCGTAAAGAACCGGCAGGGTGCGCACACCCTCCAACAGATCCGTGCCGGGGTGCTTACCCGACTCGCCCGGCGCGCCCTCGACGTCGAGGAGGTCATCGGAAAGCTGGAAGGCCATCCCGATCTGCTCGCCGAATCGGGTCACCAGGTCGACGGTCTCCGCCGGACAGCCGGCGAGCATGGCCCCCAACCGGGCAGAAGTGCCGATCAGCGACGCAGTCTTGTCACGCACGACCCGCAGGTAGTGCTGGACGGCGCTGTCGCCGGGCCCCGGCCCGACAGTCTCGCGGATCTGCCCTTCGCACAGGACGGCGATGGTGCGCGCGAGGATGCGGGTGGGTTCCGTACCCAGGTCCGCGGCTATTTCCGACGCCCGGGCGAACAGGAAGTCGCCGGTGAGGATCGCGACCGTGTTCGTCCAGCGCATGTTCGCCGACTCGGCACCGCGGCGCAGCCCGGCCTCGTCCATGACGTCGTCGTGGTACAAGGTCGACAGGTGGGTCAGCTCGATGGCCACAGCCGCCGGGACGACGCCGGGCGCGGTGGGGTCCCCCAGACGGGCGGCCAGCAGCACCACGAGCGGCCGGAAACGCTTACCCCCGGCCTCGACGAGGTGCCGTGAGGTCTCGGTGACGAACGGGTAGTCGCTCTTCACAGCCTCCCGCAACAGGCCTTCCACTTCGGCGATCTGCGCACGGACGGCGTGCTCCAAGCCGGGATCGACGTTGTCGAGACCAACGATGGCCGACATCGGAAGCGCAGAGGTGGACATCGTCAGCTGACGAAACCGAACTGCGCCGCCTCCCGCGCCAGATCCAGCACGGGCTGCGGGTAGATGCCCAGCATGAGCGTGACTGCAATGCCCACACCGACTGCCGCGTAGGTCAGCACCGACCCGCGCACAACGACGGGTCCCTCTGCCCGTGGCTCCTGAAAGAACATCAACACCACGATCTTCACGTAGAAGAAGGCTGCGATCGCCGAGGTCACCAAAGCAACCACCACAAGAAACGTAGCGTTACCGCCGATCGCAGCGGAGAAAACAACGAACTTCCCGGTGAATCCGCTGGTGAGCGGGATGCCGGCCAGCGCGAACAACAGGAAGGCGAAGGTGCCTGCCAGCAGGGGGGATCGTCTGGCCAGCCCCTGCCACTGGCCGAGGTCGTTGGCCTCACCGTCTCCGCTGCGAACGAGCATCACAACCGCGAACGCCCCGAGGCTGGTGAAGCCGTAGGCGAGCAGGTAGAAGATCGAGCTGGAAATGCCGTTCTGAGTCGCGGCCGCAACGCCGACGAGGATGAACCCGCTGTGGGCGATCGTCGAGTACGCGAGCAGCCGCTTCACATCCCGTTGCGTGATGGCCACGATGGCGCCGACGACCATCGTCAGGATGGCGAACAGCCACACCACCGGCCGCCAGTCCCACTGGGTGGGCGCGAACGAGACGTACAGGACGCGCAGCAGCGCCCCGAATGCGGCAATCTTGGTCGCCGCCGACATGAAGGCCGTCACCGGCGTCGGGGCGCCCTGGTACACGTCCGGCGTCCACGCGTGGAACGGGACCGCTCCGATCTTGAACAGCAGGCCGATCCCGAGCAGGCCGAGACCCAGGTACAAGAAGAAGTCCGTCTTGCCCAGCAGCCCGCTCGACACTGCGATCCCCTGCAGCGAGACGGTGCCCGAGTACCCGTAAAGCATCGCGATGCCGTACAGGAAGAACGCCGAGGAGAAGGCCCCGAGCAGGAAGTACTTGAGCGCGGCCTCCTGCGACAGCAGGCGGCGCCGCCGGGCCAGCCCGGACAGCAGGTACAGCGGCAAAGACAAGATCTCCAGGGCCACGAACATGACCAGGAGGTTGTCGGCGGCTGCGAAGAGCATCATCCCGGCGACGGCGAACACCATGAGCGGATACGCCTCGGTCTGGCTGTTGCGGGCAGCGAGGCGGTGCGTGCCCTGACCGGGCAGGCTCGCGGCGTCGGCGACGAGTGCGCCGCCGTCCGGGTCGGCCTTGCGCTCGGCGAACATCAGCACCGACACCATCCCGAACAGGACCAGAGTCCCTTCGATGAACAGCGCCGGGCCGTCGATCGCGACCGCATTCGCTGCCGTGAGCTCGTGGGTTCCGGCCAGCGAGACCACGCACCCCAGCGCCGCGGCGAAGCCCAGAACGGCCACAACAGGCTGCACCTGGGGTCGCAGCCGCGACGGGAGGAACCCCTCGAGCAGCACTCCCAGGCAGGCCACGCCGAAGACCACGAGGATCGGGCTGAGGGCCGAATACGAGATCGAGGGCAGCTTGATGTCGCCGGCCGCGACAGCCGTGGAGGACGCGGACGCCAGGTGCGAGATCACGGGCCGCCTCCTGGCTGGGCAACATTGGCGACGGGGGCGACGGGGTAGGTGGGCGCGGGATCTCGCTGGTGTATCTGTTGCAGTGTGGCGTCCACGGTGGGCCGAATCGTGTCGATGACCGGCTTCGGGTAGATCCCGAGCACCAGGATCAGGCCCATCAGCGGCGCGAGCACCCAGGCCTCCCGGCCGGTGAGGTCACGGATGCGCAGGTTGCCGGCATCGTCGGGCTCGGCGACCGGCTGCGCCCGCCCGCTGCCTCGCCGGCGCAAGGCCCCCAGCACGCCCTGCGAGAGCGGGCCCTGCATGGTGCGCTGGTAGACGAGCAGGATGTAGAGAGCCGCCAGGATGATCCCGATGGTCGCCAGGATGGCCGCCACCTTGTAGCGGGTGAATGTGCCCACGAGCACGAGGAACTCGCTGACGAACGTCGACATCCCGGGCAGGGCCAGCGACGACAAGCCGATGAACAGGAAGCACCCGGACAGCAACGGCGTGATCTTACTCCACCCGCCGAAGGCAGCCGGATCCTTCGAGCCGCGCCGGGCTACGAGGAAGCCGACGACGAGGAACAGTGCCCCCGTGGACAGGCCGTGGTTGACCATGTACAGCACGGCGCCCGTGCCGCCCTGGGACGTCAGGGCGAACGTGCCGAGGGCGATGAAGCCGAAGTGCGCGATGGACGTGTAGGCGACGAAGCGTTTCATGTCGCGCTGGCCCATCGCGAGCAGCGCCCCATAGAGGATGCCGATCACAGCGAGGACGAGCACGAGCGGCGCGAAGTACCGCGAGGCCTCAGGGAACAGCGGGATGCAGTACCGGATCAGTCCGAATGTGCCGATCTTGTCGAGGACGCCCACGAGCAGCGCGGCACTGCCGGCGGGGGCTTCGGCACCGGCATCGGGCAACCACGTGTGGAACGGGACCAGGGGCGCCTTGATGGCGAAGGCAAGGAAGAAGCCCCAGAAGAGCAGCTTCTCCACGCCGGGCGTGATGTTCAGGTTGAGCAGCGCCGTGTAGTCGAACGTGCCCGTCGGGAACTGCTGGGTGGACAGCACGTAGAGCCCGATCACTGCGGCCAGCATGATGAGCCCGCCGAACAGGCTGTACAGCAGGAACTTCACGGCCGCGTACTGCCGTTGCGGGCCGCCGAAGGACCCGATCAGGAAGTACATGGGGATCAGAATGAGTTCGAACAAGACGTAGAACAGGAACAGGTCGGTGGCTGCGAACACCCCGACCATGCCCGCTTCCAGCAGCAGGATCAGCGCGAAGAATGCGGGCACGCTCCGCCGGCCAGTTGCCTCGATCTTGTCTGCGTCGTGCCAGGAACCCAGGATGACCACCGGCACCATGACGGCCGACAGGGCGATGAGCACCAGGGAGATGCCGTCCGCGCCGACCTGGTACGAGATGCCGAAGTCGGAAATCCACGAGTACTTCTGGACGAACTGGAAGCCGGGCTGGCCCTGCGTGAACGAGGCACAGGTAATGATCGCCAGCACGAGTTCGACCAGGGAGACGCCCAGCGCCGCCCGCTTGGCGAACAGCGGGTGGTCGCGCGGCAGGAGCAGGACGCCGACCCCGCCCACGAGCGGGACGAGCAGGAGGACCGTGAGCCAGCCGAAGTCGTTCATGCGGCCCTCAGCAGCAGCAGGGCCCCGAGGGCGACGACGGCCCCGCCGAGGATGCCCACGGCGTAGGACCGTACGAAGCCGGTCTGGAGCTTGCGGAGGGCGCCCGAGGTGCCGCCGATGAAGGCGGCCAGGCCGTTGACCAGCCCGTCCACGCCCCGGTTGTCGAAGAAGACCAGGACCCGGGTGGCCCACTGCCCGGGCCGCATCAACACCGCCTCGTTGAACGCGTTGTCGTAGAGGTCGTGGCGGGCGGCCATGACCAGCGGGCTCACCGGCACCGGCGCTGTCGTGGGCACGGGGCGGCGGACGAAGCCCTGCACCCCGCCGGCCACGCCGAACAGGACGACGATCAGCGTGATGGTCGACATGAGCCACGGGTTCACGGCGCGGACACCTTCGGTGTACTCGCCCACCGACGGGACCAGCCAGTTCTGCAGGAGCCGCCCGATGACCAGGATGCCGCCCACGCACAACGCGCCGGCCGCGAGGATGCCCATCGGGACCAACATGACCTTCGGCGCGTCGTGCGGTCGGAACGTCTCGCGCCAGCGCGACTTGCTCCAGAAGGTCATCGACATCAGCCTGGTCATGTAGAACGCGGTGAATCCGGCCCCGACGATGCCCGTGATCGCCAGCAGCGTCCCGGATGTGCCGCCCTTGTCCCAGGCCGCCTCGATGATCGCATCCTTCGTCCAGAAGCCCGAGAACGGCGGAATGCCGATGATCGCGAGATAGCCGCACAGGAACGTGATGTGGGTGACGGACATGGCCTTGGTCAGGGCCCCGAATCTTCGCATGTCGGTGGTGTCTTCCATGCCCTCCATGACCGACCCGGCCGAAAGGAACATCGTGGACTTGAAGAAGCCGTGGCTGAGCAGGTGCGCGATGCCCAGCGCGTAGCCGGCGGTCCCCAGGCCGGTCGCCAGAACCATGTACCCGATCTGGCTCACGGTGGAGTACGCCAGCACCTTCTTGATGTCGTCGTAGGCACAGCCGATGATCGCCCCGATCATCAGAGTGATCGCGCCGACGAGCAGCACAGCTGTTCGGCCGTCCTGGCTGGCGTTGTAGATGGTCGCGGACCGGGCGATCAGGTAGACGCCCGCCGTCACCATCGTCGCAGCGTGGATCAGTGCCGAGACCGGCGTGGGACCCGTCATGGCGTCGGGCAACCAGGCCTGCAGCGGGAACTGGCCCGATTTGCCGCAGGCGCCCAGCAAGAGCAGCAGCGTAAGGGCGAGCGCGACCCCCGACCCCGCGCCGCCGATACCGCCGAAGACCGCGGCGAAGTTGGTCTGCCCGAAGGCCCAGAACATCGTCATGATTGCCAGGGACAGGCCGACGTCACCGACCCGGTTCATGACGAAGGCCTTCTTGCCGGCGGTTGCTGCTTCGGGCTTGAAGTACCAGAACGAGATCAGCAGGTAGGACGCCAGCCCCACGCCTTCCCAGCCGACGTAGAGCACCAGGTAGTCGTTGGCCAGGACGAGGATCAGCATCGACGCGACGAACAGGTTCATGTAGCCGAAGAAGAGCCGGATGCGCTCGTCGTGCGCCATGTAGCCCAGCGAGTAGATGTGGATCAGACCGCCCACTCCGGTGATCAGCAGCACGAACGTCATCGACAGCGGGTCGATGAGGTACCCCACGTCGACGTGGAACCCGTTCACCGGGATCCACGTCCACAGGGTCGAGCTGATCTCGCGCGAGTCGCCCGAACGGCCGATCATCGCCATCCACAGGAACAACGCGAACACGAACGACAGGCAGGGGGTGAGGACACCGAGGTAGGGGCCCCACTTGTTCGTGTAGCGACCCCCCAGCAGCAGGACGGCGGCACCGATCAACGGAAAGAGCACGAGCAGCCACGTGGCGGAGAACACGCCGGTGGCTGGCAGGTACTGCACGGGCGCTGCGGGGGGCACGGGCGCTCCGTTTCTGGTCGGGGCGGGCGAGTGGCTCGGCGGGACGGGGCTCGGCCGGGCTGGGGGCTCGGCCGGGTAGAGCTGGGTCGGTCTCGGTCAGTACTTCAGGAGGTTCGCGTCGTCGACCGAGGCCGAACGCCGCGTACGGAAGATGGTCACAATGATGGCCAGCCCTACGACAACTTCGGCCGCGGCGACCACCATGACGAAGAAGGCGATCACCTGGCCGTCGAGGGTGCCCTTCAACCGGGAGAACGTCACCAGCGACAGGTTCACCGCGTTGAGCATCAGCTCGACGGACATGAACACGACGATGGCGTTGCGCCGCAGCAGCACGCCGACCGTCCCGATCGTGAAGAGCACCCCGGACAGCAGCAGGTAGTTGGCTGGGTTCACTTCTCGATCCCCACACGCTCGATGACGTCGATGATGTCGTCCTGGCTCATGTTCTCGGGCAGGCTAGCCCGCGTCGGGCTGCCGTCGGGCAACAGGGCGGGGCTGTCGACCGCGTCGTGGTCCGCGTAGACCCCGGGCCCCGTCCAGGCGGAGGGGTGCTCGCCCGCGATGCGTTGCTCGGAGAGCTCCCGCTGCGTCGGTCTGGGCGCCCGTTCCCGGTGGCCGAGCACCATCGCCCCGACCGCTGCGATGATCAGCAGTGCGGACACGATCTCGAAGGCGAAGACGTAGTTCGTGAACAGCAGGCGGGCGATGCCCTGGACGTTGCCGACACCGTTGGCACTGTCGAGGCCGACCGCGGTCGTGCCCGCGATCGCCGAGCCGGTCGGGAAGACGATCAGTCCCGCGAAGCCGAACCCGAGGACGACGGCCGCCACTCGCTGCCCGCGCAGCACCTCGACGAGAGAGTCCGACGAGTCGATGCCGATCAGCATGATGACAAAGAGGAACAGCACCATGATCGCGCCGGCATACACGATGATCTGGACCGCGCCCAGGAACGGCGCGTCCTGGACGAAGTAGAACACCGCGAGGCAGAACTGCACGACGACGAGCATCAGCGCGCAGTGGATGGCGCTGCGCGCCAGCACCAGTCCCAGCGCGGCCAGGACGGCGATGGTGCCCAGCACGTAGAAGATCGCCGACTCCCACCCCGTCGTGTGGGTGATCCCCTGGGCAAGCACGGTGGTCACGGCTGCTCCTTCCCCCCTGTGCCGCTCGGCGGGGTGGTGCCGCCGTCATCCGCCGCACCCGCGACCGCTTCCTCGCCCGCTTCCACGTCGACCTCGTCCGCGAGGCCGGCCGGGGCCGTCGCCTCGGCCGCCAGTCGGTAGTAGTCGGTTTCGGTGTTCCCCAGTCGCATGGGATGTGGCGGGGTCTCCATCCCGGGCTGCAGCGGCGCGAGCAACTGATCTTTGGTGAAGATGAGATCCTCGCGGCTGTCGTCAGCCAGCTCGTACTCGTTGGTCATGGTGAGCGCGCGCGTCGGGCAGGCCTCGATGCACAGCCCGCACAGGATGCAGCGCAGGTAGTTGATCTGGTAAACGTGCCCGTACCGCTCACCCGGTGAGTAGCGCTCCTCCTCGGTGTTGTCCGCACCCTCGACGTAGATGGCGTCCGCCGGGCACGCCCACGCGCACAGCTCGCATCCGATGCATTTCTCGAGGCCGTCCGGATGCCTGTTCAGCAGGTGCCGGCCGTGGTAGCGCGGGGCGGTCGGCTTCTTCTCCTCGGGGTACTGCTCCGTGGTGACCTTCTTGAACATCGTCCCGAAGGTCACACCGAATCCCTTGACGGGATCAAAGAAGCCCACGCCGATCAACTCTCCTGCCGCGGAGCGGTGCCCGCCGCCGATATGACGCGAGTGGTGGGAGGGCCGGAGTCACCGTCCCCGGATTCCGGCGGGGGCCAAGGGATGCGGTCCAGGGTGGGCGCCTTCGCCAGGCGTTCCTGCTCCTCGAGTTCTGCCGCCCGCTGGCGTTTGCGGTGCCCCGGGTCGACAGCGAACAGGATGAGCAGCACCGCAGCGACAACGCCGCCGACGATGTACCAGGCACGCGGGTTGCTCGCGTGGATCTGGGCGGTGCGCACGTAGGCCACGCCCAGCAGCCACAGCAACCCGATAGGGATCATGACCTTCCAGCCGAAGCGCATGAACTGGTCGTAGCGCAGCCGGGGCATCGTTCCGCGCAGCCAGATGAACACGAACAGGAAGATGATGACCTTGCCCCAGAACCAGAGCAGCGGCCACCAGCCCTCGTTGAACCCCGAATACAGAGAAATGGGCCAGGGCGCGCGCCAGCCGCCGAGGAACAGGGTGGTGGCGACGGCCGAGACCGTGACCATGTTGATGTATTCGGCCAGGAAGAAGAAAGCGAACTTGATCGAGCTGTATTCGGTGTGGAATCCACCCACCAGCTCGGTCTCGGCCTCGGGCAGGTCGAAGGGCGCCCGGTTGGTTTCCCCGACGGCGGCGATGCCGTAGAGGATGAAGGACACCGGCAGCACCCAGAAATACCAGTGGCTGGTCTGCGAGGCGACAATCCCACTGGTGGCGAGGGTGGCCGAGTAGAGGAACACGGGCACGATGGCGATGGCCATCGCCACCTCATAGGAGATCATCTGCGCCGCCGACCGGAGCCCGCCGAGCAGCGGATACGTCGACCCGCTCGACCATCCCGACAGGACGACGCCATAGATCCCCAGCGATGACATCGCCAGGATGAACAGAATCCCGATCGGCAGATCCGTCAGCTGCAGCGGGGTCTTGTGCCCGGCGATCGAGACCACCGGCCCGAAGGGGATGACCGAGAAAGCCATCAGCGCCGGGACCGCCGCGATGATCGGCGCGAGGACGTAGACAGGCATGTCCGCGGCAGCCGGGACGAGGTCCTCCTTGAGCATCAGCTTGATGCCGTCCATGAGCGACTGCAGGAGGCCGAACGGTCCCACCCGGTTCGGGCCCAGCCGCTGCTGCATGAAGGCCACGACCCGGCGCTCCGCCCAGACCGTGAGCAGCACGGCGACCACGAGCATGATGAAGACGGCGACGACCTTGACAAGGGTCAGCCAGAACGGCTCGTTGCCGAACGACGCGAGGTTCGGCGGGTCGTCGGCCAGGTACGCGCCGCTAAGCATCAGGCACCCCCCGTAGCTGAAGTCGCTGTCGCTGTCGTCCCCGCCGTCGAGGCATCCGGCGCCGGGGCCGCCTCGGTGACCTGCGCCCGGGACACCCCGACGATGGCCCCCGCACCGGCCGCCAGCCGCTCCCGCACCGGATAGCCCGGAGCGTTCGTGGGCACCCAGACAACCTCGTCGGGCATGTCGGCGAGCACGAGCGGCAGTACCAGCGAGCCCCGATCGCTGCTGACGGTGACGAGGTCACCCTCTTCGACGCCCGCAGCGGCCGCCGTCGCCGCCGACAGGTGCAGGCGCGGCCGCTTGGCGGTTCCGGCCAGGTGCGGCTCGCCGTCCTGCATCCGCCCCGCGTCCAGCAGCCAGGTCCATGTCGCCAGGACGGCCTCGCCGGCACCGGGCGCCGCCAGGTGCGGCGGGGTGAGAGTGGGAGCAGGGGGCCGCTCCCCCCGGTGCAGGCCGACGGCGGCAAGCTCGCGCCGCGCGGCGAACACATCGGGTAGGCCGAGACCGGCGCCCATCTCGGCGGCGATCAGGTCCAGGACGCGCAGGTCGGGCAGCGCCGGCGAGTCCAGCGCCTGCTGGAACGGGCGGGGCCGGCCCTCCCAGTCGTAGAACGTGCCTGCCTTCTCCATGACCGACGCGACCGGCAGGACGATGTCGGCGACCTCGGTGACCGCCGAGCGCCGCAGCTCCAGCGAGACGAGTAGCGGGACGCGGGCCAGCGCCTCCCGGGCCAGCGCGGGGTCAGGCAGGTCAGCGGGGTCGAGCCCGGCCACGACGAGCGCATCGAGCTCGCCACGTGCGGCCGCCCGCAGGATCGCGTCGGTGTCGCGTCCGGGCGCGCTCGGAACCTCGACCCCCCAGGCGCCACTCAGGTCGGCCCGCGCGCCGGGATCGGCCACGGCGCGACCGCCCGGGAGAAGGGTGGGGAACGCACCGGCGTCCAAGGCGCCCCGCTCGCCGGCCCGGCGCGGCACCCAGGCGAGCCGGGCCCCGGTCTTCGCCGCCAACCGAACCGCCCCCGACAGGGCGCCCGGACACGAGGCCAGCCGCTCCCCGACGAGGATGACCGCCCCGGGCCGGCGCAACGCGGCCGCGGCGGCAGCGACCGGGCCGTCAGCTTGAG
The DNA here is from genome assembly GCA_017882765.1 of Frankiaceae bacterium. Taxonomy (GTDB): domain Bacteria; phylum Actinomycetota; class Actinomycetes; order Frankiales; family Frankiaceae; genus JADGOW01. Next base: position 10,745 of record JADGOW010000101.1, read on the forward strand.
CTGCGCCGACAGCGAGCGCGTCGAGCAGGGCTGCCTCCCCACCGGGCACGGTCGGCAGCAGCGTCCCCAGCGCCTTGGTCAACGAGGGGGTGGCGAACGGCGCCGCCGAGAACAGCCGCATCCCGCGGTCCCGGGCAGCCTTGCGCAAGCGGAGGAACACGATCGGCGACTCTTCCTCCGGCTCGAACCCGGCGAGCAGCACCGCCGGGGCCGCCTCGAGCTCGCGATAGGTCACGCCGAGGCCGGTGCCGGCGACGACGGCCGACAAGAACGCGGTCTCTTCGGCGCTGTGCGGCCGGGCGCGGAAGTCGATGTCGTTGGTGCGCAGCGCCACACGGGCGAACTTCGCGTAGGCGTACGCGTCCTCGACGGACAGGCGCCCGCCGGTCAGGACACCCACCCCGCGCCGGTCCCGGGTCTCGGCAAGCGAGCGTGCAGCGAGTCGCAGCGCGTCCATCCAGGCCACGGTCTCCAGCCGCCCGGTGGCGTCGTCGCGGACGAGCGGGGTCGTCAGCCGGTCGGGCTGCCAGGCATAGGGGAACGCCCACCGCCCCTTGTCACAGTTCCACTCCTCGTTGACCTCGGGGTCGTCCCC
>JADGOW010000102.1 GCA_017882765.1 Frankiaceae bacterium
GACGACCGGGGCCAGGACCACCAGCTCGCCCGGGTGCTCCTGCAACAGCCCGAACAGGGGTCTGCTTGCGGGGCGCAAGAACCGCCAAGGAGCTCTGAGGGGTCACAGAGATCCAACCGAGGCGGCTGTCGATCAATCGATTCAGGGACATCTACTCCTTGTGGTCAGATCGCGGTGCTCAGGTCGCGTGTCGGTGTCGCAGTCATCGTGGGAGCGCCTGATGGGCTCGGGTGGCTCAGTTGGACCCCCGCGCCCTGATCGAATCGCAGGGTGGCATCACGCTCGGGGGGATCAGCTTCCCCTGATCCGACTCAGCGCGAGTGTCGCACCAGCCACCGTACTGATCTTGAGATGGCGGTAGGCGTATGTCATGTCACCGCGCATGCGCTTCCCCCACGTGATGTCGTACTGAATGAGCTGGGAGGGCATCACCATTGGCTTGATCCCCTCGCGCTCGAGGGTGGCTAGAACCCGCTCCGCGATCGCGATCTGCCCCAGCGCCGTCGGATGCACGTGGTCTGCCATGACCACGTTCCGACCGCGGAAGTCCCGCAGGTCGGTGACAAAGGCGCCGACCTCTTCTGCGGCCCGCTCGACCGCGTCGTTGAGTTCAGCCACCCTGGGACCGGCGCGCGGGCGTGCGAGGTCGAGTGGCGTCGTGAGGGTCAGCGTTCGATCGGACCGCGAGGCGATGAATTCGAGCGCTTGACGGAACTTGGACTCGAATCTTGCGGCATTCCAGTCGAGCGTGCGCACGTCGTTGGTGCCGATGTAGATGCAGCCGAGCTCATACCGGGCCTCGGGATGCGCCGATCGTCGCTGGAAGGCCGGCAGCTGCTGCTCGACCACTCCGGTCACCTGTGCCCCGTCGACCGCGTAGGAGGTGAAGGGGAATCCGAGCGCCCGGGCTACCCACAAGGCCCACGATTGCAACGCGACACCCCATTGCAGCTCGCCGCCCCCATTCGTGATGGAGTCGCCGAAGGCGAGCACACCGAGTCGGGGTGCGTCGGGCGGCGGGCAAACTGATGGGATGACGCCGCGCGATGCCGAGCCCGGCCGCGGCACATCCTTGCCCGTCGACGTCACCTATCGTTCGCTATCCGCTGGAAGGATTCCAGGGCGGTGAAGCGTCCCGCCCCCGTGACCGCCGCCTCGGCGGCGGCGTTGAAAGACCGCCCGGGGTGCTCGCGCGGCTGAACCGTGGCTGAGAAGCATCCGCTGCGGTGGGGTCACGATCGGCACCGTACCTTGCGGACAGGCCGATGCGTGATCGCCGAACCGTGGCGGCATCTGCTGCTATGACGAGGGTCATCGCCGGGTCGGGTCCGACGGCGGAGCCGGCTCCAGCGGACGTGAAGGGCGTCGACGGGGTCCTTGTCGGCTCCCGGGCGTGCGCCTTACCTCGAAGTCGGCGTGGCTGCACGGGCTCGGCGCAGGGCTGGAGGGCAGTGTCGGCTGCTCTTATCGTTGCGGACATGCCGAACCCGGCCGCGCAGAAGGCCTATATCGGCCGCCTCTTCGACCGTGCCGCGGCCAGCTATGACCAGGTCGGACACACATTGTTCGGCCAGGCCGGGGCGGCCCTGGTCGCGGCGGCCGCGCTGCGCCCCGGTGAGTGTGTGTTGGACGTGGGTTGCGGTCGGGGCGCGTCGCTGTTTCCGGCCGTGGAGGCGGTCGGCGCGAGCGGCTCCGTCACCGGTATTGATCTCGCGGCTGCGATGGTGGAGGCGACCCGTGCCGACATCGCACGGCGTGGCATCGCAAACGCCAGTGTGGCGGTCGGAGACGCTGAATCGCCGCCGTTTCGCCCGCACTCCTTCGATGCGGTGCTCGCCGGTTTTGTCTTGTTCTTTCTGCCGCACCCGGCGGCGGCCCTGGGTAGCTTTGCCGGGCTGCTGCGCCCGGGCGGCCGGCTCGCGTTGAGCACCTTCGCCGACCCGTCCGTTCAGGAGATCGCGTTCGCGCAAACGTGCGGCGAGGCGGTGGCGCCGTATCTGCCGTCGCCCCCGATGTCGGACAACCGGCCGCCGCTGCAACGGTTCCGGACAGCGGAGTCGGTGACCCGCCCCCTGCAGGCTCTCGGCTTCGTCGATGTGCGCTCGGACCGGCGTGACTTCGACAGCCCCGTCCAATGCTGGCACTGGCTGTGGTCGGGAGGATTGCGCGGGCTGGTCGAACTGGTGCCGCCGGACCGGCGCCACGACGCCCGCGCGGCTTACATCGCGGCGGTCGGCCAGCTCAGCCGGCCGGCGGACAGCATCGCCCTGACGGGCAGTGTCCGGTTCACCACTGCCCGGTCACCGTCCTGATATCCCGCGACGCCCACCGACAGGCATGTCGCCCCTGCACGACGGGGATCTCCTCGCGCCGCTAGGCCCACGGGGACCAGGACGAGACAGCACGGCGTCCGCCGGCTGCCGTGCGGGCGGACACACGGTTCGAGAGGTTGTCAGCTGCGGGCCAGGCGTTGCGCGTGGTCAGCCTCCTCAGGCGTGACAGGGCTGGGTGCACCGCAGTTGCCACTACTCGTTGGCGACACCGTCCGGACCGGGCATCGCTTCGCTGGTGAGAGCGAAGTTGATGCGCTCGCGGACCAGACGTTCCATTTCCGGCACAACGGCGAAGAGGGTCCTCAGGTGCACGTTGCCGCCGATTCGGGTCGCGCTCGTGTGGTACGGCATGCCGGACATTCATGCGGCCAAAAGAGATATCGGCTGCTACGTACCCGGTTGTTCCCCCGGCCGGCCTATCCCCTCGATGACGAACGCCAAAGGGGCATGTTCAGCACCGCTACGACCAGGTTCCCCATATGTGCACTGGCTGAGCGGACGCTGGCAGCGGATGGATGTTCGGGTGGTGTGGCTTGCGCTCGTGTAAGCGGGTGCGTCAGCCAGGACAACGCTGTTCCGGGGGGGCCGCTCGCGACCGCAAGGCGGGCGGCGGCCTTCCGCCCGGGCGGCCCCAGCCCCCGGGCAGTTGGGCGGCCCGAGGCCCTCTCCCGCAGTCGCCGGTGATGCTGATGCATCAGCTACTCGGGCGGTCTGGCCCTATGCCGCAGCGAGTTCAGCGTCGATGATGGTCAGCAGGAGGAAGGATGCGCGTGCGCCGCCCAGTCGAACCGGCCCCGACTTGCCGACACGTCGGCATACCGTGGCGGGCGACGCTGCAGCCACGACGCCTAGCGAGCGCGGTGAGGACAATGGACGCCGATGCCATTAATGAGTTCGAGAAAGCGGTCGAGGCAATACGGCGGATTTTGGCGGACCCCGACCTGCACCACGCATTGGCGGCAGCGGCCAGGTTCTCCGATCAGTGCCTGCCTGAAGGACTCCAGCTCGATGAGCGCGGTCCGCCACCCGAGCAGCACCCCCCACCACCGAGGCGCGGCTCTGCCTGCGGCCCCCGCGACCAGGCCAGATTGACTCAGGCATTGGTGCGGGTCAGAGATCCTGCCCTGTTGGGGCAGCAGACGATTCCGGATCTGAATCTCATCCTTGACTGTGTCTGCGCCTGCCCCAACCCGGAATCGGGTTGCCTGCGCCGTTGGGAAACGGAGGCCAAACACGCAAAGCGCCCAGATTGACCACAAGGCCAGCCACGTGACGCCGACACACCTTCACCAAGGGATACCGTCGGTTGCAGGAAGCGCAAGGAGGTGGCCCGGTGGGTGAGGAACAGCGCCAGCGACGCTGGCGTGCCACGGATGCCGCCGCCGACGACGCGGCCGACCGGCAGGAAGGCGGGCTGTCCAACCTGATCGGGTCAGGAAGATCCCGCGTTGGGGTCGCGGGGGCCATGCGTGCCCGCGACGTGTCCCGGCCGAGCGAGCAAGACCTGGCGGCGGCCGAGCGGGAGGTCGTCGTGCGGCGGACGCGCGGGGACGCCCCCCCGACGCCCAACCGACGCTGACCCGACGCGACGGCTGCTCCGGCGCGACGGCTGGCGGCGCGGGCTGGGTCGGAGTCAACGCCGGATCTGACAGGCGTCAGAGCGTCAGGGCCGGGGTGCCCGGCCGGTCCGCTCGTACTCGCTGATCATGTCGAGGCGCCGGATGTGCCGCGGATCCGCACTGAACGCTGTCGCGAAGAACACTTCGGCGAACCGCACCGCGTCGGCCACCGGATGCTCGCGCGCACCCAGGCTGATGACGTTCGCGTTGTTGTGCTCGCGGCCGAGCCGTGCGGTCTCCTCGTTCCAGACGAGGACCGCACGCACCCCCTTGACCTTGTTCGCCGAGATCGCCTCGCCGTTGCCGGACCCGCCGATGACCACGCCCAGCGACCCCGGGTCGCCGACGGTGCCCTCCGCCGCCGCGATGATGTAGGGGGGGTAGTCGTCGCCCGGCTGGTAGGAGGGCGGGCCGTGGTCGACCGGTTCGTGCCCGAGCTCGCGGAGCCGTTCCGTGATCGCCGCCTTGAGCTCGAAGCCCGCATGATCGCTGCCGAGGTGGACGCGCATGGCAGGGATGATGCCGCACCCGCCGGCCGGTGACTCAGCTGGACCCGTTTGGCGGCGGTGTCGGTGGCGCCGGCCGCCCCCGCACGGCCCTCCACACAGCCGCCAGCCGCCGCCGCTTCTGCTTCTGCGGGGCGTGCAGGCCGCGGTACGGGCTGGGCGTGCCCAGTGGCGGTGCCTCGTTGGACAGGTACGACGAGACCCTGTTGAGCACCGCTGCGAAGGGCACCGCCACGACCCCGCCGGCTATCCCCCACAGCGCTGTGCCCGCGGTCAGGGACAAGGCGATGGCCATGGGGTGCAGCCGTACTGCCCGCCCCATCAGGAGCGGCTGCAAGATGTGGCTCTCGAGCTGGTTGACCAGAACGATCGCGACCAGGACGGCAATGGCCGAGCCGATGCCCTGCGTCACCAGGGCCACGAGGACCGCCGCGGTGCCGGTAATCACTGCGCCGATGAGCGGGATGAAGGCACCGAAAAAGATCAACAGCGTCAGCGGGAAGGCCAGCGGGGTCCCGAGAATGATCAGGGCGATCCCGACGCCGAGGGCGTCGACGAACGCCACGATCGCGGTCCCGCGGATGTACCCGCTGATCGTCAGCCAGGCGACGGCCCCGGCGCCGGCGACCCGGGCGCCGGCGTTCTCCGGGAAGCGGGTGGCGATCCAGCGCCAGACCCGGTCGCCGTCGTAGAGCAGGAAGAACGTCACGAAGATAGTAAGGACGGTCCCCGCGGCCACCTCGACCGCCAACGACGCGCCGTGCACGACACCGGAGACGACCTGGTTCTGGTTGCGGCTGAAGCTGCCGCGGATGTTGTGGAAGAAGTTGTCGACGTCTTGCTTCTTGAAATGGAACGGCCCATTGGTCAGGTACCCCTGAAGCTGGTCGATCCCCTTGCTGACCTGCTTGCCGACATCCTGGAACTCGCTGGTTGCCTGGGTCCCGAACAGCGTGAGCACACCTGCCACGACGATGAACAACCCGATCAGGACGAGCCAGGCGGAGGTGAGCCTGCCCAACCGCCAGCGGCGTAGAAGCGCCACCGCGGGATGGAGGAGGGCCGTCAGCAGGATTCCGGCCAGCAGTGGGATGACCACCAGGCGCAGCCGCGAGACGATCGTGCCGAACACGATGATCGCAGCGACGACGAGGAGCAGTCGCCACGACCACGACGCCGCTGTGCGCAGCAGCATCCCGGGCTGCCCGGGAAGCGTGGCGGGCGGCTCGTCGAACTCCGAGGGCGCTGGGCGGGTGGCGTCGGGACCCGAGGTGTCCGGCGCCGGTAGCGTCCCACGGGCTCCATCGGCCCCTGAGGTGTCCGGCTCCGACGGCGTCCCCGGACCCGCATCGTCTCCCGCCATGTCCGGCCTCGGATCCATGCCGCCAAGCATGCCCAAACCGCTCCATGAACAGCCGTGACGCACCGGCGTGGGTACGACCCACATGCAAGGTGCACGGATTCCGGGCGGTCGGCGTCGCTGCGATCCGGACGTGACAGGATCACGCAGTGCACGGGCGTCGGACGGCGCCCGGGTGCCAGAGTCGGAGAGGGTCGCCGGTTGTCCGCGAACAACTTGACGCGCCAAGAGGCCGGGGAGCGCGCCGGCCTGCTGCGCGTCGCCAGCTACGGGGTCTGGCTCGATCTGACCACCGGCGACACGACCTTCCACTCCACGACGGTCGTCCGTTTCGTGTGCCGCCGACCCGGCGCTTCGGCGTTCATCGAGCTCACTGCCCCGAGGGTGCACACCGTCGCCCTCAACGGAGAGTCCCTCAATCCCGAGGACGTGTTCGACGGCAACCGGATCAGGCTCGACCGGCTGCGGGAGAGCAACATCTTGGAAGTGGTCGCCGAATGCGCCTACTCCCGCACCGGCGAGGGGTTGCACCGCTTCGTCGACCCCGTGGACGGCGGGGTCTACCTGTACTCGCAGTTCGAGACCTACGACGCCCACCGGGTCTACGCCTGCTTCGACCAGCCCGACCTCAAGGCGGTGTTCACCCTGCACGTCACGGCGCCAGCCGACTGGGTCGTGGTGAGCAACGGCCGGCCCGCCGGCACCGAGGAAGCCGGTGAGCGCGCGCTGACCTGGCGGTTCCGGCCCACGCCTGTGCTGTCGACCTATGTCACCGCGGTCGTGGCGGGTCCTTACCACGCGGTTCGCGACGTCCATGACGGCATCGAGCTAGGCGTCTTCTGCCGGCGCTCCCTCGCCGAATTCCTCGACCCCGGGGAAATCCTGGCGGTGACGCGGCAGGGGTTCGATTTCTTCCACCGGGCCTTCGATTACCGCTACGCCTTCGACAAGTACGACCAGCTGTTCGTCCCGGAGTTCAACGCCGGGGCGATGGAGAATGCGGGCTGCGTGACGTTCCTGGAGGACTACGTCTTCCGCTCGAAGGTGACCGACGCGCGCCGCGAGCGCCGCGCGGAGACGATTCTGCACGAGATGGCCCACATGTGGTTCGGGGATCTCGTGACCATGCAGTGGTGGGACGACCTGTGGCTCAACGAGTCGTTCGCGACCTACGCCTCGGTGCTCGCGCAGGTGTCTGCCACCCGCTGGAAGAACGGGTGGACCACCTTCGCCAACGCCGAGAAGACCTGGGCCTACCGGCAGGACCAGCTGCCCACGACCCATCCCATCGTGGCCGACGCTACCGACATGGAGGCAGTCAAGACCAACTTCGACGGGATCACCTACGCGAAGGGCGCCTCGGTGCTCAAGCAACTCGTCGCGTGGGTCGGTCAGGAGGAGTTCCTCACCGGGCTGCGCTCGTACTTCCGCTCCCATGAGTACGGCAACACGACACTGCGGGACTTGCTGGAGGCGCTGGAGGTGGCAAGCGGCCGCAACCTGGCCGCCTGGTCGAAGGAGTGGCTGGAAACCACCGGGGTCAACACGCTGCACCCACGCTTCGAGGTCGACTCGAGCGGGCTCTACACGCTCTTCGACGTCGTGCAGGGAGCTCCCAGCGACCATCCCGCGCTGCGGTCGCATCGCGTCGCCGTCGGGCTCTACGACCGCGGGCCCGACGGTGTCCTGTCCCGGCGTGAGCGCGTCGAGCTCGACGTCACCGGTCACCTGACCGAGGTGGCGAAGCTGCTCGGAGCGCGCCAGCCGGACCTGCTCCTGCTCAACGACGACGACCTCACCTTCGCCAAGATCCGCCTGGATCCGCGTTCCCTGGACACCGTCACCACCTCGATCGGCATGATCCGTGATCCGCTGCCCCGCGCCCTGTGCTGGGCGGCGGCCTGGGACATGACCCGCGACGCCGAGATGCCCTCCCGCGACTACCTGCGCCTGGTGCTGGGCGGCGTCCGCGCCGAATCCGAGATCGGCGTCGTCCAGTCGCTGATGCAGAAGGCCTACCTGGCCGTGAACGCCTTCGGCGATCCGGCAGCGCGGCTGCCGGGCGTGCACGCCCTCACCGACACCTCGCGGCAGCTGCTGCGAGACGCGGAACCCGGCAGTGACGTCCAGCTGGTCTACGCCCAGACGTTCGCCCTGGCCGAGGCCGCGGACCAGCTCGACCTCATCGAGGCCCTGCTGTCGGGTGCCGAGACGGTGGACGGGCTCGTGCTCGACACCGAGCTTCGCTGGCATCTGCTGATCCACCTCGCGGCGCGGGGCAGAGCGAACGAGGCCGAGATCGCTGCCGAGCTCGAACGGGACCCGACCGCGGCAGGCGAGAAGCGCGCCGCGACCGCCCGCGCCGCCCGGCCCGATCCAGCGGCGAAGGCGGCTGCCTGGTCGGCCGTCATGGACACCGACGAGCTGTCCAACCACCTGCAGGCGGCGACGATGGCCCAGTTCTGGCGCTACGACCAAGTGGAGCTGTGCCGGCCCTACATCGAGCGCTACTTCGAGCAGGTCGGCGATATCTGGCGGACGCGCACAATGGACACCGCCCACACGATCACCGAGATGCTCTACCCGGCGGTGGTCATCGAGCAGGCGACGGTGGACCGGACAGATCGCTACCTGACCGAGGCGGACCCCCAGCCCGCCCTGCGCCGCATGCTCAGCGAGGGCAGGGACAGCGTGGCGCGGGCGCTGCGGGCGCGCGCCAGGGATGCTGAGACCGGCTGAGACCGGCTTGAGCTGGCGTTCGGACAATCCCCATCAGGTTTGGGGGAGAACCTCGCCCTCGATGGCGCCCGGGGCCGAAACCTCCGAAAGAGCCGGCGGCCCCGCGACGTCGGCGAGCTGGCGCATGCCCGTGACAATGCCGCCGACCAGGTCACCGACGCTGAAGCTCGAGGTCATCGACAGGATGGCCAGCCCGGCTGCATGGTCGGGTATCCGCCTGCGGGCGGCCGGCGTGCTGACGATCTCCACGCGACGATCGCCCGGGGACACGAGCACGACCACCACGCCCTCCCGCGGGCCCACGGCGATATGGGCCAGCAGCCGCTCGCCCTGCAGGCGGGGCTCAGGGTCAAGCTCGCCGACGCGCAGAGCGAACCGCAGCCCGGTCGCGCTTTCAGCGGCGCCGACGGCATGGTCGATCCGGGCCCGCTGCTCCGCAGAGAACGCCTCACCAGCTGCCACTTGCACCTCCCGCGCCCGGCATGGCCATCCGAGGTTGATCGCTGTCTTCCGGTCGTGCCCCGTACCACTCGGAGTCGAACCGCCAGGGCCGACCCGGGCGGTACTGGTAGGCCCCGTTGCCGCCCCGACGCACGTAGACAATGATCGCGATAACGAGGAGTAGCCCCAGCGGGATGGCGACGAACAGCCCCAGGATCTGCACGACGCTGAGCGGCGCCGGGTCGTAGGCGTTGCCGATGAGGTTGACGTCGTCGCGGGTGCCACCGTCGGCCAGAAGGGCAGGCAGCATCAAGAGCGACGCCGTGGCAGCGGTGATGCGAGTGGGCACGGCCGAAGGTTACCGGTTCCGGTGGCCGACGGTGGCACCCGGGCGCACGTTGGCGCGTTCAGCGCACAGCGGTCACGACCGCAGGCCGTAGGCGCGGAGGATGCCCCCGGCGAGCGCGGTGCCGTAGCGCACAGCGCCGGACGACCACACCGGGCAGTCCCAGCCGGTGTGTGGGACCGGGCAGAAGTGGATGCCGTCGGGCCCCCGGATGACGACCACGCGCTGCCCGGCTGCATCCCACCCGTCGCAAGGTTCGAAGGACGCGCAGGGCATGGTGCGCAGGTACTCCCCTGCCGGTCCCTCGACCGCCAGATTCGCCGGGATCAGCGTGACTCCCGGCGTCGTCGCGGCGAGCGACTCCAGGCCCGCGCGCAATGCGTACGGGTCGGACCGCATCGGGCGACGGGGCACGGGCTCCAGACCGAGGAAGACGTGGATGCCGGCCTGGGCGTTGATCGTGATGGCCGTCCGGGCGTCAGCCAAGTACTTGTTGAGCAGGGTCGTGCCGCCCAGCGGCTGGTTGGTCGCCGGGTCGCGCACGCAGGGCGTGTACCAGGCGCCGGTGAACACCAAGACGACTGCGTCCACGGTCTGCCGGGTGGCGTCGGAGCGCATCAAGGGGAACCAGTCACAGATGGCGCTGGCCGGGAAGGTATGCAAGGTGACCTGCACCCCGGCCTGGGAAAGCATTCCCAGGAAGGGTTTGCGCGACTCCCAAGCGATCGAGTCGCCGTAGAGCGCGACCCGCAGCGCCCGCCCCTGTGGCGGCTCGACCGCGGGCCGGTGGACGGCGGCAGGGGTCGTCGCCACCACCGGCGCGGGCTTGCCGACCACGGCCGGACGGGTCGCCGGGGCATCCCGGCACGAACCCGCCAGCGCGACGACCACCGCCAGCGGCGCAAGCACGCCCAGTAGCCGTCGCACGAGAGGGCACCGTAGTGACCTGTATGCCGTCCGGGGTCGATTCGGGGGGGGCCGGCCCACGGCGTGTCCTGCTTTGTCCGAGAATCTTCGTTGCCAGCGGTAAGACTTCGATCGCTACGCAAGAGTGGCGCTCGGATGCCAATACGATCCCGCCGTCTTCCGTCCGCGGCTCGAGTCGGGGTACATCATGACGGCGATCACGCCAGAGGCCATCGCCCGGGGCCGCGCGGTGGGGACGCCAGCTAGGCCGGCAGGCGGGCGACACTGGGCTGGCCCGCCCCCGGAAGTTGCTGCTTTCGCCGGTCAAGGGCCGCGGGCGGGACGCCGAGGGGATAACTGCCTGGCAATTCGCGCAGAATAGCGGGGCCGCGGGAGGTATACCGTTCCGCGGGTTCTGGGAGAGACCCGCGGGCGACCGTCAGGAACTGCCGGAATGGGAGAGCCGGCAGGGCTGCGGAATAGGCGTCGGGAGTCGGCCGGAGGTATTGGCCGGCTCCCGGCAAGTCTGTGCGCCCCGTCCGAGCGCCCCCGTCCGTGCGCGCTCGCACGCGCTCACGCTCCCGCGGATTCAGCCGAATCGTGACCATCTCGATGCCCGTGTCGTGACATTGCTCGTGGGCGGCGGGCCCGTCGACAGGTAAGGTCCCGGCGTGTCCCATATCGTGACTCGCCTGCGGCGCCGGCACCGCGTCCCGGGACGGCCCGTCCTGGCAGCAGCGATCGCAAGTGCGCTGGCAGCAGCGCTCCTGGCTGGCGGGTGCAGCGCGCCGGCCAAGGGCGCGAACCGGGTCGCTGACAGCTCTCCGGCGCTCGCACCACAGTCCCAGGCACCGAGCCCGACACCCACGCCGACGCCCTTACCCGGCCTGGCCGGTGCGTTGGCGCACGCGGGGGCCCCGCTCAACCCCGACTGGGCGAAGACGGCCACACTGATCGTCGATTCCGTGGGCCTGGGCCTGAGGGGATACCTGCCGAGGAGGTTGCCGGGGTGGAAGGTCGACTTCCGTGGCTTCC
>JADGOW010000254.1 GCA_017882765.1 Frankiaceae bacterium
CGCCTCCGCGAGGCGGGTGTTCTGGGTCGTCGACAACGGCTCCTCCCACCGCGGCGACACCGCCGCGCAGCGACTCGCCGACGCCTTCCCCACCGCGGTCATGGTGCACACCCCGATCCACGCGTCGTGGTTGAACCAGGTGGAGATCTACTACTCGATCGTCCAGCGAAAGGCTCTGTCTCCGAACGACTTCACCGACCTCACCCAAGTCGAGAACCGGCTTCTCGCCTTCGAACAGCGCTTCAACGCCACGGCCACACCCTTCAACTGGACGTTCACCGCTGACGACCTCGACGACCTGCTCGCCCGGATCGACGCCCATGAGCACCCCGAGCCCGAGCACCCCGAGCACAGCACGGACAGTCCGCTGACTCAGCAGGCCGCATGACTACCGAGGAACTTCCGGGGCCGACCACTTAGGAGGGGCTCCGCCCGGATCCGCCGGTGCCTTGCCTCGCCCGTGCACGTGGCAGAACAGCCGATCCGGGCTGGTCGCCGCGTCCGGCCGCAGCCACGGGCTCACGTCGGCGGCCAGCACGATCCGGCCCTCCGCTGAGCGGGGCAGCGGCAGCCGGGCCACCGTCCGGCGCAGCCGGGCGATCTCGACCCGCCCCAGGCTCACCGCGTCATACACAGCGCCGTGTCCGCGCCGATGCTCGGGCGCCAGCGATCAGGGCGAGACCCACTCCGCGTAGCGCCCGACCGGCGCGAACCCGAGTGACCCGTACATCGGCTGCCCCATCCGCGTGGACTGCAGCGTCGCGGTGCGCGCCCCCCAGCGCTGCGCGTCGGCGAGTACATGGTCGGTGAGAGCTCCCGCGAATCCGCGGCGTCGCCACTGCGGCAGCGTGCCCACGGTGTAGATCCCGCAGTCGCCGCCGTGCAGGAAGCTCCACGCGCCGGCCACGGCCATCCCGTCATGCACCAGCACCCACGCAGAGAGCCCCGGGACAGGGTCGGGATCGGCAGGTCGGCCACGGGGATGGGCTCGTCGCCCGCGGCGCGGGTGGCCGCGGCGATCGACGTCCGGCGCACGGCGTCAAGGGCCCGACGTTCACGCGCCAGGCTCGCCCGCATGACGAGCGTGGTCGTATCGCGCTTCAGCCCGGCGACGCCAGTTACTTCGTCGGCGCGGTCGAGCTTGGCCGTCGTGGCGGCACGCCGGATCGCCCCGGCCACCCGGGTGGACTTCCCGTCGAGGACCGCCGAGGCGTGGTGGCGCACCCATGCCTCGGCGGCTGGGTCGCCTTCGGCGTGCAAGCACCATGCCGCCTTCCACAGGTACTCGAGCACGTGGATGAGGTCGATGACGACGCTCACCGACACCTGGCGCGCGCGTGCCTCGGCACCGATTCGATGGATCTGGTGGTTGTTCCCGTCGACGAGCGCGACCCAGCTGCGCTGGTGTTCGGGGTCCCGGCGCTGCGCCTCGTCGAAGACGCGGCCGACGACAGTCGCGGCATCTTCGGCGACGCTGGCCACCAGCCACTTGTGGGCTGTCACCGGGCCCGCCACGGCCTCGCGGCGTTCCTCCTCGGTCGCGGGCAGGATGTCGGCAGGCGTGCGCGGGGTCGGGGTGGCGTCGTAGACGGCGCCGACCTCGGCCATCCGCTTGCGGTTGCGTTTCTCCCCCTTGGACAGCCGGGTCGCGAGCTTCGGGCTGGTCGTGGCCGCCGCGGCGGCCGTCGCCGCCCGCAGCGCGTCGGGACGCATCACGACGCCCTTGCCGTCGCAGGAGAGCACCAGCACGTCACTGGTCGAGCCGGCCGGCGGTTGCCGGCCCGAGTAGAACGCGTCGAAGTCGGCGGCGGATCGCTGGGCGAGCTCCTCCACCTGGCGCTTGCCGACCTGTTGTCCGGTCCCCCGCTCGATCGCCTCGACCGCGCCGTCGAACGAGCCGCGGGACGCCTCGATCGCCGCGAGGCGACGCAGACCGTGGGAGTGCCTGTCTTCGGGAAGGTTGAGCACCCCGTCGGCCGGGTGCAGGTTCGCCTGCCCGCGGGCCCGGTAGGCGATCCGGGTCACCTGGACCGGCCCGAACACCGTCGCGAGCCCACGCGTGTGGCCGGGCTCGGCGCTGGGGTGGGCTACCCCCTCGGCGTCGGCAACAACCGCGATCCGTGGCTCCCGTTCGGCGCGTAGATCCAGGTGGTCCTGGTAGAGCTGGCGGAACAACTCGCGAGCGTCGGCCTGTAGGTGCGCCTCCAGCTCGGAGTGCTCAACGGTGCCCGCCTGCTCGCCCCCGAGCCAGCCCAGCACGGTTTCGAAGCGCTCCCGCGATCCGGCGAACCCTGCCGTCGCGCCCGACAGCGGTGCGGTCATGACCGCCGCCGGCGGTCGGCCACCCGGGCCAGCAGCGTGTCCAGTCCGGCGGCCGCTCTGGCGTCGAGCTCGGCCTTGGCGGCGGCGTAGCGGGCGAGCGCCGCCGCCACCTGCGAGGCCTCCTCCTCGGACAGGGTCAGCGTCTTGGTGCGCCCGCCCTGCGGATAGGCCAGCGCGGGGCTCGTGTGCACCTGACCCGCGGCGCACCGGCAGGTCGGCGTACCGCAGCGGCGGCGCAGCGTGAACAGGCTGCCGCGCAGCAGCTCGGGCTCGGAACGGGAGTGGCGTAGGGGCGGCATTCATCCCTCCAACCCTGTGGGCAATCTACTAACAGGTAGAGATCACCACAGGTCGTGGTCCAACGTCGGGATGACATGCCGCTGTGGGCTGCGAGATCGAGGCCGTGACGGGCTCGCAGTCGCCGGCGCTGCTCAGCTAGATGAGGCGATCACCCTAAGGTGCTTGATCGGGCCGATGCCCCGCAGTCGAGCGCCCGAGCGACAGCCGCGGCGTCACACCTGCTGCAAAATCCTGGTACCCGGGGAGGACTCACGCGGCGATCTGAGGTCACTGATGGAGGCGAAGTCGTCCCTCCAGGAGAGCCGCACCCGTTTGATTTTCGGAAACTAACTGTACGGAGAACGCCGCCTACTCTACGTGTGGCTTGACAACGCTGGATAGCCGCTGTGCACTCAGGGTGTCGGATGCCACCAGTGGTTGGTGTAGTTTTTCTACTGAGAGGGTGCGTCTGCACATGAATCTCAAGCATTCATCGGTCCTAGTGATGGCTGGCGTGATGGGTCTGGGTGTCCCCATGTTGGCGGCAGCCCCGGCGCTTGCCGCGGATGCGAACGCCGGCGATGTCGTAGCACAAGCGCAGGCCGGCGGTGCTGTAGCCAGTGCGAGCGCAGGCGTCAACGCGGCTGCCGCTGCCCATGCCAAGGCCGAGACCGCTGGGAAGGGCTTCGACCTGTCGGTCGGTGTCTCCTCGACCGCCAACAACGGTCGGTGCGCACACAGGCTGCGCATCACCGGTGGTACCGGCGCTGATAGCTACACGCTGTATGTCAACTCAAGG
>JADGOW010000255.1 GCA_017882765.1 Frankiaceae bacterium
AACTCCACCCGGGTGCCGTCGGCCCTGAGCTTGGCGGTGGCCAGGAACGCCTGCTTGTGAGGAATGCGGGAGACCTGACGAAGCCAGCCGGCCAACGTGCGTCTCGGTGACCCGCTGCCAGGGCGAGCTCCCGCAGATGATCGGGGTTTGCCCCTGGTTGGCGGCGACGAATGCGAAAAGCTCTGCCACCGCGCGGATGTCGTCGTTGATCTGGCGGGGGTGGACGGGCTTGGCGGCGGTCATTCTCTTCGGGTCGGGCTTGGTGTAGTGCCGGCGGTCATTCTCTTCGGGTCATCCGGTCCCTGTGGTGGCTCTGAGCCCGGCTGACGGGAGCCCTTGGGGTGTCACTTGTCGCAGTATCTGGCGCACTTTGGTCTAACTATTTGGCGTAGTTTGGTCGAATTATCTGGCGTAGTCGACCGGTTGCCTCCCTGTTGTCGCAGCTCACGGGCGTGCAAGGAAGCGGAGCGAACGCTGCCCGAACCTCGATTGCGCCAAAGAGCGCGATCAGACTGCGCCACATAATTCGACCATTTACAGGCCAGTCGGTGGTAGTTGCCGCGGTAGGTGGCCTGCACCCGCTCCTGGCCTTCGTCCATCATAAAGTTCACGTAGGCGCCGCCGGCGGAGTAGGGGTGCTGCGCCTCCCAGTACCCGACGCACCAGTCGCGCAGGGCCGCAGCATTCCCCGGGTCGGGATCGACACCGAAGATGACGCCCGCCCAGGTCGCATCGCGGTAGCCAAACGCGGTCTCTTCCGGCCCGACGTCCTGGGGTGCGCCGTCGATCGGGTACAGGTGCACGCCGGACTTCCACGTCGGCATCCGCCTGGCCCACTCGGCGTGCACGTCGACCGCCTCGTCCGGTAGGTCGTGGAGGAAGTCCGCCCGCCAGTACCACTGGTCACCGGCCGGGTAGAGCCCGTCGAACGCGGATTGCCAGGCCGGGTAGGGCATCTCCGCCACCCCGTCGACAAGAGGCACCAACGCGCGCGCTGGTGCCAACAACGCGTCCAATTGGTCGGCGGATCCTGAATAGCACCACACCACACCGCAGACCTTCGATATGGATGCCGGTGTCAGGGGTTCGACTGGTGCGCTCGGCGGGGACGCCGAGCAGATCGATGACCCGCGGCTGGAGGGGGTGGAGTTCGCCAGGCGCTACGGTCAGCCATGGCCGGGACCGATTTCTCGACGCAGACGAGTCGGGGCCTCTCCGACGAGGCCGCCATGTATGCGCTCGCTGCGCTGCCCGGGCTGTACTTGCCCTGGAGTTCCGGCGCCATGCGACCGGCCGGGCTCGTGACCGTCTGCAACGACATCGTTTTGAACGAGCGGCGACGCATCGTCGAACTCGGCAGCGGAATCAGCACGGTCCTGCTCGCCCGCCTGCTGACCCAGCGCCCACCGCCCGCCGGCTTCCTGATGGCGGCCGTTGAGCACGACGCCCTCTGGGCACGGTGGGTCAGCGAGCAGCTCGACCGCGAAGGCACCGGGACCGACGTGACGATCGTTCGGGCACCCCTGATACCGCACCCCCGCGCCGAACGCGGCCTGCGCTGGTACGACGAGGCCGCCCTGGCCGACGGACTACGCGAAGCGCTGCGGGCCGATCCCATCGACCTGCTCCTGGTGGACGGCCCACCCGCTCACGCCACCGGCCACGGCTTGGCCCGCTTTCCCGCCCTGCCGGTCCTCGGAGACCGCCTCGCCCCAGGCGCCACCGTCGTCCTCGACGACGCCGAACGCCCAGGTGAGCAGGAAGTTCTGCGCCGGTGGGAGCGAGAGACGGGACTCGGCTTCGACCGCAGCGCCGAGCGCGGGGGTGTGGCGGTGGCCAGAACTCCCGCCGAGGGCCCCGGCACCGGCCATGGCTGACCAGCCGTCGACGGGCCTGCGGCCGCTCACCGTCGCTCGGGTCATCGGGGTGATCGAGCGCGGCGGAGCGCAGCTCTCCGCGCTGCGGCTATCCGCCGCCCTGCGGTCCGACGGTTTCGTCACCCGCCTGTACGCCGGGGACGCCACCGCCGAAGGGATCGCGCTCGCGGCCACCTTCGACGTGCCCGTCGAGGCCTTCGCCCGGCACGCGCACCTGCAATGGGTGCCGTCGACCGATTTCGCCGAATGGCTGCGTCCCCGCCTGGCAGGCGCCGACCTCGTCCACGCCCACATGTTCGGAGCCTGGTGGGCGGCGGCGGCGGCCGTGCCCGACGGGGTGCCGCTCGTCGCGACCGAGCACAACGCCGTGACCTGGCCCCACGGCGACTATGTCACCGAGGCCCGCGCCGCCGCCCCGCGCATAGCAGCCTTCTTCACCCACGGCCCCGCAGCGCGCACCTTCGCCGACTCGCTCGGCGTCCCGGCCGAGCGCCTGTTCGAGGGACGGTCGATCGTCGAGGGGATCGATGCGCGACCGCTGCCCGGGCTGCCCAGCCCCAGGGTGACCTTCGCCGGGCGCCTGCATCCCGAAAAAGGCCCCGACGTCCTGCTCGAGGCGCTGGCAATGCTTCCTGATCCGCCGGCGATGCTGCTGCTCGGCGACGGGCCGTTGCGGGAGTCCCTAACTGCCCGGTCGGTCGCCCTCGGCCTGGCCGATCGGGTCCTCCTGCCGGGATGGGTGCGCTCGCCCGGCTCCTATATCGCCGGAGCCACCGTGCACGTCGTCCCGTCCCGGGAGGAAGCCTGGTCGCAAAGCGCCGTCCTTGCATTGGGTCTGCGGGTGCCGGTCGTCGGCACCGCTGTGGAAGGGCTGCCCGCGACGCTGGCGGAGGGCCGCGGCGTGCTCGTCCCGCCCGAGAACCCCGAAGAGCTCGCACACGCCATCGACGAGCTCCTGCACGGTCGCGGGGTTCCCGACCCGGTACTGGGCCGCGGATACGCCGAGCGCTTCACCCCCGAGCGGATCGCCCCGTACTACGCCGACACCTACCAGCGCCTCACGCTGTCAGGCGCGGAGATAAGTGGCGTAGTTTCGCGGAATTAAATGGCGCAGTTCTGGCAGCGCCAAAAGATATATGTGCAGGTCACAGCGTTGGGGCCGTTGGCGAAGGCATTACGTTCGACCTCGATTACGCCAGATAGCCCCGCGAAACTATGCCAAACAATTCCGCACTTTACAGGTTAACAGCAGCATTGACCGGGCGGTGAGTTCCCGGATCCGGTCACGTGCGTGCTGCATGGCCTTGTTCGAGGGCCAACGGGCCAGGAACGTGACCTGCTTCCCCGAGCGCCGCCCGTCACTGCGGACCAGGCGATGGTGGAACCCGAGGAAATCAAAACCCGGGCCTCCCACCGCCAGGTTCACGATGCGGGTCTTCGCCGCTTTGGGTTCCAACCCCAACTCGGCCAACAGGACTCGCAGCTGC
>JADGOW010000256.1 GCA_017882765.1 Frankiaceae bacterium
CCTTTTGACGCGCCTGCGCCTGCCGGGCCTGCGCCTGCCGGGCCTGCGCCTACCGGGTCCGCGCCTGCCGGGTCCCTGGCCGAAAGGCTCTCCGCGGGCGTCCCGCCAGAAGACGGCGCCCCACCCGAGGCCCCGCCCCCCGAGGCCCCGCCCCCCGAGACAGCCGACCGGGTCGACCAACGGGCCGAGCGCGCGGCCCGGCGTGCCGAGCGCGTCGACGCCCTGCTGGCGGGGCTGAACCCCCAACAGCGCGAGGCGGTCATCCACGCGGGCGGCCCGCTCCTGGTGGTCGCCGGCGCGGGGTCAGGCAAGACCCGCGTCCTGACCCACCGGATCGCCTACCTGCTGGCCGCGCGCAACGTCCACCCGGCCGAGGTGATCGCGATCACCTTCACCAACAAGGCGGCCGGGGAGATGCGTGAGCGCGTCGCGGCCCAGGTCGGCGGGCGGGCGCGGTTGATGTGGGTGTCGACCTTCCACTCGGCGTGCGTTCGCATCCTGCGCCGGGACGGGCGCAGGTTCGGGTTCACCTCGTCGTTTTCCATCTACGACGACGCCGACAGCCAGCGACTGCTGACCCTCGTTACCCGCGACCTCGACATCGACTCGAAGATGCACACCCCGCGCTGGTTCGCGGGCAGGATCGGGGCGCTCAAGAACGAGCTGATCGATTTTGAGACGGCGCGCGACAAGGCGTCGGATGCGCAGGAGCGGCAGGTCGCCGAGGTCTATGCCGCCTACCAGGCCCGGCTGCGGCGGGCCAACGCGTTGGACTTCGACGACCTCATCATGACGACTGTGGATCTCCTGCGGGCCTGCCCGGACGTGGCACAGGAGTACCGCCGCCGGTTCCGGCACGTCCTGGTCGACGAGTACCAGGACACCAACGGTGCCCAGTACGCACTGATTCGCGAGCTCGTCGGGCCGGCCGAAAGCGACCCGGCGCCGGCGGAACTGTGCGTGGTCGGGGACGCCGACCAATCCATCTACGCATTCCGCGGGGCATCCATCCGCAACATCCTCGCGTTCGAGGAAGACTTCCCGGGCACGACGGTCGTGCTACTGGAACAGAACTACCGCTCCACCCAGACGATCCTCTCGGCCGCGAACGCGGTGATCGCCCGCAACGCGGGCCGGGCGCCCAAGCGGCTGTGGACCGATGCCGGCGATGGCCCCCGCATCGTCGGGTACGTCGCCGAGAACGAGCACGACGAGGCCGCCTTCGTCGCCCAGGAGGTGGACCGGCTCTGCGACGACGGTCTCGCCCGGCCCGGTGACGTGGCGGTCTTCTACCGGACCAACGCCCAGAGCCGAGTCTTCGAGGAGGTGTTCCTGCGGGTCGGGCTGCCCTACAAGGTGGTCGGCGGGGTGCGCTTCTACGAGCGCCGCGAGATCCGCGATCTGCTCGCCTACCTGCGCGTGCTGGCGAATCCGGCAGACACCGTCAGCCTGCGGCGCATCCTGAACGTCCCGCGGCGCGGGATCGGCGACCGTGCCGAGGCGGCGCTGGCGAGCCTGGCCGACCGGGAGCGCATCCCGATGTTCGAGGCGCTGGCCCGGGCCGGGGAGGCACCTGGGCTCGCCGCCCGATCCCTGAAGGCGATCGGTGCCTTCGCCATGATGATGGACGATCTGCGTGCGCAGGCCGACGGCGGTGCGGCGCCGTCCGCGGTCATGGGCGCCGTCCTGGAACGGACGGGCTACCTCGCCGAGCTCGCCGGCAGCACCGACCCGCAGGACCAGAGCCGCGTCGAGAACCTGCAGGAGATGGTGGGTGTCGCCCGCGAGTTCGAGGAGCGGGTGCCCGACGGCTCGTTGGCCGGCTTCCTGGAGCAGGTCGCCCTGGTGGCCGACGCCGACGAGGTTCCGGACGGGCCGGACGAGTCCGGTGGCGTCGTGACCTTGATGACCTTGCACGCCGCCAAGGGACTGGAGTTCCCGGTGGTGTTCCTCACCGGGCTGGAGGAGGGGGTCTTCCCGCACTCTCGGTCGCTGCTCGACCAGGACGAGATGGCCGAGGAGCGCCGCCTCGTATACGTCGGTATTACCCGGGCCCGCCAGCGGCTGTACCTGTCCCGCTCGCAGATGCGGATGGCCTACGGACAGGCGTCGGCAAACCCGGCTTCCCGCTTCCTCGACGACGTGCCCGACACGCTCGTGGACTGGCGGCGGCTCCCACAACCCGCGCAGGCGTCAGCCGCGCGCGCGGTGATCGCCCGGGGCGGGCGGCAGGCGGCGGGGCCGGGGTTACGCCCTATCCCGGATCTGGAGCCGGGCGACCGGGTCACCCACGAGGTATTCGGGCCGGGGCGGGTCGTCGCCACCCGCGGGCTGGGCAAGGACGCCCAAGCCGACGTGGACTTCGGCCCGGCGCTGGGCACCAAGCGCCTGCTGCTGCGCTACGCGCCCCTGACGAAGAGCTGACTGGCGGACCGGCCAGCCGGGCCATCCCGCGGCCGGTGTTGTCAGTCGCCTGTCGTCATTGGTACTCGGGGTACCCGTCGACCAGATGGACGGTGCTCTCCGTGATCGCCAGGGCACGCGGTGAGACGGGCTGGGCCGCTGGCACGGCCGGCGGATCCAACGCGATGGCGTGCAGTTCGCATTCGGCACGAAGGATCATGCAGTCGCACAGCAAGTCGTCAAGAGCTTCCGGCTCGTCGTCGGACGGGACGTGATGGTGCATGGTCATCTGCTGCTCCTTCCTCCTCCGACGGTGCCCCCAAAAGGCCGCCGGGGACAGGGGCTTTCGTCCCGGTTGTATCGATCCGGTCGAGATCGCGCAAGGCTTGGGTTCGCGCGATGGTTGGCCGAAGTCGGAACCCCCGCACTGCTGGCGGGCCCTTTGCGGCTAGCATCGCGGAGCGGGCCTACCGTCTGTGCGCCGCCCGTGGATGGAGGAGACCTGTGAGTTCCCCTGGTGGCACCGCGGCAACAGGCCGGATCCGGGTCGTCGTCGCCAAGCCGGGCCTGGACGGCCACGACCGTGGCGCGAAGGTGGTTGCCCGCGCTTTGCGTGACGCCGGGATGGAGGTCGTGTACACCGGGCTCCACCAAACCCCCGAGCAGATCGTCGAGACGACGATCCAGGAGGACGCCGACGCGGTCGGCCTTTCTGTGCTGTCGGGCGCGCACATGACGCTCTTCACTCGGGTGATCGAGCTGCTGCGCGATCGGGGGGCCGACGACGTGGTGGTGTTCGGCGGCGGGATCATCCCCGAGGGGGACATCTCCGAGCTTGAGGCCCTCGGCGTCGCTGCCGTGTTCACGCCGGGCGCGACGACCCACGAGATCGTTGACTGGATCCGGGGGCACGTGCGCGCCGAGGCGGCCTGAGTCGAGCGGCGAGCGGGGCCGCGG
>JADGOW010000014.1 GCA_017882765.1 Frankiaceae bacterium
CGTGGCCTGAGCGCCTCGGCTCTGGGGCGGGTCACGCTACCGGGCCCGCGGATGAACGAGATTGACCCGCTCCAGCAGGTCACGGTCGGCCAGCACCTGCCCAGGGGTGCCTTCGGCAGCCACGACGTGGTCCTCGGCGAAAACCACACACCGATCGGCGATCACGTTGAGGACGTCGAGGTCGTGCGTGGCGTGGACGATCGTCTTGCCCGCCTCGTTGAGCTGGACGAGCAGTTCGATCAGCCAGTGTCGCGTGCGCGGGTCCAGCGCCGCCGTGGGCTCGTCGAACAGCAGCACCGTCGGGTTCATCACCAGCACGGAGGCGATCGCCACCCGCTTCTTCTGCCCACCCGACAGCTGGAACGGGGCCCGCTCCCCCAGGTCGGCGATGTCGAGCATGGTGAGGACGTCGTGCACGCGGTCGGCGGCCTCATCGATCGACATGCCCAGCTGAAGGGGTCCGAAGGCAACCTCCTCCCGCACCGACGGGCTGAACACCTGGCTGTCGCTGTTCTGGAAGACGAAGCCGACCCGGGATCGGAAACCCATCGACATCTGCTCGTCCTCGAGGGTCTCCTCGGTGACCGGCGCGCCGAACGCGTGGTAGCTGCCCGACTGCGGGAACACCAGACCGTCGAGCACCTTGAGCAGCGTGGACTTTCCGCAGCCGTTGGCGCCGAGCAGCGCGACCTTCTCGCCTGCCCGCACCGACAGGCTCACGCCGGCGAGGGCGGGGAACCGGCCGAGATAGGAGAAGCGCAGGTCCTCGCACCGGATCAGCGGATCGTCCGCGACCCCCGGCTGCGGCTCGGCTGCCGGCCGGGCAGCGGTCGCCTGGATGGGGGCGTGGATCGGCGAGGGGGCCTTCGATGCTCCCCCGCGCAGCGTCCTGGCGCTAGATCTCAAGGCGGCCTTCCGCCCAGAGCAGCGCGGCGCCGACGACGAGCGCGGCGGCAGCGAACGCGCCGTCCAGCGGCCGCAGCCGCCCGCGTTCCAGCGTCCTGGGGGTACCGCGGTAGCCCCGGGCGGTCATCGCCTGGTACACGTCCTCGGACAGGACGTTGGCCTTGCCGACGAGCGCCCCCGCCGAGGCGGCGACGAAGCGGCGGGCCTCCTTGTCGTGGGCGGTGGCGCCGACGGTGCGGGCCTTGCGCGACTCGTACATGTCCGTCACCGACGCCAGCAGCAGGAACAGGTAGCGGTAGGCCATCCCGATGATCAGGATGAAGACGCGCGGCACGCCGAGCGAACGCAGCGCGGCGAGCAGGCGGACCCACGGGGTCGTGAGGGTGAGCAACACGACGAGTGAGATCGACGTCGCGACCCGGCTGACGACGAGACCGGCGCTGGTCAGGCCCTGTTCGGTGAGGCCGACCGGTTGGCCGTTCCAGTGCCACAGGGTCAGCACGATGTCGCCGGACGTGACGAAGGAGAACGTCGCGGGCAGGACGATGATCCCGGTGAAGATCGGAACGAAGAGCCACACCCGCTTGAGGAAGAAGCCGATGGGCAGCGCGCTGGCGGCGGCCAGGGCGAGGGTCGCGGCATAGAGCGCCAGCAGGCCCGGAATCGAGTGCAGCAGGGCGGCCACGACGACGAGCGCGATCAACGTCAGGAGCTTGACCCGCGGGTCGATGCGCTGCAGCAGCCCCCGTCGGGCGGCCGCGTCCTCGCTGAAGACCGTCTGGCGGAGCAGGTTGGCGCCGCCGTCGAGGGTCTTCTCGACGAAGGAGCCCTTCTTCCGCTTGCCGATGCAGCCGCACGGGCACATGGCGACCTGGTTGGAGACCAGCCAGTCCGGCGCGCGTTCCGGCCCCGCAACGGCCGGAGCCGCGCTCATGGGCTGTTACCGGCTTCCGCTTGATCGGGCTGGTTGGCCCGAGTCGAGGGAGCAAGCCGCTCGGCCTTGCTTTGGCGGCGATGGCCTGCCTGACCGGTCACGGCGGAGGGGCCGGTCAGCGCGGACGAGAAGCGGGCGGGCAGGGGGGTGGGCCCTCGTTGTCGCAGGATGAGTCGGGCGAAGGTGCCGATGAGGTAGACCGCCAGCCCGACCACCGCGATGCCCACCACTGCCGACACGATGTACCCGATGTTGGGGTGGTCGCCGCTTCGGAACCCGTAGCCCCCGAGCAGTGTGTGGCTCCAGAAGGAGTTGTACCTTTCCAAGCCTGCAGGCACGGTGTTCAGGCCGTACTTTCCGAGGTCGAGGTCTTCCGGCGCGTCTTCCCCGAACGCACCGCCGGGGGCGAGCAGGCCGATCGGGGTGAGCACCACCATCACCGCGAGGAACATCGCGGTGACCCGGGCCGGCGTCAGCCGCCGTCGGCGGCCGGCGCGTTCGGCCTCTTCTCGGGTCAGCGGTACGCCCGGATGGTTCAGCGTGAGGACGGCCGGGTCGGCGCGTTGCAGGTAGGCGATGACCCCGCCGGTGAGGACGGCCTCGCAAGCTCCGGCCACCGTCAGGTGCGCCAGCAGCATCGCCGGGATCGTCTGGCTGAGGTGGTACGGGGAGTACAGCGGCGTGCCGTTGGCCGTGTGGAACAGGTCGGGCTGGATGCCGAACTCGACGGCAGCGGCGAGCGCGGCGGCGTTGATCCCGACGTAGCCGCCGACCGCGGCCGCCAGCACCCGCCGGGGGGAGGTGAGTTCCACGCGCCCGGCGATGAGCCGGTACACCGCGAGGGCCACGAACGGGAGGATGATCGCCATGTTGACGCAGTTGGCTCCGAAGGCCAGGACGCCACCGTCTCCGAACAGCAGGGCCTGGAAGCCCAGCGCCACGCTGACCGCGATGACTGCCGCCCAGCGCCCCAACAGGATCGCCACCAGCGCCGCGCCGACCGCGTGCGCGGTCGTCCCGTCCGGGATCGGCACATTGAACATCATCACGAGGAAGCACATCGCCGACAGGATCGCCAGCAACGGCACGCTGCGGTTGCGGACGATCTTGGTGACCCGCCTGCTCGCGGTGACCCAGAACGGGAGGGCGACCGCGTACCCGACCGCACACGTCTGCGGACTCAGGTAGCCATCGGGGATGTGCATGGAGCGTCTCCTGCAAACTGGACCCAGTTACCCGTCATTTGCAGGAGCACGGTACTCGTGGCTGGGGGCCACCACACCCCGTTCTGCCGGGTAGTTGCGAACCGTTGGCAACTACTGCACGCTTGCATCACGCCTCGAACAATCGCAAGTAGGAGCGGCGAGTGGTCATGTCAGCGCAGCCGGTGGGCTCGGTGGCGGGAAGGCAGTGGGCAGAGCTCCTGCACGCCATCGGCTTACGCCAAACCACCCCTCGCCTGATGGTGCTCGACGCCCTGTCCGCGCTCGGCCACGGGCGCGTGGAGGACATCCACCAGGCTGTCGTCGAGCGGGCGCCCGCGGTAAGCCTCAGCACGGTGTACCGGCAGCTGGAGACACTCACCGAACACGGCGTCGTCTCGCACACCCACCTGCTGGCGGGTACGAAGACCTACCAGCTGGTCAGCCATGCCGACCATGCCCACCTGGTCTGCCGGGACTGCGGGGCGGTCGTCGAGCTCGACGGAACGATTGCTGCGCGCTTCACCGCGGAGGTTTCCGGCACGCACGGCTTCACCGTCGACTTCGGACACCTGAGCGTGTTCGGCCGCTGCGCGGGCTGTGCCCCTGAACGGGCACAGGAAGCAGGCTGAGGCACGACCGTGGCCTCGTAGGGCGCCCCGTTTCCGGCCGCGTTGACGCCGACCCGGCCGGTGTGTTGAGGTGGCGGTGACGGCAGGAGGAAGCCGGTGTGAGTCCGGCGCGGTCCCGCCACTGTGACCGGGGAGCGACCCCCCACGTAACGGCCACTGCTTCCGAAGTGGGAAGGCCGGGGGTGAGCGCCGATCCGGAAGCCAGGAACTCCCCGTCACCGACGTCACCCGACCTACGGGCGTGGACACCCGGGGAGGCTCCTTGACCTATCGAGTCCGTTTCGCGCCGCGCGTCCGCGTCGCTCCGTAGTTGGCCACGCTGGCGGCCCCGGCCCCAGGCCTGCTGCTGGGCTACGCGGCCGATCTCGTGGTGGCGGATCCGCTTCGGGCGCATCCCGTCGCCGGTTTCGGCCAGGCCGCGGCCCGCCTCGAAGGCGCCCTGTACGCGGACTCGCGGCGGCGCGGGACGCTCTTCGTCGCCGTGTGCCTCGGCGTGGTTTCGGGGAGCTCGTGGCTGCTGGTGCGCACCGTGAACACAGGCGCCCCGGGGGCCACGGGGCGCCCGGCCTCCGGTAGGCCGAACGCGAGGGGCCTGGCTGCCCTCACCGCCGTCGCGACCTGGACCGTCGTGGGCGGCGAGTCCCTCGCCCGGGTCGCCACCCGACTCCGCCGCCACCTTGCCGACGGCGACATCGACGGCGCCCGGGCCCTCCTGCCGTCCCTGTGCGGGCGCGACCCGAACGCCTTGGACGCCTCCGGCCTGGCGCGGGCGGCGGTCGAGTCGGTCGCCGAGAACACCAGCGACGCCGTGGTCGCGCCGCTGGTGTGGGCCGGCCTCGCGGGTGTCCCGGGGTTGCTGACCTACCGCGCGATCAACACTCTCGACGCGATGGTCGGCCATCGCAGCCCGCGCTACGAGCGGTTCGGATGGGCCGCCGCCCGCCTCGACGACCTCGCCAACTACGTGCCCGCGAGGCTGACCGCGGCGCTCGCAGTGCTGCTCGCCCCGCTCGTCGGCGGCAGCCGCGCGGCAGCGCTGCGGGTGCTGCGCCGCGACGGTGCGCGCCACCCGAGCCCGAACGCCGGGAGATGCGAGGCGGCCTTCGCGGGCGCGCTCGGCGTAACGCTGGGCGGGTCGAACGTCTACGGCGGGCGCGCCGAGACGCGGGGGCCGCAGGGTGCCGGTCCGGATCCGAGCGCAGCCGACATTGCCCGCGCCGTGCGGCTGTCCCGGGCGGTCGGGCTCGCGGCCCTGCTCCTGGTCGTCACGGTTCGGGCCGGCGGTCGGCGCCCCGGGGCGCCACGATGAGCGGCGCCCTGCTCGTGGCCGGCACGACGTCGGATGCCGGCAAGAGCGTCCTCACCGCCGGGATCTGCCGCTGGCTGGCGCGGCAGGGGATCAAAGTCGCCCCGTTCAAAGCGCAGAACATGTCGCTGAACTCGATGGTCACCCGCGACGGCGCGGAGATCGGCCGGGCCCAGGCGATGCAGGCTGCCGCCGCCGGTGTCGAGCCGGAGGCGGCGATGAACCCGGTGCTGCTCAAGCCGGGCGGTGACTCGTCCAGCCAGGTCGTGCTGCTGGGCCGGCCGGTCGGCGAGACGGACGCGCTCGGGTACGCGGCGTTCAAGCCCCGGTTGCGGGCGGTCGTCCAGGAATGCCTGGCCGACCTGCGCGCCCGCTTCGACGCGGTGATCTGCGAAGGAGCGGGCAGTCCCGCCGAGATCAATCTGCGGCACGCCGACATCACGAACATGGATCTCGCGCGGGGTGCCGGCCTGCCGGTGGTCGTGGTCGGCGACATCGACCGTGGCGGGGTCTTCGC
Source organism: Frankiaceae bacterium (assembly GCA_017882765.1). Taxonomy (GTDB): domain Bacteria; phylum Actinomycetota; class Actinomycetes; order Frankiales; family Frankiaceae; genus JADGOW01. The sequence continues at coordinate 5,498 of JADGOW010000014.1, forward strand.
GGCGCTGTACGGGACGCTCGCGCTGCTCTGCGAAGCCGACCAGGCGCTGGTCGCGGGCTTCGTCCTCAACAAATTCCGCGGCGATGCCCGGCTGCTGGCGCCCGGCCCGGCGATGCTGGGTGCGCTCACCGGACGCCCCGTGCTCGGCGTCCTGCCGTGGGCCGAGGGCCTGAACCTCGACGTCGAGGATTCGCTCGGTCTCGGTGCCGCAACGGCGCCGTCCGACCACCCGCCGGTCGGGGCCGACGTCCTGCGGATCGCCGTCGTGCGCTTCCCCCGCATCAGCAACTTCACCGACATCGACGCGCTGGCCTGCGAGCCGGGCGTGGTCGTGCGCTTCACGTCGCGTCCGGAGGACGTCACGGACGCCGACCTCGTGATCCTGCCCGGGACCCGGGCCACGGTGGCCGACCTGGCCTGGCTGCGGGAACGGGGGCTGGCCGCGGCCGTCATGTCGCGGGCCGCGCACGGGCGGCCCGTGCTCGGTGTCTGCGGCGGGTACCAGATGCTCGCCACCGAGATCCGCGACGACGTGGAGAGCCGCGCCGGTGTCGTTGCGGGCCTCGGGCTGCTGCCGGCCACCGTGCGGTTCGGGCCGGACAAGGTGCTCGGCCGTCCGCGCGGGACGGCCTTCGGCGAGCCGGTCGAGGCGTACGAGATTCACCTCGGCGAGGTCGTCGCCGAGGGCGGCGAGGCATTCCTCGACGGCTGCGCGGTCGGCGCCGTACGAGGCACCTCGTGGCACGGGACGTTCGAGAACGACGGGTTCCGCCGCGCCTTCCTCGCCGAGGTCGCGGCGCAGGCGGGACGACAGTTCGTGCCCGCCCCGGACGTGTCCTTCGCGGCCCTGCGCGAGCGCCGGCTCGACGCGCTGGGCGACCTGGTGGGCAACCATCTCGACACTGGCGCGTTGCTGCGGCTGCTCGACACGGGCGCCCCGCCCGGCCTGCCGTTCATCCCGCCGGGAGCCCCCGAATGATCGTCTTGCTGTCCACCGCCGACACCGACCTACTGGCGGCGCGAGCCAGCGGGGCCCTGCTCGCGGAGCGAGCCAACGGGTCGCTGCTCGGGGAGCGAGCCAGCGGCACCTGGCGCACCGCGAACCCCGCTCGCGTCGAACCTGACGACGTGGCGGCCCTGCTGGACGGCGCGTGGTGTGTCGTGGTCCGGCTGCTGGGCGGGCGGCGCACCTGGGCGGCCGGGCTGGACGCGGTGCTCGCCCAGGGCCTGCCCACCGTCGTCCTCGGCGGCGAAGCCGCCCCGGACGCCGCCCTGATGGCACTGTCCACCCTCCCGGCGGGCGTCGCGGCCGAGACGCTCAGCTACCTGCGCGAGGGCGGTGCGGGCAACCTCGCCCAGCTCGCCAGGTTCCTGTCCGACACGGTGCTGCTGACCGGGCACGGCTTCGACCCGCCCGTCGCGCTGCCCGCATCCGGCGTGCACGGCACGCGAGAGACGGTGCCGGGGCGGCCGACCGTCGGCATCGTCTTCTACCGCGCGCATGAGGTGGCCGGCAACACGTCTTTCATCGAGACGCTGGCCGACGCGGTCGAAGCGCACGGCGCCAACGCGCGGCCCGTGTACTGCGGGTCGCTGCGCTCGGCCGGCCGGGAGGTCTACGACCTGCTCCGCGGCGTCGATGCGCTGCTCGTGACCGTGCTCGCGGCAGGCGGTGCCGGCGCCTCGGCCGCGACCGACGCGACCGCCGGGGGCGACGACGAGGCCTGGGACGTCGGTGCGCTCGCCGAACTCGACGTGCCCCTGGTCCAGGCGCTGTGCCTGACCTCGACCCGGGCCGCCTGGGCGGCCTCCGGCGCGGCGTTGACACCGATGGACGCGGCGATGCAGGTCGCCATCCCCGAATTCGACGGCCGGCTCATCACGGTGCCGGTGTCGTTCAAGGAGACCGGGGCGGACGACGTGCCGATCTACGTCGCGGACCCGGAGCGGGCCGCGCGCGCAGCCGGGATCGCCGTGCGGCACGCGCGGCTGCGCCGCCGGCCCAACGCCGAGAAGAAGCTCGCGATCGTGCTGTCGTCGTATCCCAGCAAGCACGCCCGGGTCGGCAACGCCGTCGGGCTCGACACCCCCGCGTCCGCGGTGGTGCTGTTGCGGGCGCTGCGGGACGCCGGCTACGACCTCGGCGAGGGCTTTCCCGAGGACGGCGACGAGCTGATCCACCAGCTCATCGCCACCGGCGGTCACGACGTCGAATGGCTGACCGAGGCCCAGCTCGTCGCCGCCCCGCTACGGGTGCCGCTCGCCGACTACCGCGCGGCCTTCGATGCCTTGCCGGCGCCGCTGCGCGCGTCCGTCGTCGCCCACTGGGGCGAGCCGCCCGGGTCGCTGTACGTGGACGGCGACGAGATCGTGCTGGCCGGGCTCCGGTTCGGCAACGTGATCCTGATGATCCAGCCGCCGCGCGGCTTCGGCGAGAACCCCGTCGCCATCTACCACGACCCCGACCTGCCACCGAGCCACCACTACCTCGGGGCCTACCGCTGGCTGGACCGCTCGTTCGGTGCGGACGCGATCATCCACCTCGGCAAGCACGGCACGCTGGAGTGGCTGCCCGGCAAGGGGCTGGGGCTGTCCGCGGCCTGCGGGCCGGACGCGGTGCTGGGCGACCTGCCGCTGGTCTACCCGTTCATCGTCAACGACCCCGGGGAGGGCACGCAGGCCAAGCGGCGCGCGCACGCGACGATCGTCGACCACCTCATCCCGCCGATGGCCCGCGCGGACACCTACGGCGACATCGCCCGCCTCGAGCAGCTGCTCGACGAGTACGCGACGGTGCACGCGCTCGACCCGGCGAAGCTGCCCGTGTTGCGGGCGCAGATCTGGGCGCTGGTCCGGGCGGCCGAGCTGCATCACGACCTGCATCTCGACGAGCAACCCGACGAGACCGGCTTCGACTCGTTCGTGTTGCACGTGGACGGTTATCTGTGCGAGATCAAAGACGTGCAGATCCGCGACGGTCTGCACGTTCTGGGCTGCGCACCAGCGGGCGAGCAGCGGGTCGACACGGTGCTCGCCGTGCTGCGCGCCACCCAGATCTGGGGCGGCCGGGCTTCGTTGCCGGGCCTGCGCGCCGCCATCGCCACCGCGTTCGGGCTCGACGAGAAGCTGCTGCTGGCCGACCCCGGGGCGCCCGCGGCGCCCCCCGCGGCACTCACGGCGATCGTGGCCGGCCCGGCCAGCACGGGCGCGGACGTCATCGACCTGATCGAGACGCTGGCCCGCCGCCTCGTCGCCGGGATGGACACCGCCGGCTGGCTCGCCGAGAAGGTCCCGCTCGTGGTGGAGGAGGCGGTTGGCGCCCCGTCGGCGTCACAGCCGACCGATGTCGTGCGGGTGCTGGAGTTCGCCGCCACCGAGGTCGTGCCCCGGCTCGCCGGCACCACCGACGAGGTGGCCCACGTGCTGCGCGCGCTCGAGGGACGCTACGTCCCGGCCGGCCCGTCCGGGTCGCCCACGCGCGGGCTGGTCAACGTCCTGCCGACCGGGCGGAACTTCTACTCGGTCGACCCGAAGGCGATCCCGTCGCGCAACGCGTGGGCGGTCGGCGCGGCGCTGGCCGACTCGCTTGTCGCGCGCCACCTCGCCGACACCGGCACCCATCCGCGCTCGGTCGGCCTCACGGTCTGGGGCACCAGCGCGATGCGCACCCAGGGCGACGACGTCGCCGAGGCGCTCGCGCTGCTGGGCTGCCGGCCGACCTGGGACGACGCGTCCCGCCGCGTCACCGGCTTCGAGGTGGTGCCGCTCGACGAGCTCGGCCGGCCCCGCATCGACGTCACCCTGCGCATCTCCGGCTTCTTCCGGGACGCGTTCCCGCACGTCGTCGCGCTGCTCGACGACGCGGTCCGGGTGGTCGCCGACCTCGACGAGCCCGCCGAGGCCAACTACCTGCGCGCGCATGTCCTGGCGGACGAGGCCGGGCACGGCGACCGCCGCCGGGCGACGACTCGCATCTTCGGCTCCAAGCCGGGGGCCTACGGCGCGGGGCTGCTCCCGCTCATCGACTCGCGAAACTGGCGGACCGACGCCGACCTGGCCGAGGTCTACGCGGTCTGGGGCGGCTACGCGTACGGCCGGGGGCTGGACGGCCGGGAGGCGCGGGCGGACATGGAGACCGCCTACCGCCGGATCGCCGTCGCCGCGAAGAACCAGGACACCCGCGAGCACGACATCGTCGACTCCGATGACTACTTCCAGTTCCACGGCGGGATGGTCGCGACGGTCCGGCACCTGCGCGGGAGCGACCCCGCTGCCTACGTCGGTGACTCGGCCGTGCCCGACGCGGTGCGCACCCGCACCCTCGACGAGGAGACCAAGCGGGTCTTCCGCGCCCGGGTCGTGAACCCGCGTTGGATTGCCGCCATGCAGCGGCACGGCTACAAAGGCGCCTTCGAGATGGCCGCGACGGTCGACTACCTGTTCGGCTACGACGCGACGGCGGGGGTGGTGGACGACTGGATGTACGAGCAGCTGGCGTCGTCCTACGTGTTCGAGCCGGGGGTACGCGAGTTCTTGCGCCGGTCGAATCCCTGGGCGCTGCGGGGGATGGCGGAACGGCTGGTCGAGGCGGCCGACCGGGGGCTGTGGGCGGCGCCGGCGCCGGCGACGCTGGCCGGGCTGCAGGCCACCTACCTCGAGCTCGAAGGCGACCTGGAAGGCGGCACCGAGTGACCTCCTACCCGTTCAGCGCCATCGTCGGGATGGACGACCTGCGCCTGGCGCTGGTGCTCAACGCGGTGTCCCCCGCGATCGGTGGGGTGCTCGTCCGGGGCGAGAAGGGGACCGCCAAGTCGACCGCCGTCCGGGCCCTCGCCGCGGTGCTGCCCGAGGTCGAGGTCGTCACCGGCTGCCGGTTCTCCTGCGACCCGCACGCGCCCGACCCGGCGTGCGTGGACGGACCCCACGAGGCCACGGTGGGGACGGTGCGTCCCGCCCGGCTCGTCGAGTTGCCGGTCGGCGCGAGCGAGGACCGCGTCGTCGGGTCGCTCGACATCGAGCGCGCGCTCGTGGAGGGCGTCAAGGCCTACGAGCCGGGGCTGCTGGCGGCCGCGCACCGGGGCGTCCTGTATGTCGACGAGGTGAACCTGCTCCACGACCACCTCGTCGACCTGCTGCTCGACGCCGCCGCGCTGGGCGTGTCCTACGTGGAGCGGGAGGGGGTGTCGGTGCGGCACGCATCACGCTTCCTGCTGGTCGGCACGATGAACCCCGAAGAGGGCGAGCTGCGGCCGCAGCTGCTCGACCGGTTCGGGCTCACGGTGGAGGCGGTCGCGCCCCGCGACCCGGGGCCCCGCACCGAGGTGGTGCGCCGCCGGCTCGCGTTCGACGCCGACCCGGTGGCCTTCGCCGACCGGTGGCGCGGCGCCGAGACCGAACTCGCCGAGCGCATCATGGCCGCTCAGCGCCGGCTGCCGTCGGTGTCACTGCCGGATGCGGCCCTGCGCCAGGTGGCCACGATCTGCGCGCGGTTCGAGGTCGACGGGATGCGGGCCGACCTCGTCATCGCCCGGGCCGCGCTCGCGCATGCCGCCTGGGAGGGCCGAAGCGAAGTCAGCGTCGACGACGTGCGCGCGGGGGCCCGCCTCGCACTGCCGCACCGACGGCGCCGCAACCCGTTCGACGCCCCCGGTCTGGACGAGGGCCAGCTCGATCAGGCGCTCCAGGATGCCGCCCAGCAGCCCGAGCCGCAGCCCGAACCACAGCCCGAACCACAGCCCGAACCGCAGCCCGAGCAGCAGCCCGACCAGGACCCCGACCCCCCCGACCACGATCCCCCGGGCGGCGGCGAAAGCGCCACCGAGCAGCCGTCCGCTGACCGGGAGCCGCCGCTCACCGGCGCCGCCGACAGCCCGCCGGCGGCCCCGACCGCGCCGTTCCGGCCGAGGCAAATCGAGATCCAGGGCCTCGGCGCGGGCGCGGCCGGCCGCCGGTCGCGAGCCGAAACGGATTCCGGGCGGGTCACCCGGGCCCGCCGCCACGCCGCCCCCGGCCGGATCCACCTGCCGGCCACGCTCGCCGCCGCGGCGCCGCATCAGCGTGCCCGCGGCCGCGCGCCCGGCGGAGGTCTCGTGCTGCGCCGCGACGACCTGCGCAAGGCACGGCACGAGGGTCGGGAGGGCAACCTCGTGCTGTTCGTGGTCGACGCCAGCGGTTCCATGGCCGCCCGAGCCCGGATGGGAGCCGTCAAAGGCGCGGTCCTGTCGCTACTGCTCGACGCCTACCAGCGCCGTGACAAGGTCGGGCTCATCATGTTCCGCGGAACCGGTGCCGAGCTGCTGCTGCCCCCGACATCCTCGGTCGAAGCCGCGGCGGCCCGCCTGACGGCACTGCCGACGGGTGGGCGCACACCGCTGGCCGCCGGGCTGCTGCAGGCCCGGCACACGCTGCGGGTCGAGCGGCTGCGGGACCCCCGCCGCCGACCGCTGCTGATCGTCGTCACCGACGGCCGGGCGACCGGCTTGCCGGGCACCGACCCCGTGGGCGACAGTCAGCGCGCGGCCGGGCTCCTCGCCGCGGACGGGATCGCCACCGTCGTCGTGGACTGCGAATCCGGCCCGATTCGGCTCGGGCTCGGGACGCGGCTGGCCACGACACTGGGCGCGGTCGCGTTGCGGCTGGAGGAACTGTCGGCAGTCGCGTTGGCGTCCACGGTGCGCGCGGCGCGGCGCTCGGAGAGGGAGGCGGCCTGATGCCGCAGGGCAAACCGGCAACGGTGCCGGACGACGGGCTGACCACCAGGCAGCGGCGCACCAGGCCGTTGGTGATCGTCCACACGGGCGAGATGAAGGGGAAGTCGACGGCTGCCTTCGGGCTCGCCCTGCGGGCCTGGACCCAGGGCTGGCCGGTGGGGGTCTTCCAGTTCGTCAAGAGCGCCAAGTGGAAGGTGGGCGAGGAAAGCGCGCTGCGCGCGCTGGGGCGGGTGCACGAGCAGACCGGCGAGGGCGCGCCGGTCGCCTGGCACAAGATGGGCGAGGGCTGGTCATGGATCCAGCGCCCCGGCACCGAACCCGACCACGCCGCCGACGCCCGCGAGGGGTGGGCGCAGATCCAGCGCGATCTCGCCGCCGAGACGTACGGCTTCTACGTGCTCGACGAGTTCACCTACCCGATGAAGTGGGGCTGGGTGGACGTCGACGAGGTCGTCGAGACCCTGCGGCGGCGTCCGGGCTTCCAGCACGTGGTCATCACCGGGCGTGACGCCGACCCCCGGTTGGTGGACGCCGCCGACCTCGTCGTCGAGATGAGGAAGGTCAAGCACCCCATGGACGCCGGGCAGAAGGGCCAGAAGGGCATCGAATGGTAAGCGTCCCGCGGGTCGTCGTCGCCGCGCCCGCCTCCGGCCACGGCAAGACCACCGTGGCCACCGGGTTGATGGCGGCGCTGCGCGCACGCGGGCACGTCGTGTCGGGCCACAAGGTCGGGCCCGACTACATCGACCCGGGCTACCACGCGCTGGCCACCGGACGCCCCGGGCGCAACCTCGACCCGGTGCTGACCAGCGAGGAACTCATCGTCGCGCTGTTCCTGCACGGCGCCCGCGGCGCGGACCTCGCCGTCGTCGAGGGGGTGATGGGGCTGTTCGACGGCCGGGCCACGACCTCGACCGGCTCCACCGCCCACGTCGCCAGGCTGCTCGGCGCACCGGTGCTGCTCGTTGTCGACGCCGCCGCCCAGGGCCGCTCGGTGGCCGCGCTCGTCGCGGGGTTCCGCAGCTACGACCCGCGGATTCGGCTGGGCGGGGTCGTCCTCAACCGGGTGGGGTCCGACCGGCACGAGGAGATTCTGCGGGTCGCGCTCGCCGACCTGGGCGTGCCCGTGCTGGGGGCGGTACGCCGGGACGACGCGGTCGCGACGCCGTCGCGGCACCTGGGTCTCGTGCCCGCCGCGGAACGCGCCGCGGAGGCGGTCCGTTCGGTCGCGCGGCTCGGCGACCTGCTCGCCCGGTCGGTCGACCTGGACGCGGTGCTCGCGGTCGCCGGCGACGCCCCACCGCTCGCCGGGACGCCGTGGACGCCACCCGCGCTCGCCGAGGGCGCGGGGCAGCGTCCCGTCGTCGCGATGGCCGGTGGCGCCGCGTTCACGTTCTCCTACGCCGAGCACGCCGAGTTGCTGGCAGCGGCCGGGGCGCAGGTCGTGCCCGTGGACCCGCTGCGCGACGAGTCGCTGCCTGCCGGCACCGCCGCGCTCGTCCTCGGCGGCGGGTTCCCGGAGATGCACGCGAGCGCGCTCTCGGCGAACCAACGCCTGCGCGCGCAGGTCGCCGGGCTCGCCCGGTCGGGGGCACCCGTCGTGGCGGAGTGCGCGGGGCTGCTCTACCTGGTCCGCGAACTGGACGGCCAGCCCATGTGCGGCGTCCTCGACGCGACCGCTCGGATGACCCCCCGGCTGACGCTCGGATACCGGGAGGCGACCGCGCCCTCCGATGCGCTCGTCCCGGCGGGCACGGCCGTCACCGCGCACGAGTTCCACCGCACCGTCGTCGAGCCCGGCGCCGGGGCCACCCCCGCCTGGTCGATGGGCTCGCAGCCAGAGGGATTCGTCGAGGGCGGGGTGCACGCGTCCTACCTGCACCAACACTGGGCTGCGCACCCGGAGATCGCCGCCCGGCTGGTGCGCCGAGCCTGCCGGCACGCGGGGGTCGCCGCATGAATCGGCTGGTGGGGGTGGGCGTCGGGCCCGGCGACCCCGAGCTGGTGACCGTCAAGGCAGTACGGGTGATGCGCGACGCGGACGTCGTCCTCGTCCCGGTGCTCGCCGGGGACGAGCCGGGCCGGGCCGAGGCGACAGTGCGGGTGTACGTCCCGGCCGACCGGCTGCGCAGGGCGGTCTTCACGATGGACGAAGGCCGCGGCACCACCCCGCGCCGCGAAGCCGCCTGGGACGCCGCGGCAGCCGAGGTGCTTCGCGCCTTCGACGGCGGCGCGACAACAGTCGCGTTCGCGACGATCGGCGACCCCAACGTGTACTCGACTTTCACCTACCTCGCCACGACGGTACGAACCAGCCGGCCCGACGTCGCCGTCGAGACGGTGCCGGGCATCACCGCAATGCAGGACCTCTCCGCCCGCGCGGGCACGGTGCTGTGCGAAGGCACCGAGACGCTCGCGCTGTTTCCGCTGACGGCAGGCCTCGACCGGTTCGGCGCGGCGCTGCAGGCCTTCGACACCGTCGTCGCCTACAAGGGCGGCCGGCACCTGCCCGCCGTGCTGGACGTGCTCCGCTCGGCAGGACGCCTCGACGATGCGGTGTACGGGGCCAGCCTGGGGCTGCCCGGCGAGCAGGTGCTGCCGGCTGCGCAGGTGACGGGCCCGGGCCCGTACTTGTCGACGCTGCTGGTGCCGGCGCGGCGCGATCGGCGGGGGGGCAAGCTGTGAGCGGGAAGGTGTGGTTCGTCGGCGCCGGCCCGGGCGCGGCCGACTTGCTGACCCTGCGCGCGGCGAAGGTGATCGGGACGGCGGACGTCGTCGTGTGGGCTGCCAGCCTCGTGTCCCCGGAGGTCCTCGAACACGCGCGGGCCGATGCCGAGATCGTCGACTCGGCGCGGCTGCCCCTGGAAGGCGTCCGGCCGCTGTACGAGCGGGCGGCCCGCGAGGGGCTCTGCGTCGCGCGAATCCATTCGGGGGATCCGTCGCTGTGGGGGGCGGTCCAGGAGCAGCGGGAGGTGTGCGACGAGATCGGGCTCCCACACGAAACCGTGCCGGGGGTGAGTGCGTTTTCCGCCGTCGCGGCGCTCGTCGGGCGGGAACTGACGATTCCCGAAGTCGCGCAGTCGGTCATCCTCACCCGGCTGGGCGGGGGCAAGACCCCGATGCCCGAGGGCGAGGAGGTGATCGAGCTCGCGCGGCACGGGACGACGATGGCGCTGTTCCTGTCGGCCGCCCGCTCCGGGCAGCTGCAGGCCGAGCTGCTCGGCGGCGGCTATCCCCCCGACACCCCTGTTGTCATGGCCTACCAGGCGACCTGGCCGGACGAGCTCATCGCCCACTGCACCGTCGGCACGCTCGCCGAGACCGTCAAGTCGCACCGGCTCTGGAAGCACACGCTGTTTCTTGTCGGGCCCGCACTGGCGGCCGGCGGCACTCGCTCGCACCTGTACCACCCCGGCCATTTCCACGGTTTCCGCCGCGCGCAGCCGGACGCACGCCGCGCCCTGCGCAAAGGGCAGCCGTGACGCCCCAGCCGGAGCCCGAGCTTCGCGAGCCGGACCTGCCCCGCACGGCGAAGGTCCGGCCGCGCGCGCTGCGCACCGGGTGGACGACCGGTACCTGCGCGTCCGCGGCCGCGAAAGCCGCGACGACGGCCCTGCGCGACCAGCGGCCGCAGGACGTGGTCGACGTCGCGCTGCCCAGCGGACGCCGCGTCGGCTTCGCCGTCGAATCCTGCGCTGTGGACGCCCGGGGCTCGACGGCGGTCGTGGTGAAGGATGGCGGCGACGACCCCGACGTCACCCACGGCGCGCATCTGACCGCGCGAGTGAGCTGGCGGAACGAGCCCGGAATCGGCCTCGAAGGCGGCGAAGGCGTCGGCGTCGTCACGAAGCCGGGCCTGGGCATCCCGGTCGGCGAGCCGGCGATCACCTCCGTGCCCCGCGCGATGATCACACAGGCGGTAAGCGAGGCCGTCGACCCGAGCCGCCGGGGCGTCACCGTCGTCATCTCCGTTCCCGACGGCGAGCGGATGGCCCGCAAGACCACGAACGCGCGGCTCGGCATCCTGGGCGGCATCTCGATCCTGGGAACGACCGGCATCGTCCGACCGTTCTCCACGGCGTCATGGCGGGCCAGCGTGGTGCAGGCCGTGGCGGTGATGGCCGCCCAGGGCGAGCGGACCCTCGTCCTGTGCACCGGCGGGCGCACCGAGGCGGGCGCCATGGCGATGCTGCCCGACCTGCCGGATGTCTGCTTCGTCGAGGTCGGTGACTTCACGGGCGCGGCCCTGCGCCGCGCAACCGAGGTCGGCCTGGAGCGGGTCGTGTTCGTCGGGATGGCAGGCAAGCTCGCCAAGCTCGCCGCAGGGGTGCTCATGACGCACTACACGCGGTCCAAGGTCGATCTCGGCCTGCTCGGTGACATCACGCTCGCCTCCGGCGGAGACGCCTCGGTGGCCGCCGAGGTCGGCGCGGCCAACACCGGCCGGCACGCCTACGAGATCTGGGAGCGCGCCGGGCTGCTGCGGGTCTCCGGGGACGAGTTGTGCCGTCGGGTGCGCTCGGTGCTCCGCCGCGCGGGCCGCGGGCGGCTCGATGCCGATGTTGCGATGGTCGACTTCGCCGGTCGGCGGGTCGTCGCGGCCACCCGGCCGGACTGGGTGACCGCAGCGTGATCACAGTCATCGGGTGTGACGGCTCGGCTCTCGGCGGGCAGGCGCGCGACGCGCTGGCGCGGGCCACGCTCGTGGTGGGGGCGCCGCGCCACCTGGCGGCCGCGAACCTGGCGCCTGAGACGCCGACGGCCGTCCTCGGCAACGTCGACGAGGCCGTGTGCCGGATCGCCGGGCACGCCGGCCCTGCCAGCCCTGCCAGTTATGACGGCCCCGCCGGCCCCGCCGGCCCCGCCGGCCCCGCCGGCCATGCGGGCCCCGCCGGCCATGCCGTCGTGCTCGCGTCCGGTGACCCTGGCTTGTTCGGCATCGTGCGGCGGTTGCGGGCCGCCGGGCTGGCGCCGGAGGTGCTGCCGGCCGTCTCGTCGGTCACCCTTGCGTTCGCCCGTCTCGGGCTGCCGTGGGACGACGCCGTCGTCGTGTCAGCGCACGGGCGTGACCCACGTCCGGCTCTGGCCGCCGCCCGAGCGGGGCGCAAGGTGGCGGTACTGACCAGCCCCACGTGCGGTCCCAGGCAGGTCGGGGCGGCCGTGGCCGGGTGGGGCCGGACGCTCGTGGTGTGCGAGCGCCTCGGCGCCTCGGACGAGCGGATCGTCCGGGTCGTCCCCGAGGAGGCCGCACGCCGGGAGTGGCGGGACCCGAACGTCGTCCTGATTCTGGCGGCGGGCCTGGCGAACCCCCACTCCGCGTCCACTCCCCACCCCGCCCCCGGCGCCAATACCGAGCCGGGGTGGGTCGCCGGCGGCGACCGGGCACCCGCGGGCTGGGCGCTACCCGACGACGCGTTCGAGCACCGCGCCGGCATGCTCACCAAGGTCGAGGTGCGGGCGGTGGCACTGTCACGGCTCGCACCGCGCCTGGGCGTGCTCGTCTGGGATGTCGGCGCGGGCAGCGGGTCTGTCGCGGTCGAGTGCGCCCGGTTCGACGCTGCTGTTGTCGCGCTGGAACGCGACCCCGACGAGATAGCCCGCATCGGGCGCAACGCCCGGACGCACGGCGTTACGGTGCGGGCTGTCCTCGGCGAGGCACCCGCCGCGCTGGAGGGGCTGCCCGACCCGGATTCGGTGTTCATCGGCGGCGGCGGCCCAGCCGTCGTAGCTGCCTGCGCGGCCCGCGGGCCGGCGCGCATCGTCGTGGCGCTCGCCGCCGTCGAGCGGATCGGACCGGCAGCCGAGGCGCTCACCCAGGCGGGCTACGCCGCCGACGGCGTGCTGGTGCACGCGTCCCGGCTCGCCGCGCTGCCGGGCGGCGCGCACCGGCTTGCTGCGACCAACCCGGTCGCGCTCGTCTGGGGGGTACGCGAGTGATCGGGCTGATCGCGGTCACCGCCGCCGGCCGTGCAGCCGCCGGCAGGCTCAGCGCCGCGTGGCCCGAGGCACGCTGCTATGACGGGCCGGCCGCAGTCGCGGTGCCGCTTGCCTGGCAAGAGTGCGACGCGCTCGTGTGCTTCCTCGCGGCGGGAGCGACCGTCCGACTGATCGCTCCGCTGCTGGAGAGCAAGGCCACCGACCCGGCGGTGGTCGCGGTCGACGAGGCCACCCGCTGGGCGGTGCCCCTGCTCGGCGGGCACGCGCGCGATGCGAACGATCTCGCCAGGCGCGTCGCCGAGATGCTGGGCGCCGAGCCCGTGGTCACCACAGCGACCGACGCCCGTGGCGTACCCGGCCTCGACACCCTGGGTTGGCCGGTGCAGGGCGCCGTCGCGGCAGTGAGCCGCGCGATCCTGGACGGGGAGCCCGTCCGGTTCGAGGCGGATGCCACCTGGCCGCTTCCGGCGCTGCCCCCGAACGTCGGCGCGACAGGCGCCGTCCGCCTGCTCGTCACCGACCGGCTCGTCGACGTTGACGCGAGTACCGCGGTGCTGCGTCCACCCGCGCTCGTCGTCGGGATCGGGGCGAGCCGGGGCGCCCCCGCCGACGAGATCGAGCAGCTGGTCGTCGCGGCGCTGGCAGGCGCCGCACTGAGCCCGCTGTCGGTGCGCCACGTGGCCACCGTGGACGCCAAGGCGGGCGAGCCCGGCATTGTCGAGGTCGCCAAGCGGCGCGGCTGGGTCGTCGTCACGCACCCGGCCGAACGGTTGGCCGCGGTCGCCGTGCCGAATCCCAGCGCCGCCGCGCTCGAGGCGGTCGGCACGCCCAGCGTGGCGGAGGCGTCCGCCCTCGCCCAGGGCGGCGTTCTCGTGGTGAGCAAGCAGAAGTCGGCCCACGCCACGGTCGCGGTAGCGCGGCTTCGCCCGCGCGGCCGGCTCGCGCTCATCGGCCTCGGGCCGGGCGCACGCGACCTGCTCACCCCTCGCGCGATCGACGAGCTGCGGCGTGCGTCCGTCATCGTCGGCCTCGACCAGTACGTGGCACAGGTAGCCGACCTGCTGCGGCCGGGCGCGCGCGTGCTCGCGAGCGGGATGGGCGCCGAGGAGGCGCGCGCCCGAGATGCTGTCGAGGGGGCCCGCGCCGGGCACGCCGTCGCCCTGATCGGCTCAGGCGACGCCGGGGTGTATGCGATGGCCTCGCCGGCGCTGGAGTTCGCCGGCGACGACATCGACGTCGTGGGGGTCCCGGGCATCACCGCGAACCTCGCCGCCGCCGCCCTGCTCGGGGCGCCGCTGGGACATGACCACGCCGTCATCTCGCTGTCGGACCTGCACACACCCTGGGACGCGATCGAGCGCCGGGTCCGCGCCGCGGCCGGCGGCGACTTCGTCGTCACGTTCTACAACCCGCGCAGCCGGGGACGCGACTGGCAGCTGGCGAAGGCCCTCGGCATCCTGGCCGGCCACCGCCCACCCGGGACGCCGGTCGCCATTGTGCGGGAGGCGAGCCGGCCGGACGAGTCCGTGCACCTGGGCACGCTCGCCGACGTCGACATCGAGGACGCCGACATGCGCAGCGTCGTGATCGTCGGCAACAGCAACACGCGGATCGTCGCCGGCCGGGTGGTCACGCCGCGGGGGTACCGGTGGCTGGGGTGACGATCGGCGCCTGCCAGGGGTGCGGCGCCTGCCTGTTGACCTGTCCCGAGCACGCGATCCGTCCGCTGGGACGGAGTCTTCTCGTGCGGGACGACCTGTGCACGGGCTGTCTGGAGTGTCTGGAGGTCTGCCCGGTCGGCGCGATCGACCCGGCTGACCAACCGGTCAGGGGCGGTACAGCATGAGCCGCGTTGTGCATCCCATCGAGAGCAGGTCGTACGAGATCCTGCGCTCGCGCGCCGACACCGCGCACCTGCCGCCGCTGACCCGGGCCGTCGTCGAGCGTGTCGTGCACGCCAGCGCCGACCTCGACTACCTGACCGATCTGGTCTGCGACGAAGCAGCCCTGGCGGGTGGACTTGCCGCGCTCCGCGCGGGTGCCCCGGTTGTCGCGGATGTCGAGATGGTAGCGGCCGGCATCACCGTCCGTGACGTCGTCTGCCGCGTGCGCGAGGCCGTTCCCGGTACGGGTGAGACCCGCTCCGCTGCGGGCATGCGGGAGGCGTTCTCGCAGGTCGGGCCGGGTGCTGTCTGGGTGGTGGGGTGTGCCCCGACCGCCCTGTTCGCCCTGCTGGCGCTGCCGGCCCGACCCGCCCTCGTCGTGGGGCTCCCGGTCGGCTTCGTGGGGGCTGCCGAGTCGAAAGCGGCCCTGCGCTCGTCCGGCTTGCCGGCGGTCAGCAACGTATCGGAGAAGGGCGGGTCCGCGGTCGCGGTCGCGGCGGTGAACGCGCTGCTCTACCTGAAGGAGGACGGGTGACGGGACGACCCTCTCCCCTGTTGATCGTCGGGCACGGCACCCGGGACGCCGGCGGCGTGGCGGAGTTCACCGCGTTCGTCCAGCGGCTGGGCACGCAGCTGAGCACGCGGCAGGGCACTCAGCCAGGCATCGACGTCGCCGGCGGCTTCATCGAGTTGTCGCGGCCGCCCCTCGCGGACGGGGTGACCCGGCTGGTCGCTGCCGGGCACCGACACCTCGTCGTCGTCCCGCTGGTGCTGGTCGCGGCCGGGCACGGCAAAGGAGACATCCCGGCGGCCATGGCGCGCGAGCAGGCCCGCCATCCCGGCCTCACCTACTCCTACGGCCGGTCGCTGTGGCCGCATCCCACGTTGCTGGAAATGGCGACTGATCGCGTTGACGTCGCCCTCGACGGCGCCCCCCGCGCCGGCACGACGGTCGTCCTCGTCGGCCGCGGCTCCACCGATCCGGACGCGAACGCCGAGGTCGTCAAGACTGCCCGACTGCTGTGGGACGGGCGGGGCTACGACGACGTGCAGACAGGCTTCATCTCCCTCGCGCGGCCGTCCGTGCCCGAAGCGATGGAACGGGCCCGGCTGCTCGGCGCTCGTCGAATCGTGGTCGCTCCGTACTTCCTGTTCTCCGGGGTGCTCCCCGACCGCGTCGGTCTGCAGGCACGCGAGTTTGCCGCCGAGCGTCCCGACATCGACGTCCGGGTCGCCGGGCTGCTCGGCGACTGCGACGAGCTGGCAGACGTTGTCACCGAGCGGTATCACGAGGCGATCGCCGGCGATATCCGGATGAACTGCGACACCTGCCTGTACCGGGTGGCGTTGCCCGGCCACGAACACCGCGTCGGGGCGCCGCAGACGCCGCACCACCATCCCGACGACCCTGTCCACGGCCACCACTCGCACCCCCATGACCCCGTCCCCGGAGACCACCCCCATCCGGTGGCCCAGCCGGCGCCCGCATGACGCTGGCCGAACTCGACCTGCGCCATCACGGCGACGCGGAGCTGGCCCCCGGGCTGATCGACCTCGCCGTCAACGTGCGGGCCGGCGGGGCGCCCCCCTGGCTGCGGGCTGCGCTCGCCGACTCGCTCGCCGACCTGGCCGCCTACCCGGACGCCGGCCCCGCCCGAGCCGCTGTCGCCGCACGCCACCAGCGGCCGGTCGGCGAGGTGCTGCTGACCTCCGGCGCCGCCGAGTTCTTCGTCCTGCTTGCCCGCGCCCTGCGGCCGCAGTGCGCGGTCGTCGTGCATCCGCAGTTCACCGAGCCGGAGGCGGCCTTGCGCGCAGCCGGCCACCCGGTGCGGCGGGTCGTCCTCCGGTGGCCCTTCACGCTCGATGCGGCTGCCGTGCCCGCCGATGCCGACCTGGTCGTTGTCGGCAACCCGACCAATCCGACGTCGGTGCTGCACCCGGCCGGCGCGCTGACCTCGCTCGCCCGTCCCGGCCGCACCCTCGTCATCGACGAGGCGTTCGCCGACTGCGTTCCCGGCGAGCCGGAGTCGCTGGCGGCACGACGGGACCTCCCCGGCCTCGTCGTCGTCCGCAGCCTCACCAAGACGTGGGGGGTCGCGGGGCTGCGCATCGGCTACGGCCTGGCGGACGCCGCGGTGATCGAACGGCTGAGCGCGGCGCAGCCGCTGTGGGCCGTGTCCACGCCGGCCCTCGTGGCAGCGACGGCCTGCAGCGGCAACGACGCACGGGCCGAGGTGAACAGGTGGGCACGTCACCTGGCCGACGACCGTACGCACCTGGCCGCCCTGCTCGCGGGGATTCCGGGAGTCGACGTGGTCCCCGGGGCGGCCGCGTCCTTCCTGCTGCTGCGGACAGCCGGCCGGGCAGACGCCCGAGAAGCACTCCGGCGCCGGGGGTTCGCCGTACGTCGGGGCGATACGTTTCCCGGGCTGGGCCCCGACTGGTTCCGGGCCGCGGTACGCGACCCCGACACATCCACTCGTTTCGCTGAAGCGCTCACGGAGGTGTTGGCATGACCCTGCTCGATGACACCCTGGCTGAGATCCGGCCGCTCGACCCGGCCGCGGTCAGCGAGGCCCGGGACCGGCAGGGCCGACTGACGAAGCCGCGCGGCTCGCTCGGCGTCCTGGAGGACCTGTCGGCTCAGCTCGCCGGGCTGTCCGGCAGCTGCCCGCCGCCCCTCCCCGAGCCCGCCGCGGTCGCGATCTTCGCCGGCGACCACGGGGTGCACGCGCGCGGGGTCACCGCGTGGCCGCAAGAGGTCACGGCGCAGATGGTCGGGAACTTCCTTGCGGGCGGGGCGGTGGTGAACGCCCTCGCCGGCCCGCTGGGTGCCACGGTGCGCGTCGTCGACGTGGGCGTGGCAGCCGACCTCGCCCCGCTGCCCGGACTGTCCATCGCCAAGATCCGACCCGGCACGGCGGACTTCACGACGGAGCCCGCGATGTCGCGCGCCGAGGCGCTGCGGGCGGTCGAGGTCGGGATCGGAGTCGCGCGCACCCTGGTCGGCGAAGGGGCGGGCTGCCTGCTCGGCGGGGACATGGGCATCGCCAACACCACCCCCTCCGCGGCGCTCACCGCCGCCTTCACCGGATCAGACCCGGCGACCGTCACCGGCCGGGGCGCCGGCATCGACGGCGCGGCATGGGAGTTGAAAGTGGCGGTGGTCCGCGCCGGTCTGGCCCGCCACCAGCCCGATCCCGCCGACCCCCTCGGGGTGCTGGCCGCGGTCGGCGGGTTTGAGCACGCCGCGCTCACCGGCTTCTACCTCGGTGCCGCCGCGATGCGCGTCCCCGTCGTCCTGGACGGTGTCACGCCCTGCGCCGCCGCACTCGCCGCCCAGGCGTTGGCACCCGACTCCGTCGCCGCGCTCGTCGCGGGCCATCGGTCCCTGGAGCCTGGCGCATCCGCGGCGCTTGCCTCCCTGGGCCTGCGGCCGCTGCTCAATCTCGACCTGCGCCTCGGCGAGGGCAGCGGGGCACTGCTCGCGCTGCCGATCGTGCAGGCTGCCGCGCGAGTCTTGCGGGATGTGGCGACCTTCGACGGTGCGGGCGTCACGGACAAGGGAGCACCGGGCCCCGGTAGATCGTGATCTCCGCAGGCACGGCTGGCACCCCGGATCCGTGCTGTCATCCCTGCCCGCGTTTGCGCGAGTGGGCTGGTCACGGTCTACTAGATGCCTCCGAGCCGGCGCGATAGCATGATCGTCACCGGCGGTAAGACCGACACAACCATAAGGATGGAACATGGTCCTGGCGGACTCGTCGTACCCGCTCCTCAACGCGTTCTGGACGATCCTCGAGTTCTTCTTGCTGGTGCTCTGGATCTGGCTGGTCATCATGGTGTTCATCGACATCTTCCGCAGCGCCGACCTGTCCGGGGGCGCGAAGGCCCTGTGGGTGCTGTTCGTGCTGATCATCCCGCTGCTAGGGGTGCTGATCTACCTGATCGACCGCGGCGGCACAATGCAGGACCGAGCGAGGCAGCAGGCGCAGGACCGGGACGACGCCTTCCGGCAGTATGTTCAGCAAACCGCTTCCGCCGCACCGCCCAGCACAGCGGACCAGCTGACCACGCTGGCCGACCTCCGGGACCGTGGCATGATCTCGAACGAGGAGTTCGAAAGCCAGAAGGCAAAGATTCTCGCCTGAGAGCACCCGACCGGGGGAAGCACGCAGGATTCCCGCGCTCGCCTGATCGGGAGCGGCTCGCCTGAGGAGGTCGGCGTCGACCTCCTCAGGCCTGAGGACGGCGATGGACCCGGCACCGCGTCCCGGCGGCTACCTACCGGAGGCCATCGCGCTCCTCGCCATGTTGCATCTCGGCGATCGCCTGCTCCCGCAGCCGGGATTTCTCAGTCTTCCCGCCCGCCGTCATCGGGAAGGAGTCGGCGAACCGGATGTATTTCGGCACCTTGAAGCGAGCGAGCCGCTGCAGGCAATAGAGGCGGACCTGCTCGACGGTCAGGGTCGCGCCGGGCCGCGGACGCACCCAGGCCAGCACTTCCTCACCGAGACCGGGGTCGGGCACGCCCACGACATGGGCCTCCTCGATGTCGGGGTGGCCGAACAGGAGGTGCTCCACCTCACGAGCGGACACGTTCTCGCCACCGCGAATGATGACGTCCTTGATCCGTCCCGTTATCTGGACATTCCCGGCCTCGTCCATCGTCGCGAGGTCGCCGCTGCGCAGCCAACCACCTTCGTCGACGGTCTCGGCGGTGTGCGCGGGGTCGTTCCAGTACCCGCGCATCACGCAGTACCCCCGGGCGCACAGCTCCCCTTCCACGCCTCGCTCGACCGTGCGCCCAAGCAGGTCGACGATCTTCAGTTCGACGTGGGGATGGGCCCGCCCGACGGTCGTGGTGCGGATCTCCTCGTCGTCGTCCAGCCTCGTCTGCGCGCTGACCGGAGACGACTCCGTCATGCCGAAGCCGATAGCCAACTCCGGGATGTCGAGGTCTGTCCGCACCCGCCGGACCAGGTCGGGCGGGCACAAGGCACCGCCCATGAGCCCGGTCCGCAGCGAACTCACGTCGCGACCCTCGAGGTCGGGGTACGCGAGTTCGGCGAGGAACATCGCGGGGACCCCGGTCAGGCTCGTGCAGCGCTCCTGCTCGACCGATGCCAGCACCTCGGCCGGGTCGAACGACGGCCCCGGCAGGATGATCGCGGAGCCATGCGTGAACGCCGCGACGTTGCAGCCCACCATGCCGAAGCAATGGAACAGCGGGACCGGGACGCAGACCCGGTCGACCTCGGTGTAGCGGATCAGCGCCCCCACGAAGCTGCCGTTGTTCACGACGTTGTGATGGGTGAGCGTCGCCCCCACCGGCCGTTCCCTCGTACCGCTGGTGTAGACGATCGCGACCGGGTCGTCGGCGTCGACCTCGGCGCCGCGCTCGTGCAGCTCGGCTGCGTCGATCTCCCCAGCCCGGTCGAGCAACTCTCGAAAGGACGGCGTGTCGTAGAAAGCGGCCCACTCCAGGTCCGGCGCCGCGACGCGCGCCTCGGCCAAGGCCTTCTCATAGTTCAGCGCGCGGAAGGAGGGAGCGGCAAGCGCGGCCCGGACCCCCGAGTGCCGCAGGAGGTAACTGGCCTCGGTAACCCGGAAAGCCGGATTAACCGGCACCAGGATGAGACCGGTCTTGGCGGCGGCGAGCTGGGTGACCACCCACTCCGCCCGGTTGGGGCTCCAGACCGCCAGGCGGTCCCCCCGCTGCAGACCGCCCGCCATGAGAGCGCGGCCGAGTTCGTCCGACGCCTCGTCGAGCTCACGGTAGGTATAACGTAGCTGCTGGTTGCCGTCGACCAGCGCGTCCCGGTCGGGGTGGACTCTCGCGGTGGCCCTGAACACGGCGCCGAGGCTCTGCCCAACGAGCTGCAGCTCCGACGCCCCGTGATCGTACGACAACATCGGCCCACTCCCCCTCGCCTGGTCCGGCCCGGTCATGCTAGCCGGGGCGCCGGGCAGCGGCCCGACCTCGACCACGCCACCCTGCTGTGAGTGGCAGCGGTGCGATCGTCTGCGCGCTACGTTCCCATGGGTGAGCACCACCGGGCCGGTCGAGGGCGCGCCGAGCGCCGGGCAGACTGAGCTGATCCGCACCCGGGTCCGTCTCGTGGTCGGGATCACCACCAGGGCGGGAAAGTATCGTCGCGGCCTTGAACGTGCCGCGGCGACACTCACCCCGCAGGAGGCCGCGATCGTCGCGGATCTGGCGGAGCACGGCATGGACGTCGACCAGCTGCGCGACGTCCTGTGGGGTGGGCACGTCCTCGTCGATGACCCCGGCCTCTACGAACGGTGGATATTCCCCCAGCAGAGCCGGCAGCGCATTTCCAGCCACCACCACAACATCGACAAGAAGAAATACCCGGACATCGGCATGCGCGGGCCGTTGGTGCGCGAGAAGCTGCACGGTCGGACCGCGCAGGGTACCTGGGTACAGCTCGAGAAGACGCCGGCCGCCATCGGGACGAAGAAGTTGCCGTCTCCCCAGGACGTCGCGCACCTGATGGACTACATCGTCTACCGGGTGACCCGGCGCAATGTCGGCCCCTGGGGGCTGTCCCATCGCACCGAGCGCCGTCCGATGTACCTAACCCCCGATCTCACCGCCCAGGTTCCCCTCTCCGAGCCGATCGCCAGGGCCCTGGCGGCGACCCTGCGCCGCGTCGATGCCGACGAGCGGGCCTCCGCGGTGTCGGACCTCGCCCACCGCATCCCCGCGCCGCAGCGCGACGACCCGGTCGCCGAGCTTGAGATCACGGCCGAACGCGGGCACGGGCGAGGGTTGTTCGGCAGCTCTCAGGTGTCGGTCACCGAGACTCCAGTAACTCCCGCCGGCAGAATGCTCGTCGAACCGTCGGTTCCGCCACGGTGGTCGCTACCCAGGTCGGGGCCAACGCAGGTGGGCACGGTGCGTCTACGCGGCGGTCGCACCGTAAGGTTCGCGTCCCGGGTCCCCGGGACGCCGGCCCAGGAGGCCACGACGCCATGAGCGACGCCGAACCGACCACGAGCTCCCCGGTCGGAGGCGGCAGCGACGCCACGGCTCCGACCGCCTCGGCGACTGCGCCGGCGGGCCCGGGCGGCCCACGGCGCCCGTCCGACGCCGACGCCGGCTCCGAGATCGGCCGCCCGAGCGGTCTCATCCAGGCCGTGCTCCACCTGGTCAGCACCGGTCCGGTGATGCTCGGTGCGTACACCCTCGCCGAGATGGTCGCCGTCGACGCCGTCGTTGACTTCCTCGACGAGGCTCCCTCGGCTGACGCGCTGGGCGAGGCGGTCCGCTCGCTCGCGGCCCGACGCCTGATCGTCGTATCGCCCGGCAGCGACCAGGTGCAGGTCCGCGGCGACCTCGGCATCGCGCTGGTCTTTCAGCAGCGGGCGCGGCTGGTTGTGGACGCGCGGGTGACCGGCACCTCCGCCGGCGAGCCCTGGCGTACGCTGCTGCTCCCCCAGCCGGAGGGCTGCACCCTGGAGGTCCTCATCAGCGCGCTCGGGGTGCATGAGTTGTCCTTGCGCGAGACCGATCAGGCGCTCGAACGGCTCAAGAACCGCCTGCCGTCGGGATCGGCCGGCCCCCGGGGCGTCGACGCGGACGCGGTGCTCGCCTCGTCCCCGCGCTCGGCGCTGGTCACCGTGGTCCGCTACCGGGCGCAGGGCACCGCGGAGACCGCCGAGCTCAGCACCGATGTCGTGCTCGCCGAGGAGGGGGATCGGCTGCACGTGTTCCTACGCGACACCGACGACCCAACCCGGCTCGTCGCCCAGGGACTCGGGGCCGATGAGGCGCGCGACCTGATAGCCGCGCTGTCGTCGGTTGGCCGGTCGACCACACCCGATGCGCCGATGTCGGCCGGTGACAGCCACCTCCGCGCCGCGTCGAGCAGGGTCACCGTACGGATCAGCGAGCGCTGGCGCAGCCTGAAGTCATCCCGTCACGGGTGACACCCGGCGAACGAAGTCGCCGCGACCCGTGGGGCGCGGCCAGGCGATCGCGGCTGTCCTCGACCTGCTTGGTCCCGTGGATCTCCGCCATCGCGGCTGTTACCGCAGGAGCCCGGCAGCGTCGATGACGACCGGGAACGGGTCGGCCAGGCTGACGACGGGCCCGGCGGCGACCTGCTGGTAGCGGCCCTCGACGAGGCGCAGCACGGTGACTCGCGGCGGGTTGCGATCGACGAGCAGGTAGTGCCCGATGCCCGCCGCCTGGTAAGCGGCTCGTTTCATCTCGTGGTCGACGCGGGCGTGGCCCCGGCTGACCACCTCCGCGACCAGCAACACGTCGGCGGGGTCGAGCGCGGCCGGCAGCGGGAAGCGAGGGCGGAACACGACGACGTCGGGGGTGGGCACCCCGTTCTCCACGGCGAGGTTGATGTTCTCCCGCACCGCGAGGCCGGCCGGTGCCGCCGCGTCCAGGACGCGGACCAGCCGACCGGCGACCCACCCGTGCTCGGCCGACGGCGGCGGGGTCACCAGTAGCCTCCCGTCGAGAACCTCATAGCAGTTGCCGTCATCGGGCAGCCTGTCGAGGTCGGCTGCTGTGAACGGCGCCCGGGTCTGCGGGACGACGAGCACCGCGTCGCCAACGGCGTCCACCCGGGTGCCCGCGAACACGTCGACTGGGGGGCGCAGCGCCAGCACACCTGCCATGCCTCCAGTGTCCCGCATGGCACGACGATGGGTCGCGTCACAGCCGAGCCGGGTGACGGCGTTGCCGCGCACCGGGCCCCCCGGCCTGCATCGGCCGCGCGCTGCCTGTTGTTCGGGCTGGCCGGCTCGCTCCGCCCCGCCGAGCTCGGGACCCTCACCAGCCAGCGCGCCTCATCGCGCCGCACCAAGATCCTTGGCTTACTGCGACAAACAGCCCTTCGTCGCAGTAAGACGAGATCTCTTACTGGATCTCGACCTCCGTTCAGTGTCGTGTGTTCATGAGGA
>JADGOW010000103.1 GCA_017882765.1 Frankiaceae bacterium
TTGTGCTCTGACTGTGGTGGAACGGCAGCGTCGAGAATGTGACAGCACCGGAGATGTCATCATTGGCCGGCGCCTTTGCGTACGCCGAAGACGCCTGCAGAATGAATAATTGGCTCACGCTGATCTTCAGCCGAGATCGGTAAGATGGCGCAGGCGGCATTTATTTATTGCCGAGCGGACTACTCCACGCTACGCGCGCAGAGTTTGCTGTCATGAACGTGAACGCCGTGCGTCATTCACCCGTCCACTGAACTGCATCGCCGCGCGCGACTATTCGTCCGATGGGCCACCGTTCGTCCAGGTAAGGGGGTTGTGGGCGCGACTGGGATCGAACCAGTGACCCCCCGCTTGTAAGGCGGGTGCTCTCCCGCTGAGCTACGCGCCCCCACGGAAGAGTACGGGCACCACCCCGGTCCCGGGTCCGCCGGCCGATAGCGTCAAGCTTCCCGGCGGCGGCGCAACGCCTCCTCGACCGCCCGGGCGAGGCCCTCGTCCACGGCCGCCGTGACCGGCCTCTCCCGGGAGCCGCCCGGGCCGCCAGGGCCGCCAGGGCCGTCAGGTTCGGTCACCGCGCCACAGGCGCGGCAGGAGACCTCTCCGAGGGCCTTGACCAGCCTCCTGGACCCGCAGCGGGGGCAGGCGTCGAGGCTCGCGTCCCAACCAGGCTCGCTGGAGCACTCCGGGCACAGCAAGACCTGCTCCCCGCCGACCACGCCCCGGCGCCACCGGCTGGGCCCACGGACCGGATCAGTTTGCCGCCGCGAGCATCGCCAGCAGGGCATGCGGTCACCCGGTCAGCGCGGCGATGGCGTTCGCGTACTCGTTGTGATCGCGGGCCTCCCCCAGCCCGTGCAGCACGCGCCAGCGGATCACGCCTTGGGTGTCAATGAGGAACGAGGCACGCAGGGCGCGGCCCACCCCGGAATCGAACACGCCGTACTGCTGCGCAACGCCGCCGTGCGGCCAGAAGTCGCTGAGCACCGGGAAACTGAAGCCCAGCTGCTGGGCCCACGTCCGCTGGGCGTAGGTCGAGTCGACCGACAGGGCCATGACCTGGATGCGGTGCGCCTCGAAGAAGGCAAGGTCGTCGCGCAGGCGCGTCAGCTCGCTCTCGCAGATGCCGGTGAACGTAGCGGGATAGAAGACGAGAAGCACGGCACGCCGACCGCGGAACGAGGAGAGGGTGACCTGTTCGTTGAACTGATCTCGGAGCGTGAAGTCGGGCGCCTCGTTGCCGACGGGAACCGGCACCGGTGTCTGCTTCGTCGTCACGCTTCCAGCATGCCCGGGCACGGGCCCACGGGCGGGATGATTGAGTCGCAGCATGCCACCCCCGAGCGACCTCGGCCTGGCAGGAGGGGAACCCTGCGAAGTCAGCGCGCGTGCCCGCGCCTGCTGGGACGCCTTCATCGGGTGTGCGCAGGCGGCGGACCTCGACCGCACTTCCCGCGTGCCGGGCCGCACCGGGCGGCAGGTGTGCATCCCGCTCGGGGGGTGGCCCGACCGCCGGCCGCTGGCACGCATCCTCGCGGCGGCACGCTCCGGCGAAACGTCACAACGGTTCCGGCCTGACAGCGAGGCGACGAAGCTGATCCGCGACCACGGCGACGCCACCACCGAAGACGTGTTCGCGGCCCTCGCCGTGGCCCGGGACGGCATCCTGGCCTTCCTCGACTCGCCGGAGGCCGCGACGCTGGGCACGATGCCCACGGTCTCGCCCGTCGGGCCGCTGCCCGTGCTCACGATCGTGTCCGCGATGAATTTCGAGCTTGCGGTCGCCGCGCTCGACCTCGCGCCCTGCGGGGCACCGCCGCCACCCGACCACCTGCTCTTGTCGGCCCTCGCGGCCCTGGCCGACGTGACAGCGGGGCTCGCGGCCCGCAAGAAACTGACCGTGCGAGTCAGCGTGCAGTCACCAAAAGGGGGGTGGGCGTTCGCGACCGCGGACGGCGGGTGGGTAACGACCGAACTGCCACCGGGTCCGGTGCAGGGCTGCGCGGTCCTGGGCGAACTGCCCGTCCTCGTCGACGTCGCGGCGTCGAGAACGTGGGCGGCCCCGGCGCTGGCAACCGGCAAGTTGCGCGTTCAGGAGGTGGGGACACTCCTGGCGCTCGTTTCAAAGATCGAGTCATCGCCGGGGGTACCCGCCATCGGCGCCGTGCAGGCTGCGGCCCGGGCCCTCAGCGGGGCGGCAGGGTTCGTCTTCCGGTTGTGGCATCGCTGAGCCGCAGGCTTGTGGCATCGCTGAGCCGCAGGCTTGTGGCATCGCTGAGCCGCAGGCTTCTGAGCATCGCTGAGCCGGCGCCCCCCGAGCCGGAGTGTCAGCGGTAGCCGGAGTGTCAGCGGCCCTTTCCCCGGTGCGACCTGGGCGCGGCAAGCCGCATCCCGGACCATTCGCTGGCCGCGCTGACCGTTGTCGTCTGCACGAGGCCCGCGGGCGGCACCGCCTCCAGCACGTCCGAGGGCTCGACGTGGCCTTCCCGGCCGGCCTTGGGGGTGAGCAGCCACAGCACACCGGTGTCGCTGAGTTGGCGCCGGGCGTCGACAAGCGCGTCGACCAAATCGCCGTCGCCGTCGCGATACCAAAGCAGGACGACGTCCACGACGTCGTCCGAGTCTGCGGGCACGAGATCGTGACCGCTCCGGGCGACGACTTCAGCCAGCATGGCCTCGTCGATGTCGTCGTCCTCGCCGAGCTGCTGGACCAGCGTTCCGGGCTGGATCCGAAGCCGGTCGGCCAGGTTCCGCTGGCCCTCCGCGCTGGGCGCGGTCGCGCTCACGATTGCCGCCCTCCCGTTCTCACACCGGTGCTGTCACACCGGGCGGCTCCAGCCGCTAGATGGACATGTGCCGAAGGATGGGTGTAGTCCACCGAACCCGTATCGCAGATGCAAGTCTTCCTTCAACCCAATGAAGCGGCTCAACTACCCCCACCGTGACCTCGGGTGGCGGGCAGGAAGCTGAGCCGCACGCGACGGAACGGGTTGTCGACATTGGTGTCGACCAGCACGACGCTCTGCCAGGTGCCCAGCTGAGCCCGTCCCTCGATGACCGGAATCGTCATGGACGGCGATATGAACGCCGGCAGCAGGTGGTCGGCGCCGTGGCCGGTGGAGCCGTGCTTGTGCCGGTAGCGGTCGTCGCGAGGGAGCAGGCGGGCGAGCGTGTCGGCCAGGTCGGCCTCCGTGCCCGAGCCGAGTTCGATCATGGCGAGGCCGGCTGTGGCGTGCGGCGCGAAGAGGCTGAGCAGGCCGTCGCCCCGACCGCGACAGAACTGCTCGATCCGTTCGGACAGATCCACCAGCAGCCGGTCGCCCGTTTCCACGCGTACCTCGACGCTGTCCATCGGCCCTCCTCGATGGGCCCATCCGCCAGGCCCAGTGGTACCTCAGTCACCCGCGTGGTGATTGTGCCGGTTTCGTCCCGGGAGGCACGATGGGGGACGAGCCTGCTTTTCTGGCCCCAGCGTCCGGGAAACACAGCAACGAAGAGGAGGCGCCCCGTGACGCAGGAGATCGGTCGTCACCGGGCGATCATCACCGACGGCCTCCCCAGCCAAATCCCCGATATCGACCCGGCTGAGACGGCCGAGTGGCTCGAGTCACTGGACGCCGTCGTCAGCGAGCAGGGCCGCCAGCGCGCCCGGTTCCTGATGCTCAAGCTGCTGGAGCGGGCCCGCGAGCAGGCGGTGGGTGTCCCCGGCCTCACGAGCACCGATTTCATCAACACGATCTCCCCCGAGCGGGAGCCGTGGTTCCCCGGCGACGAGGAGATCGAGCGGCGCGTGCGGCGCCTCGTGCGCTGGAACGCGGCCATCATGGTCAGCCGGGCGAACCGCCCCGAGTTCGGCGTGGGCGGCCACATCGCGACCTACGCGAGCAGCGCGAGCCTCTACGAGGTCGGCTTCAACCATTTCTTCCGTGGCAAGGACCACGGCGTGACCGGCGATCAGGTGTTCTTCCAGGGGCACGCCTCCCCCGGCATCTACGCCCGGGCGTTCCTGGAGGGACGACTGACCGAAAGCCAGTTGGATGCGTTCCGCCGCGAGAGCGAGCCGGGTGGCCTGCCCAGCTACCCACATCCCCGGCTGATGCCCGACTTCTGGGAGTTCCCCACGGTCTCGATGGGGCTGGGCCCGATCGCGGCCATCTACCAGGCCCGGTTCAACAGGTATCTGCTCCACCGGCGCATCGCCGACACGAGCAGGTCGCACGTGTGGTGCTTCCTGGGCGACGGCGAGATGGACGAACCGGAGTCCCTGGGCGCGATCGGCGTGGCGGCCCGTGAGGAACTCGACAACCTCACCTTCGTCATCAACTGCAACCTGCAGCGACTGGACGGCCCCGTCCGCGGCAACGGCAAGATCATCCAAGAGTTGGAGTCGTACTTCCGCGGCGCCGGCTGGCACGTCATCAAGATTGTCTGGGGCCGCGACTGGGACCCCCTGCTCGCCCAGGACACCGACGGCGTGCTCGTCCACCGGATGAACACAACGCCTGACGGCCAGTTCCAGACCTACGCGACGAGCGACGGGGCCTACATCCGCGAGCACTTCTTCGGCTCGGACGCCCGGCTGCGCCGGATGGTCGCCGGCATGTCCGATGACGACCTGCGCCGGCTCAGCCGCGGCGGGCACGACTACCGCAAGATCTATGCGGCGTTCGAGGCCGCCGTCGAGCACGAGGGTCAGCCGACGGTCATCCTCGCCCACACGATCAAGGGCTGGACTCTCGGGTCGAGCTTCGAGGCGCGCAACGCCACCCACCAGATGAAAAAGCTCACCAAGGATGAGCTCAAGAGCTTCCGCGACCGGCTGCACCTGCCGATCAGCGACAAGGCCCTGGAGGACGAGCTGCCCCCCTACTACTGGCCGGGAGAGAAGTCCGAGGAGATCCAGTACATGCGGGAGCGCCGGGCGGCCCTTGGGGGCTCGCTGCCCAGGCGGATCGTCCGAGCGAGGGCCCTCAACGTGGACAGCCCCGGTGACCGCCCGTACGCGCAGCTGCACAAGGGATCGGGCAAGCAGCCCGTCGCGACGACGATGGCCTTCGTCCGGCTCTTGAAGGACCTGATGAAGGACGCCGAGCTCGGCTACCGGTTCGTCCCGATCATTCCTGACGAAGCGCGCACCTTCGGGATGGACTCCCTGTTCCCGACGGCGAAGATCTATTCGCCGCACGGGCAGCAGTACGAACCCGTGGACCGGGAGCTGCTGCTGTCCTACCGCGAGGCCGAGACGGGCCAGATGCTCCATGAGGGGATCAGCGAGGCCGGCTCCATGGCGTCCATGACCGCCGCAGGCACCGCCTATGCGACACACGGCGAGTTCATGATCCCTGTGTACGTCTTCTACTCGATGTTCGGCTTCCAGCGCACCGGCGACCAGATGTGGGCCCTCGGCGACCAGCTTGGCCGCGGATTCCTGCTCGGGGCGACGGCCGGGCGCACCACCCTCAACGGCGAGGGACTTCAGCACCAGGACGGTCACTCCCCGCTGCTCGCCTCCACGAACCCGGCCTGTGTGCACTACGACCCCGCGTTCGCCTACGAGATTGCCTACATCGTCAAGGACGCCCTGCGCCGCATGTACGGGTCGTCGCCGGGACATCCGCTGGGCGAGGACGTGTTCTACTACCTGACCGTCTACAACGAGGCGTTCCCGCAGCCTGCGGTCCCTGAGGTCGACGGGCTGGAGGAAGGGGTGCTGCGAGGCCTGTACCGGTACCGCCCCGCCCCGGAGCCGGAAGGCAACGGCGAGGCGCCCCGCGCCCAGATCCTGGCCAGCGGCACCGCGATGCAGGCCGCGCTACGGGGTCAGGAACTGCTCGCGCAGGACTGGGCCGTGGCAGCCGACGTCTGGTCGGCAACGTCGTGGAACGAGCTTCGCCGGGACGCGCTCGCCCGCGACCGGGACGCGATGCTGACCCCGGAGCAGCCCCACGAGCAGCCGTGGGTGAGCCGCGCCCTGGACGGGGCGCCGGGACCCGTCGTGGCCGTCAGCGACTATCTGCGGGCCGTTCCCGACCAGATCGCCCAGTGGGTTCCCAGCGCCGACTACGCGTCCCTGGGAACGGACGGCTTCGGCCGGTCGGACACCCGCGCCGCCCTGCGCCGGCACTTCCGGGTGGACGGGCCGTGGGTCGCCGTGGCCGTCCTGACCGAGCTCGCGCGCCGCGGTGAGGTCAAGCCCGGCTCGGTAACGGAGGCCATCCGCCGGTACCGGCTGGGCGACGACCGGACCGTCGACCGCTGAGCACGCGAGAACGATGCCCGGGTCGCCCGAGTCGCCCGGGTCGCCCGGGTCGCCGGGGCGGCCCGGGGCTGACCGGCATCGCGCCGTCGCGGCTGCTGGGCTGCATGCCGCGCGCCGGCCACCCTCGGGTGCATCCCGCTGCGCCCGGGCGAGGCGGGCGTGGGAGAGCGGGTGACCGCGGCGAACATCCACTCCACGGATGGCAGCGCCGGCAACACCGCGCGGATCCGGCGTCCTGGGGACATCGAATGAATGAACCCGGCCAGGCGCGTGAGCCGGGAGGACGTGGGGTGGCGCAACCCGAGGTCCTGCCACTCCTCGGGAAGCGGGGGGAACAGCGCCGTGCTGGCACGCCCATATCCCGCGCCGTTGGCCCCCAGGTTGCGCCACAGCGGCCCTCGAGGCCCGAGCAGGCTACGGGAGCGGATCTCACGGCGGCGCGGGTCGAGTAACGCGATGGTGACCGTCAGGGACGTGATCGTGACGAGCAGGGCCAGCAGGCCCAGTACGACGGTCCCGACCGGGGCGGCCCCGGGTGCCACACTCACGTGACCGGTGCCGGTGACCTCGGGTCTGCTGACGCCGACGGAGAGCATGAGGGCGGCAGGCATAGCAGCCGGGGCCACACGCGGCACTACGGTGAGTAACAACCGCGGCGTCTCCGTCACACACCGAGACTGCCCTATTTGAGGCGAAATGACCACGGTTCGGGTGCCGCGAGAACCGACGCAGGCCTGCGGATTCGCGGAGATCAAGTGCGTCTGTCCGGCCTAACGTCCCGATGCCCGGCGTGTCGGTCGCCTGCGCCCGCCGGCACCTGGCGGCGCCGCCGTTCGGGCCGGCCGGCAGACCCCTTGCGCCGTGGGGTCAATGCGGGCTCCGGAGGCGGACCCGGCTGCCCTCGCTCACCCGGCCAGCGGAGAGGCCGGGCCCGGCGGCCCGGCGAGCGGCGCATCCCGACGTATCCGGTCAAATTCGCGCCAACTACGACCCTACGGCCCGGAAGTCGTCGCCGCGTCAGAGCTCGGCATGCATCTCCCAGACCAGGATCTCAGCGCCTGTTGGCTTCGATTCGGCCGTCACCCACTGCCCTGCGCTGCCTCGGACCCGTGCCGCGTCCCCGGCATCGAGCCGGCCCACGTCCAGGCTGACCTGCCCCCGGGCGACGTAGAGATGCAGGAACGGCGCCTCCGGCAGGGATGCCGACCGGCCCGAAGGTAAGCGCGCCGCATGCAGCACGACATCACGTTGCCGGATCGAGATGGCCCCCGCATGGCCGCGCCCACTCACAACAGGGATCAGGCCGCCGTCGGCCAGCCGTTCGCTGACGTCACTGTGCTCATAGCCCGGCTCGACCCCGTCCGCGTCCGGGGCGACCCACATCTGTACGAAACGCACTGGCCTGTCCTGGTGGGCGTTGACCTCCGAATGCCGGATGCCGCTGCCCGCGCTCATTCGCTGGGCCAGGCCGGGCCGGACGGAGCCGGCGTGTCCGGCCGAGTCACTGTGCGCCAACGCGCCGTCCAGCACCCAGGTGACGATCTCCATATCGCGGTGCGGATGCGTCGGGAAGCCGGTGCCGGGGGCCACGACATCGTCGTTGCATACGAGCAGGAGCCCGAAGTGGGTGTTCCCGGGATCGTAGTGCGCCCCGAAGGAGAACGAGTGCCGCGAGTCGAGCCAGCTGGTTCGCGTCCGGAATCGCTCGTCCGAGCGGACGACTTCGACCCGCGCGCCGCCACGCGAGTGTCCGATTGCTTCCGCCACGTGCACCTCCCGGGCCTCAGGCCAGGCCTCGTTTCGTAGTGGCCCAGAGCACCGCGTCCCCGAGGTCCAGTGATCCGATCGGGTCGCGCCCGTTCCCACGAGGGAGACTCCCCCGCCGCGGCGGACTAGCCCGAACGGGTGGCGTCCAAGCCTGACCCTGGTCGAATCAGCGAAACCACTGCTCCACAGGGTCCCCAATGCCGACAAGGAGGGTGACAGCACCCATTGCCCGGGGGGTCGAAACAGTGCCACGCCACATGACAATCGACCGGTTGGAGGAGCACCCCAACCTGCCCGCCATCCTGGGCGTCCTCGCGCAGCTGCCGCACATCACCGATGCGGACCTGCCCAAGCTCGCGGCTGCATGGCGCAACATGGTGTCGGTGGCCGAAGCCCGCTGCCGCGCCCTGTCGCCCGACTCGCCGCTCGTGATCGAGGTGCTGGCCGCCTTCGACGCCATCTCCGCGCTGTTCGCCGACGACATCGCCGGCGACACCGACTACGTCAAGATCGATCCAGCGGTCACCGTCGTCGCGCTCAAAGCCGTCCGGGACGCCGTGGCGGCGGTGTACGCGCGCCCGATCCTGTCCCGCGGCGAGTACGGCGCCCTCATGGGCGCGTGGCGCTCGGTGTACCCCCGATCGACCATCCTCGAGCCCGACCTCGGCCCGGCCGGGCCCGACATCAAGCGCCTGCTCGGGACGCTGCCCCAACTCGCCCGTCGCTGCCACGACCTGAAGGCACGCGAGGCGTTCGAGGGTCTCGTCGTCGCCGCGCTCACCCTCGACGAGGACGAGCACAACAACGCCATCGACACTGCTTTCCTGGCCGCCGTCCGCACCGGCCGCCGGCGCATCTGGGCGCTGGTCCGGCGCAGCGCCGCTGAGGGACTTGGCCGCTTCTGCCCGACGTGCCGGGTCCACGGCCTGCCGTCGGACGGCCTCTACGACGACGAGCGGGTACTCGCGCTGTGCGCCGACGCAGCCTGCGCGCTGCTGGTCTCCGACGCGGTCGACCCGTGGACGTCGGCGAAGCTCACCGCGCCGGTCAACCAGCTCATCCCGCTCCAGCGCCGCCCGGCCGAGTAGTCCTCGCCGTCCCGCTCCTCGGCGGCCCGCAGCTTCACGCCCGCGTCCAGGCCAGCAGGCGCTCGACCGTCCAGGTGTTGACGACGACGTCCGGGCCGATCCCGCACTCCTGCGCCCGCGCGCACCCATACGGCTGCCACTCGAGTTGCCCGGGCGCGTGGGCGTCGGTGTCGATGGACACGACGCATCCGGCCTCCACGGCCGCCCGGAGCAGGCGCCTCGGCGGGTCGAGACGTTCCGGCCGGCAGTTCACCTCAACGGCCACCCCGAAGCGGCGGCAGGCCTCGAACACAAGATCGGCGTCGAACTGCGATTCGGGCCGGCCGCGTCCGGCAACCATGCGTCCCGTGCAATGTCCCAGGATGTCGACGGCCGGGTTCGCGACCGCGCGAACCATCCGCGGGGTCATCTCCGCCGCCGGCATCCGCAGCTTCGAATGCACCGACGCGACCACGATGTCGAGCGACTCCAGCAGGTCCTGGTCCTGATCGAGCGTGCCGTCCGCGTTGATGTCGACCTCGATGCCGGTGAGGATGCGCACCGGGGCCAGCCGCTCGTTGATGTCGGCCACGACCCGCAGCTGGTCGCGCAGACGCTGGGCGGTCAGCCCGTTGGCCACGGTCAGCCGGGGCGAATGGTCGGTCAGCGCGATGTAGTCGTGGCCGAGGGCGCGGGCCGCCACGGCCATCTCCTCGATGGGCGAGCCGCCGTCGGACCAGTCAGAGTGGGTGTGCAGGTCGCCCCGCAGCGTCGCGCGCAGCCCTTCGCCACCCGGGGCGACGGGTTGCTCCCCCGCCGGCTCCAGCCGCTGCAGGTACACCGGCACCGCACCGGCCAGCGACTCCGCGATCGCGCCGGCAGTGACCTTGCCGATCCCGGGCAGCTCCTGGAGGGTGCCCGCGTCGGTGCGGTGCCGCAGCTCACCCGGGGGAAGCGCGGCGGCGGTTGCGGCAGCCGTCCGGAAGGCGCGCACCCGGTAGGTCGGCTCCTGCGCCCGCTCCAGCAGGTAGGCGATGCGGCGCAGGTCGGCTACCGGATCCCGGGGCTCGGCCACGCCCTTGACCGTAACCGGCTCACCCGCCGGCCGAGCAGGTGCGCACGCGTACGGTCGCGCCGTGGGCGAGGTTCTCGTGGGCACGGCTTCGTGGACAGACCGGACGCTGCTCGCCTCCGGCTGGTACCCACCCGAAATCAAGAGCGCGGCCGACCGGCTCGCCTACTACGCCGATCAATTCCCGCTTGTCGAGGTGGACTCGACCTATTACACGCCGCCCAACGAGCGCAACAGCGAGCTGTGGGTCGCGCGTACCCCGGCGTCCTTCCGGTTCCACGTCAAGGCGTTCTCGCTGCTCACCCAGCACCCCACCAAACCCGCCTCGCTGTACAAGGACCTTCGTCCGGAGACGGACAAGAAGAACATCTACCTCTCCGACCTGCCCCCGGACGTGGTGGACGAGGTCTGGGACCGGTTTCTGTCGGCGATCGAACCGTTGCACGCCGCGGGCCGGCTCGGCGCGATCCTGTTCCAGTTCCCGCCGTGGTTCCCGGCCGGCGAGCGAAACCGGCGCTACCTCCTCGAATGCAAGAAGCGGTGCGAACCGATGCCTATCTGCGTCGAGTT
Source organism: Frankiaceae bacterium (assembly GCA_017882765.1). GTDB lineage: Bacteria > Actinomycetota > Actinomycetes > Frankiales > Frankiaceae > JADGOW01. The sequence goes on from JADGOW010000103.1 coordinate 10,730, forward strand.
CCGCCACGGCAGCTGGATGAACCACCTCAACACCGAACCGACGCTCGACTTCCTGCGCTCCTACGCCGTCCCCTACGTCTGCGTGGACATGCCACAGGGATACCCAACCTCGATCCCGCCGGTGCTGGCGGTGACCGGCAAGCTGGCCGTCGTGCGCTTCCACGGCCACAGCGACAAGTGGACGAGCCGCGACATCTACGAGCGATTCGGCTACCTCTACAGCGCAGACGAACTGCGGGCCTGGGCGCCGCGGCTGCGCGAGTTGGCCGCCACGACACAGACGCACGTCCTGATGAACAACTGTTACCGCGACTACGCCCAACTCAACGCCAGGCA
>JADGOW010000104.1 GCA_017882765.1 Frankiaceae bacterium
CGCCATCGGCGTCCTCGGAATCGATCTCGGAATCGATCTCGGTGTCGATCTCGGAGTCGATCTCGGAGTCGATCTCGGCAGCACCGCCCTCGGTGAGAGGCTGCCCCGCCTGTTCCAGGTCGACGGAACCGCCTGCGTTGTCGACGACGCGCGCGGCCTGCATCACGCCGGCGAGGGCCTTGCCACGCAAGAGCTCCGTCATGACGGTGGCGAGGCGTCCGGTCTCGATGATCTGCTGCGCGTACTCGTCCAGCGGCATACCGGCACGCTCTGCGAGCCGCGCCAGGTGGTCGGTGAGCTCCTGCTCCTCGACCCCGACCTCCTCCTTCGCGACGATCGCATCGAGCACGAACTGGGCCTTGAGCAGCCGAAGCGCCGCCTCGCGCGTCTCGGTCTCGAACTGCTCGGGGGTCTTGTCCTCGGCTGCCAGGTACGCCTCAAGAGTCAGCCCGGCCTGGTCCAGCTGCCGCTGGACCGTCGCCTGCCGGGCCTGCACCTCCTCGTCGATCACCGACTCCGGCAGGGGCACCTCGGTGCGGTTGACGAGCTCTTCCAGCACCCGGTCGCGCGCCTGGAAGCCCTGTTGGAGCCGCCGGGTGCGCAGTAGCCGCTCCCGGATGTCCGCGCGCAACTCATCCAGAGTGTCGAACTCACTGGCGGTCGTGGCGAACTCGTCGTCAAGGTCGGGCAGTTCCTTGCGCTTGACGCTGCCGACCGTCACGCTCACCTGGGCCTTCTGCCCAGCGAAGTCGCCGGCGACCAGTGCGGTCTCGAACGAGCGGGTGTCACCCTCGGTGGCCCCGGCGAGCGCCTCATCCAGTTCCGCCATCGCACTCCCGCTGCCCAGTTCGTAGGAGTACCCGCTGGTCTTGGCGCCCGGAACTTCCTCGCCGTCGACCGTTGCGTCGAAGTCGATGCTCAAGAAGTCGCCCGATTCCGCGGGACGCTCGACCGGAACCAGCACCGCGACCCGGTCGCGCAGGCCCGCGAGCTGTTCGCCCAGCTCCTCGTCGCTCACCGTCGCTTCGTCGACAGTGATCTCCATGCCCTCGTAATCGGGCAGAGCGATCTCCGGCCGGATGTCCATCTCCGCCGTGAACACGAGCTGGCTACCGTCCTCCAGCTTGGTGATGTCGACCTCCGGCCGAGACAGGACCAGCAGCTCCTCCCGCTCGACCGCCTGGCTGTAGAGACCGGGCAGGGCCTCGTGCAGGGCCTCCTCGAGAATCTGGCCGCGACCGACTCGCTGGTCGAGAATGCGGGCAGGGGCTTTGCCCGGCCGGAAGCCCGGCACGCGCACCTGGCGCGCGACCCGCTTGTAAGCGGCGTCGACACTGGGCTTGAACTCGTCGAAGGGCACCTCGACCGTAAGCCGGACGCGCGTCGGGCTCAGAGTTTCCTTGCTGGTTTGCACGCGTCGAGGCTATGCGACCGGTGCGGCCGGTGCCGGGGAAGTCCGGCAGGCTCGCGCGGGCTCGCCTGACGCGCGCGAGGTGGGTCGGGGCGGGGAGACTCGAACTCCCGATCTCCTGCTCCCAAAGCAGGCGCGCTAGCCACTACGCTACGCCCCGAAACCGCGCATTCGATCATACGGCGGAGCCCGCTTTCCCCCAACTACTTGGGGTGCCGCCCTTCCGGCACCCGCTGCAGCATCGGCTCATGACCGACCCAGAGAAGACCAAGTCAATCGTCCGCGACTTCATCGGCAGTCTCTTCACAAGAGGTGGATCTCGGGGCTGTCGACGCATGGCCCCGCGGACCCCCGCTGCGAGCCTGGACGCGCCGCCTGCCCCCTCCCCCGGCCGGCGGGCGGATTTCGCCCCGAGCTGACGCCGCGGGGCTGCGACATGGCCCGCCGCCGGGGCACCCTGGCGGGCATGACGGTGCCAACAGCGACGCTGGGTTCCGGCCGGCGGCTGCCCCTTCTCGGCTTGGGGACGTGGCAGCTGCGGGGAAGGCAGGCCTACGGAGCGGTGCGCGACGCCCTCGATGTCGGCTACCGCCACTTCGACACGGCCACGGTTTACGGCAACGAGGGCGAGGTCGGCCGCGCCATCCGGGACAGTGGCGTGCCGCGCGAAGACGTCTTCGTGACGACCAAGCTGCCGTACGACCGCGCCGACCGGCCTCGCGGAACGCTCAATGCCAGCCTGGATGCCCTCGGGCTCGACGCCGTCGACCTCTGGCTCATTCACTGGCCCCCACGCCGCGACGCGTCACTCGATGTGTGGGGGGCGCTCCTGGCCGCCCGCAAGGACGGCCTGGCCCGGGCGGTCGGGGTGAGCAACTACAGCACCCGGCAGATCGACGAGCTCATCGAGGCCAGCGGCGAGTCCCCCGAGGTCAACCAGATCCGCTGGGGGCCGTCGCTGTACGACCCCGGCCGGGGCACGGAGCTGCAGGGACGCGGGATCGTCTTGGAGGGCTACAGCCCGTTCCGGTCCAGCGACCTCAATGACCGGACGCTTCGCACCGTCGCGTCCGCCCACGCGGTCACCGTCGCGCAAGTGATCGTCCGTTGGCACCTGCAGCACGGGTTCGCCGTCATCCCGAAATCCGCCCGGCGTGACCGCATCGAGAGCAACTTCGACGTCTTCGGGTTCACCCTTGACGACGACGAGATGCGCAGCATCGACTGCCTGGGCCGGCTGGAAGCTCGCTGATTCCCGTGCCGGTTTCGGGCGGAGATCAGCGGCCGCCTACCAGCTCCTGTTTCCCGACGCTCCGCTTTCCGGAAATGCGCGTGGCAACGGGCGCAATGGGCCTACCGGGCCCATGAGCGAGCTTGGGTGCAGGCCCTGGCCCCTGCGGATTCGGCCGACTCATGTTGATACTATCGGAGGTTGCCGGCGGAACGAGTTGGCATCGGGGTCACCACCATTAGCACATCCGCCGGTCGGCCGCAATGGGAGCGGTTCGGACACAGGAGGCATGAATTGTCGGGAATGTCGCGGCTCACTCGCGTCGTCACACTGCCAGCGTTTGTCGGCCTCCTCGCGGGCGGGGCGGCAGTAGCGTGCCAGACCCCGGGATCGGCCACCCCGGGACCAAGGCAGTGCAACGACGCCCGGGTGCGTGCGGACTTACACGGCGATCAGTACATGGGAATTATCGGCTCGCCATATGGCGCGCCGGCACGCGGATGCGAGAACAACTACGCCTTGGTCGATCACTGCAAGTACAACTCGGCGGAACCGTGCGGCGACAGCTCGGGGCTGGCGCGGTACGTGCACGGCCGCTGGTATTGGTATGCCTTCTTCCCGACGACGGAGTGCGTGCGCCAGGCCAGGCGTGACGGTGTGCCGGCACGCTGGCAGAACGGATACTTCCGCGCCTGCTGAGGCCCCAGCCTGCGGGATCCAGACCCCCACGCCTCGCCGGGGTTGTCAATCAGCAGGCCCGGGAACCAAAGAACGCTCTCAGGCGTGCGAGGCGCGCCGGGTCGGCGCCCGCAGCGACGGTGCTCCTTCGCCTGCCCCGACAGAAAGCCAGGCTTCCAGCCGGTCCGGCTGGAGTGGGCGGCTGATCAGGAAGCCCTGGCCCACGTCACAGCCGCTTTGGACGAGCAGATCCCGGCTGCGCTGGTCCTCGACGCCTTCGGCCACGACACGCAGCCCGAGGTGATGGGCCAGCCCGATGATGGTCTCGACGATTGCCGCGTCGCCGGGGTCGGTGCCCATGTCCTGGACGAAGGACTTATCGATCTTTATCTCGCTGACGGGCAGGCGACGTAGGTAGGCCAGGGACGAGTAGCCGGTACCGAAGTCATCCACCGACAACGCCACGCCGAGATCGGCCAGTCGCCGAAGTAGCGGCAGCGTCCGGGTGACGTCGCTCATCACCGTCGTCTCAGTGATCTCGATCGTAAGGGCTTCGGGCGGGACACCCGCGTCGTCCAGCAGGGTCGCGACCAGCGCCGGCAGCTCGGGATCCACCAGACCCCGTACCGACAGGTTGACCGCAACGCCCATCCGGCAACCCAAGTCCAGCCACTTTCGGCACTGCGCGAGGGCGACGCGGAGCACCACGGTCGTGAGCGGGCGCATGAGCCCGGTCCGCTCGGCGAGTGGGACGAAATCGTCGGGCGGCAACATGCCCAACTCGGGATGCTGCCAGCGGACCAGCGCCTCGACGCCGACGACTTCGCCCTCGCCTTGGCCCAGCACCACCTTGGGCTGGTAGTCCATGCGCAACTCACCGCGTTCCAGCGCGCGACGCAGCTCACCGACGAGGGCCAGGCGCCGCGGGCTCGCGGTGTCCAGTGCCGGGCGCCAGGCCTCCATCGAACCCGGGTCCTCCTTGGCGGCATGCAGCGCGATGTCGGCCCGCTGAAGCAGGCCGGCCGCGTCCACGCCAGGGGCAGGTCCGATCGCCAGGCCGTAGGTGGCCCCCGCCTCGATCGTCAGCTCGTCGACCTGGAGGGGCTCCTGCATCACCAGACGGAGACCCTCGACGCGGTCCACGGCATCCACGTCGGCGCACGGGTCGACCATGAGGACGGCGAACTCATCCCCGCCGATCCGCGCCAGTGTCGAGCCGGCGGGAACCGCCTCACGCAAACGGAGCGCGATCCGCCGCAGCACCCCGTCTCCGCTTTGGTGCCCGAGGGTCTCATTGATGTCTTTGAACCTGTCGACGTCGAGGACGACCACCGACAGCGGCGCGGGACCGGCGACGGCGGCCCGGGCCCTTTCCAGTTCCTCGCGCGTTCTGGCCAGGAACAGAGCCCGGTTGGGTAGGCCGGTCAGCGGATCGTGGGTGGCGTCGTACAGGGAGCGGTCCAGGAGCCGGCTGTTGTCGAAGGCGACCGCCACCTGGGCCGCAAGTGTCTCGGCAAGCCGGCGATCAGTGTCGGTGAAGGAGGCCGCGTCCCCCAGCCGATCGACGATCTCCAGGCTGCCGACCACCTCGCGGGTATCCGTCAGCGGGACGAGGACGGCATCCGGGACGCCGCGCGTGTCGAGCCACGCCCGCATGGTCGGGTCCTGCGTCCCGCGAGGCACCACGATCGACTCGCCCGCCAGCACCCGCTCGTGAAGCGGATCGGCGGGCGACCCGCGGGGGCGGGTCTCGGCATGGTCGCTTAGTGCGTTCCGCCGGCCTTGCCGGCTGCCTCCCAGCTCTGTCGTCAGCGCCAACATCTCCGGCCATTCCGGCGGGCGGTCCTCGACGAGGTGCACGGTCGCGGCGGAGGCGTGGGTCAGGCGGCAGGCTTCCCCCAGCAGCAGCGCGAGCGCGTCATGGCCGTTATGGGCGGCGACCACAGCGCGGGTGAAGTCGTATACCTCGTTGAGGGTCGCGTGTCTTCGGGCAAGTGCCGCGTGCCCGCGGTAAGCGAGGGCCAACACCGCACCCAAGACGGCGAGCAACAACACCGCCCACGGCTCCCGCTGCAGGAGGTCGACGGCAAGCAGCCCCAGGGTGACCTCGAACGGCCCGCCGATGAAGACAACCGGGACGACGGAGCGGAGGTCCACGGCCGAGGGACGGGCTTGCGCGAACGAGATGGCCAACAGCACGCTGAGCGCGCCGAGCAGCTGTGAGGGCAGCATGGCGGCGTAGGCCGGCAACCACGCCTGGGGCCCGGTCAGGTCCGCCGGCGCGAGCGCCCGGAACAACAAGGCGGCCAACCCGGTCTCCGTGGCGAACAGTGCCAGGTTGAACAAGATCTTAAGTGGGTCCGTCCGCCTGCCCAGCAGCACCAGCGCGCCGCCGCCCACGCGGGCAATGAGCAACACGAGGGGAGCAACGAAGAAGAGCCCGACTACGAGGACAGCATCCGCGCCCGTGGAAATGAAGCTCTGCCGGCGGATCTCGACGTGGATCTCGACCCTTTCCGCGATGACGAACGCGACGAGCAGGCCCACTCCCGGCCACACATCCGAGGCGGGGACGGGCACTCGACCCAGTGGGACCCACAGAGCTACGGCAGCTGACGCCAGCGTCGCGATGAGAACCCACAAGCCCCAGTGCGGCGCGGGCGCGTCGCGAACCGCATCCCCCGCCTCGTTCGAGCCACTCCGCGACATGGACCCGCGCAACCCCTTCTGAACGTCCGCGAAACTATTGACGACATTCTGGGCGCACTTGTCGTGCATGCTCCAGTGTTTTCGCGCCTTCGGTCGTCACGAAAGGGCAAAACCGCCCGGGAATGGTCGTGGCCGGAGCCGGAATGGGGCCTCCAGAGTCAGCCCCGTCTGCGGCCGGCCCGGAGGACGGCCGCACTGATCGTATGCGTGGCGTCGGCTGGGCCCATCTGTTCCGAGCCACTGGCCGGCCGGGGCGTATCCGACGTGCCGGGTGACCATGCGGCAAAGACGAAGAAGAGGCAACAAGGACTGCGGCGACGACCGCGGCGACGGCAGCCAGGGCTCGGTGACGAGCAGAAGCAGGCGGCATCCGGCACCTCCGGTCATCGTGCCTCGCTTGAACGCCCATCGGCGGCCGGCCCTTAGGCAAGCCACGCTGGGGTAACTCACGCTGAGGCAAGCTAACGCTGAGGCAAGCTAACGCTGAGGCAAGCTAACGCTGACCCGACCCGGGTTGCGCACGCCCGCCGGATTCGCACCCCTATCGCCATCCTGCATTAACCCAATCTTCGCCGCCCCAGCCGGCAGGGAAGGGTCGACGGAACCGATGGTCCGGACATTACTGCACTTGGCTGCGTGCTCCCCTGGACGCAAGTGAATGTGATCAACGTGGGCTACCCGTGGGTGATGAACGTGTCCTGGTCAAGGCCACCAGTGGTCATCACGGTCCATCCTGGCTCTCCTGAGCGCGCCGAACTACCGACGCGTTCCCGGCGGGGGGACCTCGGCTGGCCGGACTCCCCTGCCGCCTTGGTGACACGCACGACACGGCGGGCCGGGTAGCCTGTCAACGAGATCAGAACGTCACCAACCTGTGCTCATCGTATCGCACCCATAGGGTTTGATAGGCGTCGAGCGCAAATCACGCGGGCGTAGCTCAATGGCAGAGCCCCAGCCTTCCAAGCTGGCCATGCGGGTTCGATCCCCGTCGCCCGCTCCGACGCCATCGGTGTCCGCGCACGTCATCGACTGACCCCGGGCAGCACGATCACCGATCAGGTCGATCCGCGCCACGCCCAGCAGGCGCCGGCGATCACCCGCCGGTCACGGCACCGTCGCGGGCGCTGAGGTCAGGCGCGTTGCCGACGGCGGGAGCCGAACCGGGCGGTACTGCCTGCCCTGGCACGGCCACCGGCGGTCCTGGGAGCGGACTCGTCACGCTGGCTCGCCCCGCCCGGAAGCCGCGTCTGCCGCCGGGTCGGAGGTGGTGACCAACGCCGGCAGCAACCCGACAACTGCTGCGGCCGCGAGCAACGCGGCCGCGACCAGGGGGACTGCGCGCCGATGCAGCCGACCACCCTCCGCGAGACGAGGCTGTCCAGCCTCCGTCGTCGGGTTCCTAGCCAGCCGGGAGAAGGGCCCTAGCTAGCTGTTCCGGTTCGGCAGGCCCATCTCCTCGGCCGTGAGCGGCGGCGAGGTATCCGCCGGACGCCGGACCGGTTCAGGCGCCCGAGCTGTGCTCCACGTGAGCATCCGGCCCGGGGAAGACCAAGTGCTCGCTTTCCTCGTTGGACCACCGGACGAGATAGGGAGGCTGACCGTCCGCACCGCGGACCTCCACGATCTCGCCCAGGCGATCCGGCTCGGCAAGATGCCGGCTACGGACGATGAGACGGTCCCCCACTGCTGCCTTCACAATGACCTCCAGTTGCCCATCCCAGGGAGTTCCCGATCCCAGGGAGTTCCCGATCCCAGGAGCCTCCAGTTACCCGATCCCACGCTAAGCACCCGTAGCATGCCGCCTCCCGCCCTTGCGCGTCAGGCAACACGGGACGGGGCCGATGCGCCAACCGTGCGTACGATCGTCCAACCCTTGGCAGCCGCCGAAGAACTGTGCCAGGCCCGGCAGGTCAGGATCAGGCCCCGGCAGGTCGAAGTGACGTCGAGCCAGAAGGCCGCAGGTACCGACGACGGGCCCGGCGCAGTCGGCCACGGGCCCGAACGACCCGAGTGCGCGTTGGAGTTCGTAACTGCTGGGTATCGTCTCCCTGGGGCTGATGAAGTAACGGATTCGCTACGCGGCGTAGCAGCAAACCGTGCATCGCTACCGCTTGTTACCGGCACCGGTGCGGTCCTACCCTTACTCACAGGAAGTAGATTCCGAATTGTATGGAGTCGCGATCAGCGATGCCGTCACCGTGGAACGTGCACGAGACCGAGTCACGGCTGCTCAGGCAGTTTGGACCGCTTGTGCCCCCCGACCTGATCCGCTCATGCGTTGAGGTCTGCCATCGCGACCTGGGGTTGTTCGACCACAATCCGGCGTTGCCGGAGTTGCTGGAACGGCTCGCCCGTGTCCGCCTCACCGCACTTGTGCAGGAAGGCAGCCGACCAGCTCGCTCATGACCCATCGATGTATGCGCCCGGGCTTGGTGCGACCCGGGTCCACACCGTGGCCGCCGCCTGGGGCGCTGGTTGACACCATCCCGAGGGGGGGCGGCGCAGCGACTTCCAGCACGGGTCGATCAGCTGGACGTCAGCGTCCCGACGCTTCTCATCGTCGGTGGTCACGACTTCGGCAGACCGCCGTGCGCGCGTCGCACTCGCCGTAGAGGGCGACCGCTGGGTCGCCTCCCTCGGCGGATACCAAAACGACCATCCCCCGATGGATGGGGCAGGCTTCCTCATTCGCCGAAACCCTCGCCGGCGGCGACGTCGCCGAGATCGTGCACAACGCGGAACCGCTGAGCGACCCACTGGCATTCCGCTACGCCGAGAGCCGCCGGCTCCCGCGGCGCTGGCCGCTGTCCCCGTCCGCTATGAGCGGCTGCGCGTCTTCCCAGCCGGCTAACTGGCGTTCGGCGACGCCGTCTGCAGCGTCAACCCCATCTATGGGCAGGGCATGACTGTCGCCGCGCTCGACGCGCTCGCGCTGCGCGACGAGGCGCAGCAACAGTGCCTCGATGCCATCGCCTTCGCACTGCAAGGTGACCCGGCCGAGTTCGACCGCGACGCCCACGCCGTCACCCTCACGCCAGGGTCGTCCCCGCCGCACAGCCTGCATGTGGCCGGACGCAGCCCGAGTCGGCGCATCCCGACGGACAGGAGCAGCAGCCGCCGGTCGAACCCATCTCGTTCGGCAGGTCGGGGTTCGTCGGCGAGCTCGGCGTCACTGCCCGACCATCGACCGGTCCCTGTCCCAATTGCCGGCGGGCAGCCGCGCCAGCACTTCGAGCTCTCGCCGGGTCAGATTGGCTCGTATCCAGCTGGCCCAGGTCCGCTTTCACCCGCCAGTGGTTACGCTGCGCTGTCGACTTGTTACGGAGGGCCGGGTCGTCTAGACTGCCGTCAGCGAACAAATCAGAGCCAAGTGGGGTCGACTCGGATGATGTTGTCGCGGGACCTCCGTGAACTTGAGTCGCGACTCGTGACGCAGTTCGAGCCCGTATTACCTACCGCCACGATTCGCGTTTGCATTGCTAATTGCCGAGATGATCTGAAGTTGATCGACCACGACCCCGCGTTACCAACGTTGTTGGAGCGGCTCACCCGGGTCCGACTCGCCGCGCTCCTCGACGAGCGGTATTAGCGACGATTCTCGCGCAGCGGGTTGCACCCCAGATAGGTGAGTCGGAGTGGGAGCTGGAGTGCTGCGGCTGCCGTTCAATCTGAGCCTGCTCGACATCCCCGAGATGATGGCGGCCCGCGGATTCACGGTCAGCCACGAGATCGTGTGGGAATGGTTCAGGTCGGCCTACGCCAAGTAGATCAGTCGACGCCGTCCAGCCGGGTCACAAGCGGCATCTTGACGTCATGGCCGGCACGATGACCGGCGTCCGGCTCTACCTGTGGCGGGCCATCATCGTCGTCGGACGCACGCCAAGCCTCTCCCAGGCCAGGTCGTGGACCAGCGAGATCCGGCCGCTGCCGCCGACCGTATGGATACCGGCCAGGTCGGCCGGGGTAGATGACCAGCCGGCGCCTGGTGCCACGACCGGCGGGGTGTATACGTCGGGGCTTGCGGGAAGGACGGGCAGCGCATGGCTCTCACGACTGTTCGACAGGTGGTCGGCGGGCTGACTCGCCGCGTCGCGCGCGAGGTGGCCAGCCGGGTCCCGACGGCCGACCTCGACGAGCGGGACCCGGACTACATCCGCAACATGCTCCCCGGCGCGTGGCTGGTGGCGAGCCTGTACTTCCGGGCGGAGGTACGCGGGCTCGAACATGTCCCCGCGGAGGGACCGGTGCTGCTCGTCGGCAACCATTCCGGCGGCAACCTAACCCCGGACACCACGGTCTTCACCCTGGCCTTCACCAGCTACTTCGGTGCGGAACGTTGCTTCTACCAGCTCGCCCACAACGTGGTGATGTTGGTGCCGTGGCTGAGTTGGCTCCGCAAGTTCGGCACGGTCGCCGCCTCCGCCGAAAACGCCCGCCGTGCGCTCCGGCGGGGATGCGCGCTGCTTGTCTACCCGGGCGGCGACATGGAGGTGCACCGTCCCACCTGGGAGGGCGGCAAGGTTGACTTCGCCGGGCGTTCGGGCTTCCTGCGCCTGGCGATCGAGGAAGACGCCCCGGTCGTCCCCGTCGTGAGTGTGGGCGGGCAGGAGACAGCCCTGTTCCTGACGCGTGGGGACCGGCTGGCAAGACTCCTTCACCTCGATCAGATGCTCCGTCTGCACGTCCTGCCCGTCTCGGTGAGCCTGCCCTGGGGGCTCAACGTCGGCGACTTCACCGGGCACCTCCCGCTCCCGGCAAAGATCACCACGGAGGTGCTGCCGCCGATCGACCTGCGGGCCCGGTACGGGGAGCACCCTGACCTCGACGAGGTGTACGCCGACGTGACCGGGGTGATGCAGGAGGCTCTCGCGCGGCTCGCAGCCGAACGACGGTTCCCGGTGGTGGGCTGAGATGCGGGTGGAGGTCAGCCGGCGTGTCCCTGCGTCTCGGGAACGGGTCTGGGAGTTCGTG
>JADGOW010000257.1 GCA_017882765.1 Frankiaceae bacterium
CATTTTCGGGGCATAGAAGCTCCCGCAGCGACCGGACAAATATGTGGCAGCGACCGGTCGCTGCGGGCCGGGCTGCGCTCGGCAGGGTTGGCTGGGCCAACCGCAGCGGCCCCATGATCTGACTGCCTTTGCCGAGCGGAATCACCCCACAGACGCCCCGAGCGGAAGACCACGGTCACCACTGCCTGCTCCCGTGTGTAAGCAGGCAGTGGTGCACGGCGTTGTGCTCGCCGGTCAGGCGTGCCGCTCCGACCGTCGCAAGCGCAGCCCGGCCCGCAGCGACCGGTCGCTGCCACATATTTGTCCGGTCGCTGCGGGAGCTTCTATGCCCCGAAAATGTGGTCTCGACAGCTGCGCTGCCCAAGCCCTAGCCTCGCTCCCCGGTGCACTCCGAGTGCCCCAAGACGGCCCTTCCGTCTCGTCAGGTTTGCTGGCCCGGTCAGGTCTCCAGCACGCCTAGTCTGCAGGGGATGGGAGAGGTCTATCCGGGTTGGTGGCGGCTGTGAGCGGATATCCGGGGCGGTGGGAAGCCGACGTCGTGCTCGCCGACGGCGGCACGGCCCACGTTCGGCCGATCGTCGCCGAGGACGGGGACCGGTGGAGCCGCTTCATCGCGAGGTTGTCCCCTCGGACGGTTTATTTCCGCTTCTTCACGGCGAGTCCACAGCTCGGGCCGGCTGAGCGGGAGCACTTCACCAACGTCGACTACGTGGGACGGGTGGCGTTCGTCGCCTTGCTCGGCGATGAGATCGTTGGAGTCGGGAGGTACGACCGGATACCGGGCTCGCTGGTCGCCGAGGTGGCGTTCGTCGTCGCAGACGAGCATCACGGCCGGGGCGTGGGCTCGATCCTGCTGGAGCATCTGGCCGCGGCCGCCCGCGAGCGGGGTCTGCGCCGGTTCGAGGCCGAGGTGCTCACGGGGAATCCCACGATGGTCCGGGTCTTCCAGGACGCTGGGTTCCGCATCGAACGGGAGTTCGAGCGTGGCTCGACGACCCTGGCCTTCGACATCGAGCCGACCGAAGAGTCGGTCGAGGTGATGCGCGCGCGGGAGCATTGGGCTGAGTCCCGGTCGATCGCGCGGCTGCTCCACCCGGGGGCGGTCGCGGTCGTGGGCGCTTCCCGCTCGCCCGATTCGTTGGGCCATACCGTGTTGCGCCACATCCTGGACGGTGATTTCCCGGGCCCCGTCTACCCGGTGAATCCGGCCGCGACGGCGGTGGCTTCGGTGCAGGCCTACCCCTCGGTGCTCGACATCCCCGAGGCGGTGGACCTCGCGGTTGTCATCGCGTCGGTGGCCGCGCTGGCGGAGGTGGTCGCGCAGTGCGGGGCCAAGGGGGTCTGCGGGCTCGTCGTCGTCACCGACCTGGGGGATCCGGAGGTGGACCGGGCTGTGGTGTTGCAGGCGCGCGGGTACGGGATGCGAGTCGTGGGCCCCGGCTCGTTGGGCCTGATCTGCCCGGGGCTTGGGCTCAACGCCTCCCTGGCGCCCATCCTGCCCGGCCTCGGGCGGGTCGGCTTCTTCTCCGAGTCGGGACCGTTCTTGGACGCGGCGCTGCTGGAGGAGGGCGTCCGGCGTGGGCTCGGGGTCTCGACGTTCGTCTCGGGCGGCAACGGGGTCGACGTCAGCAGTGATGCCCTGCTCCAGTTCTGGGAGGAGGACGAGGGCACCGACGTGGTGCTGCTCTACCTGGAGGCTGTCGGCAAGCCCCGCAAGTTCGCCCGGCTCGCCCGCCGGGTCAGCTGGCGTAAACCGGTCGTGGTGTTGATGGCGGCCGCCGCGACTGACGTGGAGGCCGCCGTGCTGCGGCAGGCGGGCGTGGTCCTGGTCCAGAACGGGACCGAGTTGTGCGACGTGGCGATCCTGCTCGTCTCCCAACCGCTGCCTGCGGGGCGTCGGCTGGCGGTGGTCAGCGACTCTCCCGCCCTGGCCCGGCTCGCCGTGTCGGCCGCCGGGTCGCTCGGGCTTCCCCGCCCCGATCCGCGCATCCTCGCCTACGGGACGCCCGCCCAGGCCTACCGGCAGGCCGTCGACGACGCGGCCCGGGAGGCCGACGCGGTGCTGGTGATCCTCGTCCCACCGGAGAACGCTGGCCGGCGAGAGATCGCGGCCGCGGTGGCTGGCGCCACCGCTGACACTGGCAAGCCGGTGCTGGCCGCGGTGATGTCCTACGACGGCGGACCGCCGGAGCTGGGCGACGTCCCGTCCTACCCCTCACCGGACAGCGCCGTGCGCGCGTTTACCCGCGCCGTGGAGTACGCCGAGTTCCGGGCCCGACCCCCCGGCCGGTTCCCGATGGCTCCGCCGGTTGACATGCCCGCGGCCCGCGCGGCCGCCGCTGAAGGGCGGATCACTGATCTCTTGGGCGTCTACGGCATCGCCGTCGACCCTGCCGTGCCGGTGCATTCGGCGGAGGAGGCTGTCGCCGCGGCGGGCGCGGTGGGATGGCCGGTCGCGCTCAAGGCGACCGCACGCGGCTACCGGCACCGTCCGGAGCTGCGCGGCGTGCGGCTCGACCTCGCGGACGAAGGGCAGCTGCGGGCCGCGTTCGACACGTTGTCGGGGCTGCCCGATGCCGGGCTGGTCGTGCAGCACATGGCCCCACCGGGGGTGGCCGTCACCATCGGCGCGATGGAAGACCCCGTCGTTGGCCCGCTGGTCTCCTTCGGCGTCGCCGGCGTCGCGACCGACCTGCTGGGCGACCGCGCGTACCGCATCCTGCCGCTGTCCGACGTCGATGCCGCGGAGCTGGTCCGATCCGTCAGGGCCGCGCCGCTGCTGTTCGGCTACCGGGCCCGGGCGCCGGTGGACGTGCCCGCCATCGAGGAGCTCCTGCTGCGGGTGGCCCGGCTGGCCGACGAGCTCCCCACCATCAACCGGCCCGACACCGCGCCCGGCGGTCACCAACTGGTGTCGCTGGAACTCAACCCCGTGATGGCCGGGACGTCCGGCGTCAGGGTGCTGTCCGCGCAGGCCCGACGGGGTCCTTCGGTGCCGAGGAGGGACGTGGGCCCGCGCCGGATCCAGTGAGTGCAGGTGAGGCGCACGCCCCGTTGCCTGGTGCCGGCACCACCCCGACCGCGCTGCCGGCGGCCCTTAGCCTCGGCAAGAGCGAGACCCTGCTCACGGTCGTCGTGGGCGACCGGGTTCTGCTCATGGGCAAGGCGCCCCCGATGAAGGCGCGTGCCCCCACTTACCGCAGGGTGTCCCAGGAAGGGCCTGCTCGGCCTGGCTCCGGCGCGAGAGGCGCGCTCTCGCCCGCTTCGGCCGCGTTCCGGTCATCCCGGCGGAGGCGACGCCGAAGGCGGATCGCAGCA
>JADGOW010000258.1 GCA_017882765.1 Frankiaceae bacterium
GGGGGCCGGCCGTTCGTCGGGGGGCCGGCCGTTCGTCGGGGGGCCGGCCGTTCGTCGGGGGGCCGGCCTGGCGCATCACGCCCCCCTGCGCTGAACTGTGCCTGGGCATCGCGGCTCGACCCGAAGGAGAGGCAGTGGCGGACTACGCACTCCAACTCAGCGACGATGAGGTCGCTCGTTATCGCCTCATGGCGGAACAGGCCCGCGACCAGGAAGCGGCACTGTGGGCCCAGGCCGGTGTCGCGCCCGGCGCGCGGATAGCTGACGTGGGGTGCGGGCCCGGCGCGATCCTGGCGCTGCTGGCGGCGGCCGTGGGCGCGGGCGGCGAGGTCATCGGCATCGACGGCGACGAGTCGGCGGTGGCCGCCGCAACGGCGCTCATCGCGTCGACCGGGTTGGAGAACGCGTCGGTCCGGCTCGGGAGCGCAGACCGCACCGGGCTGCCGGAGGGCGCGTTCGACGTCGTGATGATGCGGCATGTGCTGGGGCACAACGGGGGGACCGAACAGCGGATCGTCGACCATCTCGCCACACTCGTTCGGCCTGGAGGCGCGCTCTACCTGGTCGATGCGCACCTGAAGGCTATTGCGACCTACCCCGAGCCTGCCGAGCTTGAGGACCTGTTCGACCGGTACCTCGCTTTCCTCACTGCCCGGGGCAGCGATCCGCGGATCGGGCTGCGGCTCAGCCACCTGGCCAAGTCGGCTGGGCTGACCGTCGAGGTCTTTCGCGGGTGGATCCCGATCGTCCCGGCACCGCCGGGGCTCCGCGGCCCGGCGTGGGCAGCACGGGAGGCGATGCTCGCCGCTGGCGCCATAGACGAAGCCGACATCCGGCGCTGGGACAGGGCCTTCGAGGCATCCGACGCGGCGACGGAACGCCCCTTGCTCTTCCCGTCCACCTTTGCCGTGGTGGGCCGGCGCCCCGGCTCCCCGTCCTGACGTGCTACCTCTCGAGAAGCTTGAACGCGAGGCGCCGGCCCCGCTGCTGGCCTACGGCCAGGGCGAACCAGAGCCGCTCCCCGGCTGCCGACTCGCTCTACGGTCGGCGGGGGATGCGGTCTGCCACCTCGCTCACCGGAATCGCGGCCGCGGTGGGCTGGCTCGGCAGCGCGACTTCATCGGGCACGGCTTGCTCGGCAGCCCGGGCGGCGACACGCGACTGCGCGTCGAGGAAGCGCAGCAACTCCACCGGGAAGGGCACGATGAGCGTGGAGTTCTTCTCCGCGGCGACCTCGACCACGGTTTGGAGCAGCCGCAGCTGAAGGGCGGACGGGTCGGCGGACAGCGCCCGGCCGGCCTGGGCCAGCCTCGTCGACGCCTGGTACTCACCGTCGGCGATGATCACGCGGGCCCGGCGCTCCCGTTCGGCTTCGGCCTGCCGCGACATGGACCGTTTCATCGATTCCGGCAGTGAGACGTCCTTGACCTCGACCCGCTCGATCTTGACGCCCCACGGCCCTTCGGTCGGCGCGTCGATGATCTCTCGGAGGTGGTTGTTCACCTGTTCCCGCGCGGACAGAATCTCGTCCATGTCGCTGTGCCCGATGACCGAGCGCAGGGAGGTCTGGGCGACCTGGGAGACAGCGAACATGTAGTTCTGGACGTTGACGACCGCCTTCACCGGGTCGACGACCCGGAAGTACACGACGGCATCGACCTGCAGCGTCACATTGTCTTTCGTGATGCCTTCCTGGTTGGGCACCCCCATCGTGACGATCTGCATGTTGACCTTGCGCATCCGTTCGATGCCGAATGGCAGCAGGAAGCATAGGCCCGGTTCGCGGACGCGGCCACGGGCCCGGCCGAACCGGAACACGATCCCCCGTTCGTACTGCTGCACCACCTGAATGCCGGTGACAATGGCAACTATGAGAAGGACGATTAGGACGAGGATGACGATCACAATCAACGCTGTCGTCATGGCAGCTCACCTCCCGGTGGTGGCTGTTCAAGGTGGCGCTTCGCGTCTTCGAAGCTGCGGTAGAACTGCTGGTGCAGGCTGGCGGCGGCGAACCGTTCCCGGAGCTGGTGCCGGAAGAACGCATTCGTCGAGTACCGCGTAAGGGAGAGGAAGTAGTGCGCCGTGTTGTGCCGGATCATTTCCCAGTACCGGTCGGCCGCCGTCGGCGAGAGCCGGAAATTGTCGTAGTTGACGACCACGTTCAGCTTGCGCCCGTATTCCACCAGCCGCTTGTCCAGGACCTCGGCGAGCTCGTTGGCCTCCTCCGCCGAGTCCAGGTGCAGGCCCTCGAAATTGAGGTAGAGAAGTTCGTCCTCGGGGACGTAGTGCAAGCGCTCATCGAGTGTCATGACCGAGCGCAGGCGCAGATGCATCCGCTCGGGCAAGAAGATCGCGGGCTCCATCGGGCGCACGTCGGGCGAGATTGCCGGCGTGAAGGCCATGTGGTCGAGGATGTCGTGCTGCAGATCTACTCCCGGCGCGCATTCCACCAGCTCGATGCCTTCGGCCGCAAGGCGGAAAACGGCCCGCTCGGTGACGTAGAAGACTGCGGTACCCCGCCGACGCGCCTGGTCGGCGCTGAACGTGACCTGGCCGACCCGCTCCACGAACTTCGGGCTGCGACCCGGATTCTCCAGGTGCAGCCGCCCGTCCTCGACATGGGATCTCGAATTGACCGCGAAGGTGCCGAGGAAGAAGACAGCACGCGCATTCTGGCTGATATTGATGAAGCCACCGGCGCCGGCCAGCCGGTTGCTGAATCGGCTGACATTGACATTGCCCTCACGGTCGACCTCCGCGAAACCGAGGAATGCCTGGTCGAGGCCCCCGCCGTCGTAGAAGTCGAACTGGTACGGCTCGTCGATGACCGCCTGCGGGTTGTACGTCGCACCGAAAGAGAGCCCGCCGGCCGGAATCCCGCCGATTCCCCCGGGTTCCACGGTGAGCGTGATGAGATCGAAGACGTTCTCTTCGTTGGCGACGTTGGCCACCCCCTCGGACATCCCGATGCCGAGGTTGACCACCGAGTTGAACTTCAGGAACATTGCCGCCCGCCGGGCGATCACCTTCCGCTCGTCGAGCGGCATCGGAGCCAGCAGGTCGGTCGAGGCCATGACCTCTCCGGTGAACGCCGGGTTGTAGGGCTCGGCGAAGGTCTGCATGTGGTTCTCGGGCCGGGCCACGACAACGGCGTCCACGAGGATGCCGGGCACCTTGACTGCCTGCGGGCCGAGCAGCGTACGGCGGGCGGTGACCCGTTCGACCTGCGCGAGGACGATCCCACCCGAGTTCTTGGCGGCCTGGGCGATGGACAGCGTTTCCGCCGTGACCGCCTCGTGCTCCATGGTGAT
>JADGOW010000105.1 GCA_017882765.1 Frankiaceae bacterium
AGGCGTGGCGCCTGTCCGAGGACTACTACGGCGACGGCTACGCCATCTTCGTCGGCTTCACCCGCCCGGGCGCCACCGCTCACACGGTCAACGTCTACATCGACCGCAACCTCGGCGGCATCGCCAAGGACGCGTTCGTGGCCGCCGAACCCCTCGACGACGTCCTCGACGCCGTCCGGCGCACCCTCGCCGACGAAGACGTCGATCTTGATCAGCAAGACCTCGCCGACGCCGCCGCCGAGATCCGCGCTGCGTTCGGATGCACCGACCGCACGCTCGACCCGCCCGGCTCCGACACTCTCCTTGCGGTGCGGGGCCTCATCGAAGCCCGCCTCCGGCTCCTTCCCCCGAACGGCCAGGTCGCCGAGTGGCCCAGCCTCACCGACCCCGAACGCGACGCGCTTCTCGACGAGTTCTGCGCCTCGCCGGAAGCTGCTGGCCTGTCCGGGTGTCCCGACCTCGCTGCCGTCGCCCACGACATCCTGAGCTTCACCTGCGACTACCTGGACGGCCGGCCACTGCGCTGGAGCCCGACGGTCGTCGAGGTGTTCCTGGCCGACTGGTTCCCCCGCAAGATCTCAGCCGGCCGCGACTACTTCGCGCAGGTGCCCCAGGTCACCAAGTCCTGGATCCGCTTCGCCGGCCGGATCCGCCACATCGACGGCCGCCACGTCGCTGAGACCCTTACCGCGGTGGACCGTTGGACACCCGAGTTGCTCGGCGGCGCCGACGACCCCGCGACCTGGGGGCCCGCCAAAGCCTTCGTCATGGCCGCGCAACAGGCCGGGGTCGACATCACCGACCAACGTGCCGTCGATGAGTACATGGAGGTCTACAACGACCAGCTCGCCTCTGGCCCCGCCGCAGGCGCTCGCGCCGCGACGCTGCGCAACCGGGTCCGACTCGGGCACTGATCGGGGAGTACCGGGGGCAGCGCGACCGACACCCGAATGCCGGGCGTGGTCACCGAACGCGCTGGACCGAGCGTAGAACAAAGCCGCAGGAAACGGGGCCTGGCCGCGCATTCAGATCGCCGATTCGTGCGCGGTCTTTCTTCCACACTTGCATGGTTCCTGGCGGGACTGGTCGGTCGAGGGTCGAGTTGGGTCAGGGACCGTCGTGCCGAAATTGTTGTGGTAGGGCGGGGGGAGCCTTTTCTGCTCCCCCCGCATTTCCAGCATAATCGATGATTTGGACAGAAATGCCTCGGGGGACGGGTCGGCCAGTTTCTGTCGGTGGTCATGTTAGGTACCACTTGTGGGCCCACGGAATGTCCCCACGTCGCAGGGGGGTCGTTGTTTCGCGGGCTGAGGGCCTCCGGACGCGACGTTGGCGGTGCGGTCCAGCCGCTGCCGAGCTCCGAGAAGTCGGGCCCTTTGCGCCTGCGAGGTCCGAAGCTGGCCTCACTGGCAGTGCGGGCAACATCTAATGGTGCTTTCGGTCGTAGATCACTGAGTGGATCCAGGACGCGAGGTTGTCGACCCGTGATGTTGTCTCCTCGGTCGCGTGTGGACACGGCGGGCCGGTGCTCTCGACCGCCACGAGCGCCAGCCTCCCGCGATGTGTCGCGGTGAAGTACGGAGCTCCGGAGTCGTACAGACAGGCGCTCGTATCGCTGGACGGCCGGTATCCGACTACACCCACAGTCGTCGCGGTAATGCTGCTCACCGTGAACTGACCGGACTGCAGGTGCGTGGATGGCACCGGGGCGACGTCGGTTGTGCTGCCCCATCCTGCGATGGTGACGATCTCTCCCAGATGGGGAGGGACCCGATCAAGCGACAAGGGCTTGACGTTCCTGACCGGCCTTGCCAACTTCGCCAGCGCGACGTCGTTCGTGGTGGACTGCACGACCCGTGCGACCCTGACCACGATGCCAGTCGAATCCGCCAGATCCGCCCGCCCGACGGTAGCCGTCGTCGAGTACGGCACTTTCCCGCTGACCGGTTTGCGGTTGACGTCGTGAAAACAGTGTCCCGCAGTGATGATCCACCACCTGGCCACCAAAGCGCCTGAGCAGGCGCTGTTGTAGCGCGTCCCGTCTGGTCGCGGGATGTCCGTCATCGTCAACTTGACCGCGAACGAATACGCGCCGTTGGGCACCGGCGTTCCGTTCGCCACTGCGGAGGCAGGCATGACTTGCCCGCACAGCGCGACCGCCGTGAACGCGACCGTTACGCCCCACTTCATGCTAGTTCGTCGTGAGGATGAGATCGACACAAATATCTCCCTTCTTGTACTGATCTGATTGCGTCTTCCTAATGCTCGCAGGCGGTCCCCCTCTGCATGACAAGATGCGGATAGAACGTCCATTGAGCTAACCTCGGGCGGCGCAGTATGCCAAGCGCAACGGCACTGACACGCTGCGGACGGCGAGACGGCGCACCGGGTGTTCAATAAGACCGCAGACCGGCTGGGCCGGGCGCAGGCTAGTCTCGGCGGCGCCTCGAGAAACTCCTGCAGAAAGCCGCCGAGCTGCGAATCTGGCTAAACGCAGCCGCTGGGATGACTCCAGGTACTCGGTCAGGGCGACGGCGACAATGTGCGCGAGCGGACGGGAGGTCCTGGTCGTAGGACAGCTGATCCTGACGACGTGCGAGACGGGAGCGCCCGTCCGGTGCGCGGTAACCATCAAGGGGAGACATGTCCGAGAAAGACACGCTGTACGTCCTCGCAGCTGCCTACGACGACGTTGCCGACGCTGTGGCCGACTACGAGGCGATCAAGGCCCTCTACTACGAGGTCAAGAGCTCCCACGACTTTGACGCCGCCGTCATTGACAAGGACGAGGCGGGGCGCGTCACCATCGTCAAGAAGCACGAGCAGCCGACCAGGCACGGTGCCGCTGTGGGCCTGGGCTGGGGAATCGCGGCCGGCGTTGTGACCGCGCTGTTCCCGCCGGTTGGCATCCTCGGCGCCCTCACCGTCGGAGCCGGCGGGGGCGCCGCCATCGGCGCGGTCGCCGGCCACGCTGCGGGCGGCCTGAGCCGGACAGACCTCAAGGAGCTCGGAGAGACGCTGGATACGGGCACCGCAGGCCTGATCGCTGTCTACGAGACCAACTACGCCGACCAGGTGGCGGCCAACATCAAGGCCGCAAACCGCATGATCTCCCGGGCCGTGGATCTCGATGCGGACGCGTTGGCGGCCGAGCTGAAGCAGGTCGAGAAGGAAGCTGCTCAGGCGGGGACAACGGCCCCCGCCTCAGGCTCGGAAACGTAGCGACGCCAGGCACCTGTCACGACCGGTCTCGCTTACGATACGGGCGCTCCGGTCGCCGCCGAGTGCGCGGACAGGCTGACCAGGGGGTGGCCGACGTGGCGCGGCGACGCTGCGTGACCCACGACCAGGCGCGCCCAGGTGAAGCCGGAACCCGCGGCCTGACCACCGGCCCGCCATCGCAACTCCTCGGAGAGTCCGGGCTTTGCGACGATGGCTAGAACGATGGCTACGAGGAGGCGGCCCCACGCTCGCCGCCGTCGGCTGACCCGTTGGTTCGACCCCGGGGCCGCCCCCCGCCCGCCTTGCCTGTCCTAGCCGTCCCAGCGCCTGCCTTCGCCCCGCCGGCCTTCCGCGCCTCCCCCGGGGCTGCCGACGCGGGCCGCCCCTTCGCTGCCGACGCGGCCTTGCGCGCCCGAGGAGCTTTCGGCGGCGCGGCCTCGGCCCTGGCCCGACGGTCGGCGAGCAGCTCCGCGGCCCGGTTGAGATCGATCTCCTCGACCGAGTCGCCCTGGCGCAGGCTGGCGTTGACCTCGCCGTCGGTGACGTAGGGGCCGAAGCGCCCCTCCTTGACAACGATCGGCCTGCCGGAATCCCGATCCGGGCCCAGTTCGCGCAGCGGCGGGGCGGCAGCGCCTCGGCCTCGGCTCTTGGGCTGGGCGAACAGTTCCAGTGCCTGCTCGAGCGTGACCGTGAACAGATCCTCCTCGCCGGCGAGCGAGCGAGATTGGCTTCCCTTCTTCACGAACGGCCCGTAGCGACCGGTCCGCGCGGTTATCTCTTCCCCGTCCGGGGCAACTCCTACCGTCCGAGGCAGCGTGAGCAGCCGCAGCGCGTCGTCCAGGGTGACCGACTCAGGGGTCATGGAGACGAACAGGCTGGCACGGGCCGGGTCCTTGCCCTCCCCGCGCTGCACGTAGGCCCCGAACCGGCCGATCCGCACGGCGACCTCCTCGCCCGTCGCCGGATCCGTCCCCAGCACCCGGTCCTGCGACGGGGCGTGGAGCAGCTCCAGAGCCTTTTCCACGGTCAGCTCGTCGGGCGGGATCGATTCGTCGATGCTCGCCCGTTCCGAACCGTCGACGGCGCCGCGCTGGACGTAGGGGCCGTACCGCCCCACGCGGACGACCAAGGCCACGCCGCCCTCGTCCTCGCCGAGCGGGATCGAGTTGACCTCGCGCGCGTCGATCTCCCCGAGCCGTTCGTCGACCAGGCTTTTCAGGCCGGCGGCACGACCGGCAGTTGCGGCAGCCGAGCCCTTACTCTTGCCGTTGCCGTTGCCCTCGCCGGTACCGAAGTAGAACCGGGTCAGCCAGTCGGTCGAGGCCCGCTCGCCTGCCGCGATCTCGTCCAGATCGTCCTCGACCTCGGCCGTGAAGCCATAGTCGACGAGCCGGGAGAAGTGGTCCTCCAGCAGGTTAACCACCGCGAACGCGGTGAAAGTGGGTACAAGGGCGCTGCCCTTCCGGAAGGCGTAACCACGGTCCTGGATAGTCCCGATGATGCTGGCGTACGTGGAGGGACGGCCGATCCCGAGTTCTTCGAGCGTCTTGACGAGGCTGGCTTCGGTGTACCGCGCCGGGGGCTGCGTGGCATGCCCCTCCGCAATGAGATCCAGGACGGTGAGCGGATCGCCCTCCTTCACCGGCGGCAGCCGGCGCTCGCGGTCCTCCAGCTCGGCGGTTGGATCGTCGGCGCCCTCGACGTAGGCGCGCAGGAACCCGGGGAAGCTGATGACCTTTCCGGTCGCGGAGAACTCGGCGTCCTCGCCAGCGATGCTGATGCCGCCCAACCGGATAGCGACGCTCGTCCCGCGGGCGTCGGCCATCTGGCTGGCGATCGTCCGCTGCCAGATCAGTTCGTAGAGGCGCCGTTCGTCGGCCGATAGCTCGCCGGCCACCTGCCCGGGCGTCCGGAACGTCTCCCCAGCCGGGCGAATCGCCTCGTGCGCCTCCTGGGCGTTCTTGACCTTGCGCGTGTACGTCCGCGGCTGGTCGGGGACGTAGTCGGGCCCGTAGAGGTCGCGCGCCTGCGTCCGCGCGGCGGCCACGGCCGTCTCCGACAGCGTCGTCGAGTCGGTGCGCATATAGGTGATGTAGCCGTTCTCGTAGAGCCGCTGCGCCACCTGCATCGTCCGCTGGCTGGAGAAGCGCAGCTTGCGGCCGGCCTCCTGCTGCAGGGTGCTGGTCATGAACGGCGGGTACGGCGAGCGCCGGTATGGCTTCTCCTCGACCCTGCGCACCGTGAACTCGACGTCGGCCAGCCGGTCGGCGAGCCCGCGCGCCGCGGCCTCGTCGAGCAGGACGACCTCCGGTGAGGTCAGCTCCCCTGACTCGGAGAAGTCACGGCCGGTCGCGATCCGCCTGCCGTTCAGCCCGACGAGCGCAGCGGGCAGTGCCGGCTGGGCTGGCCGGGCCGAGGCGGCGTCGGCCCCGCCGGACGGGCTCCGGTCAGCGGCGAAGGTCCCGTCGATGCCCCAGTAGGACGCGGTCCGGAATCGGATGCGTTCCCGCTCCCGCTCCACCAGTATTCGGGTGGCGACGCTTTGCACTCGCCCGGCTGACAGCCCCGGGCGGACCTTCTTCCACAGCACGGGGCTGACCTCGTAGCCGTAGAGGCGGTCCAGGATGCGCCGGGTCTCCTGCGCGTCCACGAGCCGCTGGTCGATGTCTCGCGGATGATCGGCCGCATGCTCGATCGCCTGCCGGGTGATCTCGTGGAACACCATGCGGCGGACGGGGACGCGGGGCTTGAGCGTCTCCCGGAGGTGCCAGGCGATCGCCTCGCCCTCCCGGTCCTCGTCTGTGGCGAGGTAGAGCTCTTGAGAACCTGCCAGCAGGGCCTTGAGCTTGCGCACCTGGGCCTGCTTGTCCGGCATGACCACATAGAGGGGCTCAAAGCCGTTGTCCACATTCACGCCCAAGCGGGCCCACTGCTGGCCCTTGTAGGCGTCCGGGACGGTAGCGGCATTGGCCGGCAGGTCGCGGATGTGGCCGATGCTGGACTCGACCGTCCAGCCCGGTCCGAGATACCCGGAGATCGTCTTTGCCTTGGCCGGCGATTCGACGATCACCAAGCGCGTCCCGCCAGCCTGGTCCCGCCCTCCCGCTCCCGCCGTGCCGGTAGGACGCCGCGCGGCGTCATCCTTAGCGGACGGACGTCCGGAGGCCGGATTCCCGGCGGTCTTGCGTGCGGGCACGTGACTCCTCACGGTGTGTGGTCGAAGCGGCGTCGGCCGGGGCGCCGCAGGGTCGCAACCCCGCGGATGCCGCCGTCCCCATCCAACGGACGCCGGCTGCTGTAGACGGTAACGCCTGCCCCTGCCGCAGGCACGGTCCTGTCGCAGGCGTAGGCGCTCGGCGAGAAAGGGGAAGGGCCCCCGGGGCCGGACTCCGTCCGGCAGCCGGGAACCCTCCCGCATGTTCGCCCGGTCACACCCCGACCGGGTGGATCTCCTCTGGGGTTTCGCTACGGGACCCGCCGTCGCCACTGGAGGCGATGCTGGAAGTGCGCCGCTTGTTGATGTAGACGGCCGCCACGATCAGCGCGACCGCCACGAGCGCGACACTGATCCGCAGTGGCTTGCTGGCATCCACACCCACGCCGTACTTGACGACGGTGGGCGCGATGAGCAGCGACACCAGGTTCATCACCTTGATCAGCGGGTTGATGGCCGGACCGGCGGTGTCCTTGAACGGGTCACCGACGGTGTCGCCGATGACGGTCGCGGCGTGCACCTCCGAGCCCTTACCGCCGTAGGCACCGTCTTCGACCAGCTTCTTCGCGTTGTCCCAGGCCCCACCGGAGTTGGAGAGGAACACGGCCATGAGCACGCCCGCCGCGATGGCCCCGACGAGGTAGGTGCCGAGGGGGGTGTAGCCGAGCCCGAATCCCACAGCGACGGGAGCCAGGATGGCGAGCGTCCCCGGCGTGATCAGCTCCCGCAGCGAGTCGCGGGTGCAGATGTCGACCACTGCTCCGTAGTCGGGGCGCTCGGTCCCTTCCATGATTCCGGGCTTGGTCCGGAACTGCTTGCGCACCTCGAAGACGACGCGTCCGGCGGCGCGGCCGACCGCACTGATCGCCAGGCCGGAGAACAGGAACACGACCGCGGCCCCGATGATGACGCCCACGAGGTTGTTCGGATCGGCGACGTTGAGAACATGGATCTCGCTGAGGCTCGCCTTCGCCGTCGCGAGTGCACTCTCGATCGTGTCGGTGAACGACCCGAACAATGCCGTCGCAGCCAACACGGCCGTGGCGATCGCGATGCCCTTTGTGATCGCCTTGGTCGTGTTGCCTACCGCGTCGAGCTGGGTGAGAACGGCCGCGCCCTTCTCGTCCACGTCGCCGGACATCTCCGCGATTCCCTGGGCGTTGTCGCTGACCGGGCCGAAGGTGTCCATGGAGACGATGACGCCGACTGTGGTCAGCAGCCCGGTGCCGGCGAGGGCGACGGCGAACAGCGCGACCTTGATCGAGCCGTGGCCCATCAGGTAGGCGCCGTAGACCGCGGCACCGATGAGCAGCGCCGAGTAGACGGCCGACTCGAGGCCCACGCTGATGCCGCTCAGGATGTTCGTGGCCGGGCCCGTCCGGGAGGCCTCGACTATGTCCTTCACCGGCCTGCGTTTGGTCTCGGTGAAGTAGCCCGTGAGCACCTGGATCGCCGCCGCGAGCACGATGCCGATGAGCACCGCCACCAGTGTGATGACCTGCGGGTTGCCGTCGTAGGTACCGAACAGGTGGCCGGAGGCGCCGGGCAGCTCGCTGAACGACGACGGTAGGTAGGTAAAGGCAAGGATGGCGACGAGGACGGCCGAAATGGCGGCCGATATGAAGAAGCCACGGTTGATCGCGGCCATGCCCGACCGGTCGTTTGGCCGCGGCCGGACGATCCAGATGCCGATGATGGCTGTCAGGACGCCGATCGCCGGGATCAGCAGCGGGAGGATGAGACCCTTCTCGCCGAAGGCGACCTTTCCGAGGATCAGCGCCGCGACCAGCGTCACCGCGTACGACTCGAACAGGTCGGCCGCCATACCGGCACAGTCGCCGACGTTGTCACCCACGTTGTCCGCGATGGTGGCGGCGTTGCGCGGGTCGTCCTCGGGGATGCCCTGCTCGACCTTCCCCACCAGGTCGGCGCCCACGTCCGCGGCCTTGGTGAAGATTCCGCCGCCGACACGCATGAACATCGCCAACAGGGCGGCACCGAAGCCGAACCCCTCCAGCACCTGGGGTGCGTCGGCCTTGTAGATCAGGACGACGACGGCTGCGCCGAGCAGACCCAGCCCGACGGTGAACATCCCGCAGACCCCACCGGTACGGAACGCGATGCTCATCGCCCGATTCGCGCCACGCTGCTGGGCGGCGGCGGCAACGCGGACGTTGCCCCGCACCGCGAGGTTCATGCCGACCGCGCCAACGAGGGCAGAAAGAACCGCTCCCACGAAGAAGAAGAGGGAGCGGCCGATGCGCACGCCGGTCGTGTCCGCCGGCAGGATCAAGAGAATGAACGGGATGACTACTACGAAGATCGCGAGCGTCTTGTACTGGCGGCGAAGGTAGGCGACGGCGCCTTCCTGGATTGCATGCGCCACAGTGATCATGCGTGGCGTGCCCTCGCTCTCGGCGAGGACCTGGCGTACCAGATAGCCGGCGGTCAACAGTGCGATCACTGCAACCGCGGCTACGACGGCGACCAGGGTCAGCTGTCCATTCGTCACGCTGACGCTGGCGCCCCCGCTCAGCGTGGGGAGTGCGGACATAGATCCTCCTGGACGATCGGCCGGCGTGCCCACCCACAGCTCGGCTGTCGACGCCCCGGGCGGGGCACGCAAATCTCCGCGCGCAACCGCGCGGAGACAAACTATTTTATGTCGCGCAGTGTAACTGTCGCAACATCACCTCACCCACTCTTCGGGCGATCGGGTAGGGCCCTTTGCCCTGAGCAAAGGGCCCCATGAGGCTCTGCCCGGCCCGCTATGAACCCGCCGACAGACAGCGGCGGCACGCTCCACCGGCTGCCGGGCGGCCAGGCGGCCAGGAGTCATCCCCCCGCGATCGCGGCCTCCACCGAGGAGTGAATCGGGAAGACCTTCGTCAGGCCCGTGATGCGGAAGACCTTCAGAATCCGCTCCTGCGTGCACACGAGCCGCAATGCGCCGCCGTGGGCCCGTACTCGCTTGAGCCCGCCCACCAACACCCCCAGGCCTGTGGAGTCGAGGAACTCGACGCCCTCCATGTCCACCACCAGGTTGTAGTGGCCGCTGGAGACCAAGTCGATGAGTTGTTCCCGGAGCTTGGGAGCGGTATACACGTCGATCTCCCCGCCCACGACCACAACGGTGCAGTCGCCTTCAGCACGGGTCGACAGAGACAGATCCACGAATCCTCCCCACAGGTGCGGCGGCCCCGACGGCCGTCCCCGTCCGCAGTCGGGCTGCGCGTAACCTTTACACGTCGTTGTCCGGCGCGCTCGGCAGGCCGTGTTGCTGCAGGCCGTCCCCAGGCGCCGGAGGCTGCGCAAAGCGCGGCTGGCGCAACGGCGGCGCTGCCGGTCGGCTCCCGTAGTCTTCCGGTGACCGGACGACCGGTTCGGGGGTGACGAGCAGCCGTGCGGAGCCTGTCCGCACCGGCCGTGCCGGGGCAAGCCGGCCCGGGAGGGCCGGCCACGACGTCCCCGGTCGAGTTCGCCCCCGCGACGCTGCGCCCGCTGCTTCGCAACCCTCGACGCTGCGCCGGTTTGCTCCACGTTGAGCGGATACCCGCCCGCGCGGCCCGCTGCGCGCCGTGGCCGCGCTGGGCTGACCCTCGCCTCGTCGACGCCCTGACCGCACGAGGGGTGACGTCGCCCTGGTCACATCAGGCCGCCGCAGCAGAGGCTGCCTGGCAGGGCCGGTCGGTGGCGCTGGCGACCGGAACAGCATCAGGGAAATCCCTCGCCTACCAGCTGCCCGTGTTGTCCGCGCTGCTCGCCGACCCCCGGGCGCGAGCCCTCTACGTAGCGCCGACCAAAGCCCTCGCCGCCGATCAATTCGCGCTGCTGAGCCGCCTTGAGCTGCCCAGCCTCAGGGTGGCCCTCTACGACGGTGACACCGCGCCCGCCGAACGAGCCTGGGCCCGCCGGCATGCCAGGCTCGTCCTCACCAACCCGGACATGCTCAGTCACGCTCTGTTGCCCTCCCACGACCGCTGGTCAGGCTTGTTCGCGGGCCTTCGGTTCGTCGTCATCGACGAGAGTCACACCTACCGGGGCGTCTTCGGGTCCCACGTCGCCCAGGCGCTGCGCCGCCTGCGCCGGATATGTGCCCGGCACGGCTCCCAACCGGTGTTCGTACTCGCGTCGGCCACGACCGCCGACCCAGGCGGGTCGGCCCGCCTGCTCACCGGCCTGCCGGTCGACGCCGTCACCGAGGACGGCTCGCCACGAGGCGCGCTCACCTTCGTCCTGTACGAGCCACCGCTGACAGAGCTCCGGGGTGAGGGTGGCGCTCCGGTCCGGCGGTCCGCGCTGTCGGAGACCGCCGAGATGCTGGCTGATCTCGTCGCCGCCGGGGCGCAAACGCTGGCGTTCACGCGCTCGCGCATCGGGGCCGAGGTGGTGGCAGAGGCGGCACGTCGCCGGCTCACCGAGCCGGCTGCCGGCCCGGCCGCCGCCCCAGCCGCGGGCCCTGCTGCCGGCTCTGCTGCCGGCCCGCCTGCTGGCACTGCCGCCGGCCCTGCTGAACCTGCCGCCGGCCCCACTCGCGATC
>JADGOW010000106.1 GCA_017882765.1 Frankiaceae bacterium
CTCGAGGCCCAGGTCGCGTCGTGCGAGGCGGACGCCCAGCGCGTCACCGCCGCCATCCGCGCCCTGCGCGCGCGGCTTGACGCCGCGCTGGCGGCGCCCGAGATCACCGCTGGAATCGCCCGGGTCTCGGCCGAGGCTGATCTTCTGGGCGGATCGTTTCAGCAGCTCAAGGAGCTTGCGGAAGATCACTCGGCCCAGATGGCCCGGCTGCGGGACGCCTCGGCAGGACTCGTCATGGTGCCCATGCGCCACCTCACGGACCGCTTCCCCCGGCTCGTGCGCGACGTCTCGCGCCGATCTGGGAAACGGGTGCGGCTGGCTGTCGAGGGTGGGGACGTCGAACTCGACAAGCAGGTGCTTGAAGCCGCCAGCGAAGCGCTCGCGCATCTGGTCACCAACGCGGTGGACCACGGGTGCGAGACACCGGCCGTCCGGCAGGCTGCGGGCAAGCCCGACGAAGCCACGGTGACGGTGCGCGTGAGCAGCGCCGGTGGAACCGTCCGGGTCGATGTGACCGACGACGGCCGCGGCATCGACCGCGAGGCGCTGCGGGCGGCAGCGGTTCGGGCCGGCGTGCTCACCCCGGATGCGGCGTTGACCGACGAAGCCGTGCCCATCGCCCTGTTCGCGCCCGCCGTGTCCACGGCGGGGGCGGTGACCGAGACCTCCGGTCGAGGGGTGGGACTGGACGCGGCACACACCGCCGTCGAGGCGCTGGGCGGCGCGCTCACCGTCAGCACGCAGGCTGGGCTCGGCACGACGTTCACCGTCATCCTGCCCGTCACTCTCGGGGTGCTGCGCTGTGTGCTGGCGCGGGTGGGGGGCGAGCTGTATGCGGTGCCGGTGGCCTCGGTCTCGCGCACGTTGTCGCTGCGCGGCCGGCCGCGCCATGACCTGGCGGGCACTCCGACGGTGCTGGACGAGGGCGGGCTGCTCCCGCTGCACGACCTCGGGGCAGCACTGGGCCAGCCCGCTTGTGCCGGCCCGCGCAACGGCGCTCTCGTGGTGCGGGTGGGTGAGCGCGAACTGGGCTGGGCCGTGGACATCCTGACCGGGGAATCCGAGCTCGTGATCAAGGAACTTCCCGGGTTCCTCGCCGACCGGCTCTGCCCGATTACCGGGGCCACGATCCGGGGCGACGGAACTGTCGTGTGCGTCCTCGATCTGCGCGAGTTGACGATGTCGGCCTTGCGGGCCCCGGCGCCGGCGCGGGCCACGCCAGGGGACGGGCCCGCGCCGGACACCGCCGACCGCCCCGCAGGGCCACGGCGTGTCCTTGTCGTGGAGGACTCGGTCGGCGTCCGCGAACTCGAGCGCGCGGTGCTGACCGCGGCCGGCTACGCCGTCGACACGGCGGTGGACGGCCTGGAAGCGGCGGCGCGCCTGTCCGGCCCGCCCTATGCCCTCGTGCTGACCGACATCGAGATGCCGCGCCTCGACGGCTTTGCCCTGACCCGCCGGCTGCGTGCGACCCCGGGCTGGCAGCACGTCCCCGTGGTTGTGATGACCTCGCGCGGCTCGGACGAGGACCGGCGCGCCGGTCTCGAGGCCGGCGCCGACGCCTACCTGCTCAAGAGCGACTTCGATCAGGCTGACCTATTGGCGACGGTTCGCCGGCTGGTCGGTGAGTGATGCCAGGAAGGACAGCTAGCACATGCCAATCGTCGTGATCGCCGATGACAGCGCCACCATGCGCCGGCTCGTGAGCGGACTGCTGCAGCGGGCCGGATACGACGTCGTCGCCACCGAGGACGGGGTGGCCGCCGTCCAGGCCGTGTTCCGCAACCAGCCGGATGCGGTTGTCATGGACGTGCAGATGCCCCGCCTCAACGGCTATGTCGCCGCGCGGCTGCTCAAGGAGGACTGGGCGACGGCCGACATTCCCGTCACTCTGCTGACCAGCCTGGATGCGGCCAGTGACAAGTACTGGGGTGGCAAGACGGGGGCCGACCGGTATCTCACCAAGGATTTCGAGGCCGGTGAGCTGGTCGCCACGATCAGCGCGCTCATCGCCGAGCAGGCGGCGGCCCGCGGCGGGCGGGACCGGCTGCGGCCCGACCCGGTCGAGCTCGGCGATGACGACGTCCTCGAACGGACCGTGGACGTGCTGGATCGCACGTTGTTCCAGACCAGCCTCGCCGCCGACATCACCGGCCTGGCCGCGGTCACGGTCGAGTTCGAGCAGACCGTGGCCGGCGTCCTCGACGTGGTCGGCCGGGTCGTCGACCTGCACCTGGCGGGGGTCGTTCTGGTGGAGGAGCGCTCGGCCTACCTGTCGGTCGTGCACGAGGTGTCCCAGGGCCACTACGCGGATTTCCTGGTTCGGGCGGCCGAGGTGCTCTCGGCGTCCATCGGAGCCGACTTCCCGGCCAACGCCCTGCAGGTGCGGGTCGCTGACCCGGAAGGGCTGCTGGGTGCCGATGACGACCTGGGGCTGACCACGTTCCTGTCGATGCCGCTGCGCGGCCACGGGGGGCGGGTCATCGGCGTGCTGGCCCTGTCGTCGTCCTACGGCGACGCGT
Organism: Frankiaceae bacterium; assembly: GCA_017882765.1. Lineage (GTDB taxonomy): Bacteria > Actinomycetota > Actinomycetes > Frankiales > Frankiaceae > JADGOW01. Next base: position 2,523 of record JADGOW010000106.1, read on the forward strand.
TCGGCGACGCCGCGCTCACCACATTGCGCCTGCTGGAGAGCCCGGCCGGGCTCGTAGTGGACAATGCGCGCATGGTCGCCGAGCGACTTGTGTGGGCGCCGCGGTAGGATAGCGGCAGACAGCGGCAGGTGACGGCGCGGCCGGGACGGCGGGTTGGGTAGCGTTCGAGGAGTGTTCTGGAAGCCGGCGGTGACCGTCGAGACCGGCGTATTTCGCCGCTCAGTCGGCCTGTTTCCCACAGGCGTCGTGATTGTGACCTCTGTTCAAGGCGATGATCACGTCGCGCTGACCGCCAATTCGTTCACGAGCGTGTCCCTCGATCCGCCGCTGGTCCTCATCTGCGTGGAACGCATCGCGCGGTTCTGCGAGGTTGTGCTCGACGCCGGCGTGTGGGGCGTGTCCGTGCTTGCCGGCGACCAGGTCGAGGTATCGCGTGCTTACTCGCGGCGGGGCCGCCCGACGCCCGACCAGTTCCATCCCTGGACGCACTCGCTGGGCGTCCAGACCGGCTGCGTGCTTCTCGACGACGCGCTGGCCACCCTCGAGTGCCGCACGACCGCGGTGGTCGACGGCGGCGACCACGTCATTTTGATCGGCGAGGTGCTCTCGCTCGCCACTCCGCGCCCGCAGGCCGACCCGCTCATCTACTTCTTTGGGCGCTACCGATCGCTTACCTGAGACGGACCCACTCGGCCACGGCGGGCGCAAGGCAAGTGCCGGGTTACCCGACGCGATGACGTGAGGCGCCCGGCGGCGTGATACTGGTCCGCGGCGCCTTCGCCGCATCCCAGGAGGAGGATCACCGGTGACGTATGTCATCGCAGAACCTTGTGTCGACATCAAGGACAGGTCCTGTGTCGAGGAATGCCCTGTCGACTGCATCTATGAGGGCGACCGGATGCTCTACATCCACCCCGACGAGTGCGTCGACTGCGGCGCGTGCGAGCCGGTCTGCCCGGTCGAGGCTATCTACTACGAAGACGACGTGCCGACGCAGTGGAACGCCTACACCGAAGCCAACGTCGTCTTCTTCAATGACCTCGGGTCGCCCGGCGGCGCGTCCAAGACGGGGCCGCTCACCTTCGACGCCCCGATCGTGACGAACCTGCCCCCGCAGGGCGAATCCTGACGGTGCCGGCCGGCGGGGCGGCCCCGCTCCCGGAATTCCCCTGGGACAGGCTCGTCCCGTACGGGGACTTGGCGCGCGCCCATCCCGGTGGCATCGCCGATCTCAGCGTGGGGACGCCGGTGGATGCCACCCCCGGTGCCGTGCAGTCGGCGCTGCGGTCGCGGGCTGACGCCCCCGGGTACCCGCCCACGGCGGGTACCCCCGCGCTGCGGGCGGCCATCCAAGGGTGGCTGTCCCGCCGTCTCGGCGTTTCCGACTCCGTGGCGGTGCTGCCCACGGTGGGGTCGAAAGAATTGGTGGCGCTGCTGCCGTGGCTGCTGGGCGCGCGGGGTGGCGTCGCCTTTCCGGACCTGGCGTACCCGACCTACGACGTCGGGGCGCGGTTGGCCGGTTGCACACCCGTCCCCTGGCCGGTTGCCGGCCCTGCCGTGGAGGGCCCGGCCGATGGCGGGGTGTCGCTGCTCTGGGTGAACTCCCCGGCCAATCCCACCGGCGCCGTGCTCGACGCGGAGATCCTGCGGGCGATCGTCACCTGGGCCCGGGAGAGCGGCACCCTGGTGGCCAGCGACGAGTGCTACATCGAGTTCGGCTGGGACGCCGAACCTGTCTCGGTGCTGCATCCGTCCGTGTGCGGGGAAAGCCACGAGGGGGTGCTCGCCGTCCACTCGCTGTCGAAGCGGTCGAACATGGCCGGCTACCGGGCCGGCTTCGTGGCGGGTGATCCGGACGTCGTGGCCAGGCTGCTGGAGGTGCGCAAGCACGCTGGCTTGATGGTGCCCGGCCCTGTTCAGGCGGCCATGATCGCAGCATTGGACGACGATGACCATGTCGCCGAGCAGCGGGAGCGCTACCGCCGCCGCCGTGCGGCGCTGATGCCCGCGTTGGCGGCGGCGGGTTTCCGGATCGAGGCCAGCGAAGCGGGGCTCTACCTGTGGTGCACGCGCGGCGAGGACTGCTGGGCGAGCGTTCGCTGGCTGGCCGATCGCGGCATCCTCGTCGCGCCGGGCGAGTTCTACGGGGCGGCGGGCGCGCAGCATGTCCGGGTGGCGCTGACGGCGCCCGACGACCGGGTGGTGGCCGCCGCGGAACGGCTGGGCCGCGGGTAGGGCGGCCGGCGAAGGGGTGACTGGCCGGATCAGCATGCATGCTCTTTGGATCAAGGAGTTCTAGCGACCCAAATGACAGGACAACAGACGACATATCCGGCACTCGATCTCGGCATGGACGGGAGCATGCATGCAGTTCCGGCCAGTGCCCGCCGATGCTCATAGGCTCCAACCATGACCCGGATCTCTACGCTGGTCGATGAGCTGTGGGAGCGCCGCGCCGGGCTCACCCCGGCCGACGAGGACGCCCGCAAGGTGGTCGTCGAGGCACTGGACCTCCTCGACACCGGGGAGGCGCGGGTCGCCGACGTGGACGCGGCCGGCGGCGTGGTTGTCGACGAGCGGGCGAAACGGGCGATCTTGCTGAGCTTCAAGGTGCTGCCCATGACCGAGTCCGGGGCCGGGGACTTCTACTACCACGACCGGATGCCGCTCAAAACCCGCTTCGATGGCGTGCGCGTCGTTCCGGGCGCCATCGCGCGCTGGGGCTCCTACGTAGCTCCCGGCGCGGTGCTCATGCCGAGCTTCGTCAACGTCGGCGGGTGGGTGGGCTCCGGCACGCTGGTCGACACCTGGGCCACGGTCGGCTCGTGCGCGCAGGTCGGGGCGAACGTGCACCTGTCCGGCGGGGTGGGGCTCGGGGGCGTGTTGGAGCCGCCGCAGGCGGCGCCGGTCATCGTGGAGGACGACGCCTTCATCGGCTCGCGCTGCATGGTCGTCGAAGGTGCCCGGGTGCGGCGCGGCGCCAAACTTGGGGCCGGTTCGATCCTGACCAGCAGCACCCGGGTCTTCGACGCGCAGTCGGGCGCCGAGTACCCGCGCGGCGAGGTGCCGGAGCGGGCGGTGGCCGTGGGCAGCACCCGGGTGCGCAGCTTCCCGGGCGGCGACTTCGGCCTGCCCTGCCTGGCGGTGCTGCGCGTCCTGGAACCCGGCGAGGTGCACGACAAGCTGGCGCTCAACGAGGCCCTGCGCGAGCACGGCATCGCGCCCTGAAGATGCCTGCCCGCGATCCGTCCCCGGTCCTCGATCCGTCGGCCGGCCTCGCCGACCTCACCCGGGCCGTCGTCGACGTGGTCTCCGTCAGCGGGCAGGAGCGTGAGCTGGCCGATCTCGTCGAGGCCGCCCTGCGCGCCCAACCGCACCTGCTGGTCGACCGGGACGGCGACGCCGTCGTCGCCCGCGCGGCCGGCCCGGGCGAGCGGGTGCTGCTCGCGGGGCACCTCGACACCGTGCCTGTCGCGGGCAACCTGCCGAGTGCCCTGGACGAGGGCCGCATCCGCGGTTGCGGGACTACCGACATGAAGGCCGCGCTCGCCGTCATGCTCCGGCTGGCGACCATCCCGGCGTCCCGGTACGCCCGCACCTTCGTCTTCTACGACCAGGAGGAGGTGGCCTATGCGCGCAACGGGCTCGGCCGCCTTGCCGCGTCCCACGCCGACTGGCTCGCGGCGGACTTCGCAATGCTGCTGGAGCCGACCGCGTGCCGGGTCGAGGCGGGTTGTCAGGGGACAATGCGCGTGGAAGTGACGCTGCCGGGGCGGCGGGCCCATTCGGCGCGGTCGTGGCTCGGCGACAACGCCGTCCACCGTGTCGCGCCGCTGCTCACCCGGTTGGCCGCCTACGAGCCGCGCGAGGTCACGCTGGAGGGCTGCACCTACCGCGAGGGCCTGAACGCGGTGCGGGTCGAGGGCGGGGTCGCCGGCAATGTCATCCCGGATGTGTGCACCGTCACCGTGAACTTCCGCTATGCGCCCGACCTGTCGGAGCAGGAGGCGCTCGCCCACGTCCGCGAGGTTGTGGCGCCGTACGAGCCGGTCGTGACCGATAGCGCGCCGCCCGCGCCGCCGGGCCTCGCCGGTCCGTTGGCGGCCCGCTTCGTGGCCACCGTCGACAGTGCGCCTGTCGCCAAGTACGGCTGGACGGATGTGGCCCGCTTCGCCCAGCTCGGCGTCCCAGCTCTGAACTACGGGCCTGGTGACCCCGACCTGGCGCACACGCGCGAGGAGTACGTGGAGATCGCCCGGATCGAGGAGTGCGAGGACGTGTTGCGCCGGTTCCTCCGCTGAACGTTCTTTGCCATCCCATCTCGCGAGTGGGGAGCTTCAGCCGGGGCTATGGCACCGTCACTTGCCCCGCCCAGCGAGCCCTGAGCGGATCAGTCGCCTGCCGCCCGGATGCGCCGGCGCGCCTCCCGGAAGTGCACGGCCTCGTAGCTGATGAGTGCCACGAGGACGGCGGCGAGCACGGCGAGCGCAGCCAGCGCGGGCAGGTGAGTGGCGGGGGCCGCCCCGACGAGCAGGGCAACGGCGACGATGAGGCGCTGCCAGTTGACCGAGCCGACGTTGCGCAGACGAAAGGCGAGGTGACCCAGCAGGTACGCGGCGACGCCGCCGTAGAGCGCCCACAGCGCCAGCGCCGGCAGCGGGTCAGCCAGGCTGTGGTGCCCGCTGTCCGCCACGGAGATCATGACCTTCTTCAACCCCAGGGCGAGGAAGATGATGCCGGCCACCATCGGGAAGTGCAGGTATGTGTAGGAGTCGCGGGCGAGCCGGGCCCGTTCGATGCCCTGCCTGCGGGCGAGCACCCGTTCGGCGACGAGCGCGACGACGTCGAAGTAGGTCCACCACAGCGCGACGGTGACCGCGAGCCCGAGCAGCGCGGTCACCATGATTGCGACCGTCAGGGGCAGTGCGGCGACGCCGACCCCCAGGGAGACGATGGACTCACCCAGCGCGATGATGATGATCAGCCCGTGCCGCTCGGCGAAGTGGGCTGCCGAGTGCAGCCGCCAGCCCTCGGTGCCGGCCGCGTACACGCCGACGTAGTCGATAGCCAGGGCCAGCACCCACAGGGCCGTCTGCGCCCGGCCTCCGACGCAGGCACCGACGACGAGGACGCCGGCGGCTGTCGTCACAGGGACTGCCGTCCGCACGAGCTGGCGGCGCAGGCCTGGGTCGCCCGCCGCCGCCACGAAGTACACGGCCAGGTGGACCAGCCGGACGACCGACAGCGCGACAGCCAGCACGATCGGCGCGGCCAGCCCGCCGGCAGCGTCCTGCCAAGCTTCCGGGATGGCGAGACCGACGACGAACAGCCCGGCCATCGCGGTGACCAGGCTGACTCGTAGTGCCCCTTCGTCCGCCTTGGCCTGGTTGCCGAGCCACGCATAGCTGCACCACGACCACCACAGCAGCGCCAGCAGCACCAGGCCGCGCAGCATCCCCCGCCCGCTCAGGTCCCCGGCCATGAACGAGGTGATCTGCGTGATCGCGAAGACGAATACCAGGTCGAAGAGCAGTTCCAGGGTGGTGACCCGGTGTCCTTCGCTGGTGAGCCGGACCGGCGCGCGAAGGCGCCCGGACTCCTGAACAGGCATTGTTACACTGTAATCACAGGTCCCGACGCCGTCTTGTGGGTGCGGGCAGGAGGCCGTGTCTTCCCCTCGATAAGGGTCACCCAGGCCGCTACAGTCAGCTCGTTCGTCTGCTCGAGGCGGGCGAAGGACGGGATGGTGGCCGCCGTGGCAGGAATGATCCGTAAGAGTCTGGACACGCCCGAGGAAACCCGGCCGTTCGAGGACGGCATGGGCAAGCTCGAGCTCGTCAATGTCGAATCAGGTGCCATCGGTCGAGCGGTCTTCCAACCGGGGTGGCGCTGGTCGAAGCACGTCAAGCCGATCGCACAGACGGACAGCTGCCAGGCGCCGCACATGGGCTACTACATTTCTGGCCGAATGCATGTCGTTATGGACGACGGGCAGGAGACGGAGTTCGGCCCGGGTGACTTCGCGGTGATCCCGCCTGGCCACGACGCGTGGATTGTCGGGGATGACCCGTGCGTAATCGTCGACTGGCAGGGCTTCGCCGACTACGCCAAGCGGAAGTAGCAGCCCGGCCCGGCTGCGCCGGGTCCGGCACACTTGCGATGAGCCCTGGGAAGCGGCCGGCCGCTCCAGATGCCTGATCGTCCTCCGGGTGAGCCCGGCGCACCGTCCGGCACCGGAGTTACGCTCAGTTTCAGCCAGGCTCATTCGCACGCCGGACCCGGGGGAGTGGGTTGTCCGCCGACACGGTCTCTCGGCTCGGCCGATCGAGGCGCACCGGGGTCCCGGTAGGGCCGCTGCCGCGAAGCGTGCCGCCGTCGCCCAGCGTGCTGAGGGTGGAGGGCCTGCACAAGTCCTACGGCCGTGTCGTGGCCCTGCGCGGGGTCGACCTCGAGGTGTCTCCCGGTGAGATCGTCTCGCTGCTGGGCCCGAACGGCGCGGGCAAGTCCACGCTCGTCTCGATCGTGGCGGGGCTGCGCCGACCGGACGCGGGTACCGTGTTCGTCGGCGGCGTGGACGCCCTTGCCAGGCCGAAGGCCGCGCGCTCCCTCATCGGGTTGGCTCCGCAGGACCTGGGCATCTACCCGATCGTCACGGTGCGGCAAAACCTCACGCTGTTCGGCGAGCTCGCCGGGCTGCGCGGGCGCGAGCTGCGTACCCGCGTCCAGGAGGTTGCCGAAGCCCTGCTCCTCGACGACCTGCTCGACCGGCTGGCCGGTGAGCTGTCGGGTGGGCAGAAGCGCCGGCTGCACACCGCGGCGGCCCTCGTGCACCGCCCGCGCCTCCTGCTGCTGGACGAGGCGACCGCCGGCGCCGACGTCGAGACGCGGGCGCAGCTCGTGGCCCTGGTACGCGAGCTCGCGGGCGAGGGGTCCGCAGTCCTGTACTCGACGCACTACCTGCAGGAGGTCGAGACGCTCGGCGCGTCGGTCGTGCTGATCGACAAGGGGAGTGTGCTCGCGCGCGGGGCGGTCGCCGAGCTGGTGGCTCGGCACGGGGGCTCGGTGGTCGAGCTGCGCTTCGACGGCGAGGCGCCGGTGATCACGCGAGACCGGCCGGGCCGGCAACCCGAGCGGGACGGCAACCTGCTGCGTATCCCCACCGCGGAGCCGGGGCCGGAGATCGCGGCGGCCATAACCGCGATCGGGGCGCATGCTGCCCGGCTGCAGTCGGTTGAGGTCGTGCGGGCCAACCTGGAGACGGCCTACCTCGCGATCACGGGGCGCCGCTACGAGCCGGGAGAGGAGATCGAGCGCGCGTGAGCCCGCGTGCCTGCCTTGCCGTCTTCCGGCACGAGTTGCGGGTGCTGCGCCGCGACCCGTCCACCGCAGTCTTCGTGATCGTCATGCCGTTGGTGCTCGCCGCCCTCATGCAGCGGCTGTTCAAGGGCACGCTCGTGGCGCAGGGGGTGACCGGCGCGACGGGGGCGGAGTTCGCCGTCCCGGGCATGGCCGTTTCCTTCGCCGCCTTCGGGATCGGGTACGCGGGCTTCGCGTTCTTCCGCGACCACGGGTGGGGGACGTGGGAGCGCCTGCGTGCCAGCCAGGCCTCCTCGCTGGACATCCTGGTGGGGAAGGTGGCCCCCGCTGTCGGTCTGTCCCTGATCCAGATGGTGGTGCTGTTCCTCCTGGCGGTCCCGCTGTTCGGGTTGAGCGTCACCGGCTCCTGGCCGGCACTGCTCGTCACGGTCTTCGCGCTGGCTCTGTGCCTGAACGCATTCGCCGTGGTACTGACCGCGGTGGCGCGTACATCCCAGCAGCTGACTGTCTTCGCCAGCGTGGGTGGCCTCGTCCTCGCGACGCTGGGCGGGGCGTTCGTGCCGGTCGAGGCGATGCCTGGGTGGGCGCAGGCCGGCTCGCCGGTGCTGCCCACGTACTGGGCGATGCAGGGGCTTCTCGACGTCGTCATCGACGGCGGGGGCCTGCTGGACGTGGCCGGTCCGGTGGCCGCGCTGCTGGGCTTCACCGCTGTGTTCGCCGGGTTGGCCGCGTGGCGTTTCCGGTTCGACGAGCCGAAGGTCTACTGGGGCTGAGCGAGCCGCCGGGCGTCAACCATTGCTGCCCGCCGCCATCCGCCGGGCTGGGGCCTCCTCTTCGTCCGCCGTAACAACCGTCGCCACGTAGGGGGCCTACCCGAGCGCGCTCGCGATACAAGGCCCCTGGACTGTCAAGCGGTTGCGCAAGTATCCTCGGTGGCACGACGCGGAGGAGAGGATGAGCGTGGCCCTCAGCGCGGCCCAGCCGCCCGACCCGGAGGTTCTCGTCGACGCCGCCGAGGTGTTCCAACTGCTCGGCACGCCCGGCCGGCTGCACCTGCTGTGGCTGCT
>JADGOW010000259.1 GCA_017882765.1 Frankiaceae bacterium
CAGGCGGTTCCGACCAGCTTCAGCTGCTCGGACGCGGCTGGGCCCGGGATCAGCTCATGCACCGACACCAGCGGCGCCAGTAGCACCGGGTCACTGGACACATCGACCACGGGAGCGCACACGTACACCGTCACGGCAACCAGCATCGACGGACAGACGGCGACGGCCACGATCGACTACACGGTGAGCGCGCCGCCGACGCCGGCCACCCCGCCGGTCACGGTGAGCGCGCCGCCGACGCCGGCCACCCCGCCGGTCACCAAGACCGTTCCTCCGACGACGACCAGGCCGACGCCCACCCCCACCGCGCCGGCACGGCTCAGGCTGCGCACGATTCACGCACCCGCGGGTTACAGCGGTGTCGTGGTCACCGGCCCGGTCGGGGCACAGGTCAAGCTGAGTGAGCAGGTCGGCCACAAGCTGGTGGCGATCGGAGTGGTTCCCCTCGGCGGGGGTACCGCAACCCGCTCCCGGGCGGTGATCTGGCACTGCACCCCGCTGCGCCGGACGGTGGTGGCCAGCACGCTGTCGCCGGCAGCACCCCAGCAGGCGACGATCACGATCACGACTCCGTCGTGCTCCAAGCGTCTGGCGACAACGATCGTGTCCCGTTCGGGTGTACGCCGGACAGTCGGGATCAAGCTCCACGACCTCTGGGGCCCCGGCCTCCTGCGGGTGCGAATCTGCCTCACAGGTCCCGGTACTCCCACCGGCTGCCAACGACTGTCACTTCATACCGGTCAGCAGCGGGAGTTGCGGCTGAAGGTTCCGAGTGGCGGGCGCTGGAAGGTGTCGGTCAACACGCAGTACAACAAGGTCACGGCGATGGCATGGGTCATCTAAGCGAACTCAGGAGATCGGTCATGCACATCACCGCCAGCAGGAGTAACGCCAGGAAGGCGCTGCCATTGGTGCTAGCCGCCGCCGCCATAGCCGGCGGCTGCGGCGCCGGCAGCCCCGCGGCGCCGGGAACCACCGCCGCGGCGGGACGGCCGCAAGCGGCGGTGCAGCCGGGCGTGACGAGTGCCTCGCCCAGTCAGGCGGCCGCCGTCGCGCCTCAGCCCGTGATCGCCTCAGGGCCGCTGGTGACGATGTTCAGCGGCGCCCGAAGCCAGGAGATCGGCTCGCTGTCGGAGCACCGGGCCCTGGTGATCCGGTGGAAGGTGGCCCAGCCACCGTTTCAGATCTACACGTCGCACGGCAACCTGCTGCTCAGCAGCGACCGGCGAAGTGGCGCGATCAGGCTGGCCCGCGGCGAGTACCGCAGACTGCGGATCGCCACCAATGGGCGCTGGACGATCCAGCTCCGCGCCGCGGCGTGAGAGGCCGCGCCCCGGGCGCCCGGGCTCGAGCTCACGCGGCCGGGGCAAGCTCGGGGGCTGGATCGACCGAACCGCGCTTGGCCCGCGCCCAGGCCATCGTGTGCTCCAAGCCCTTGGTCAGCTCTACCTCAGCGGTCCACCCCAGCGTCTCACGGGCGCGAGTGACATCCAGGCAGCTGCGCTCGATCTCGCCGGGGCGGGCATCGGCGAAGTCAGGCGCGAAGTCGCCCCGGGCGTGCGGGCGCAGGGCCTCGACGATGTCCAGCACGGAGCTCTCACGTCCGGTCCCGATGTTGTATTCACCACGGGCCTCGGGGTGATCAAGCAAGGCCAGCAGACCGGCGACGACGTCGCCCACGTAGACGTAGTCACGAGTCTGGCGCCCGGTCCCGTAGACCACCGGGCGCTTTCGGTCCTCCAGCAGTCCGCAGTAGATTGCGATGACGCCGGCCTCGCCGCGCGGGTCCTGCCGGGGGCCGTAGACGTTAGCGAACCGGGCCGTGGCGGCCCTGACGCCATGCAGGCGGCCATACAGGCCGACGTAGCGCTCCGCGCAGTACTTCGACTGGCCATACGGGGCGGCCGGCAGCGCCTCGACGGTCTCCGGCGTGGGAACGATGTCGGTGTCGCCGTAGATCGCCCCGCCAGTGGAGACGTTGATGACGGCGGCATCCGCCGCGCGCGCCGCCTCGAGCACGTTGATCGTGCCCAGGACGTTCGTGCGGGCGTCAAGGCCGGGGTCGGTGACCGACGTCCGGACGTTGGCCTGGGCCGCCAGGTGAAAGATCACCGCGGGCTCGAACGTTCGGACGGCGTGTGAGACCTCCACGGACTCGCGCACATCCGCGCGGAACAGGGTCGCGCCGCTGCGCAGAGCCGAGTGCAGGTTGGCCACGATGCCGGTGGAGAAGTCGTCCAGCACAGACAGGGCGTGGCCGCGTTGGAGTAAGGTGTCGACGAGATGCGAGCCGATGAAGCCGGCTCCACCAGTGACCATGACCTTCATGTCCAGTACCGCCTTTGGATGAGATTGGGCGCCTCAGAGTGCCGCCGGTCTTGGCCGGCGGAGGGCCTGGTACGGGCAAAGCGCCAAAGTGCAGGCACTCGGTTCGAGAGGTCCACTACAAGTATCGGGATTTCGCGCTCAGTCCTTGAGCCCCGGCCGGGTTCGTATCGGTCAGTGGGCTCGTGGACAGCGATGGGCTTCGCACCGATCCGCGGCGGCGGGAACCGGCGCTCTCATCATCTGATGCCGGCGAGCTCCTTGCTCCAGTAGAGATCTCTCGGCAGTACGGAGTATGGGTTCGGCAGCGTTGCCGAGGTCACGTACACGAACCCTGCCCCACGTCGCTTGCTGAGCTGGATGGCGTGAGTCATCGCCGACACGGTGGATGCGCCGTAGATGACGTGCCAGAAGTGGGTGGGCGAGTAACGGGCAACCCACGACGGGGCCGAGTACGAATTCACGTACTGCGTGTCTGAGCCCTCGAACGTGAGGAGGATGTCGGCGTCGGGGAGGTAGCACTCATGGGTTTGCGTTCCCGGGTTGAGAATGGTTCGTGCGGTGCCCCCCTTCGCCTTCACGAAAGAGTTGAGCTTGGCGTAGTAAGACGCGTCGGCACAGTTAGTGCTGCCCTCGTCGAAAAAGATGCCATTCACGGCGTACCAGCGGTAGTAGGCGTTGACGTCCGACTCCACCGCGGACAGACTCCGAGCCGCGTCGCTCGTGTGAACGTAGCCTACAACTGTGATTCCGGTCGCTTGGGCGGCACGGACCGTGGTTACGTACTGGGGGTCGGGCGCCGCTCCCGGTCCACTGGCCGGGTTCATGACGGCAATTTGAAGAACAGGACGGGCCTGTTCCATCTGGGTCCAGTAGGGGCCGGCGTAAAAGTAGGCCGGTACGGCCATGCTCTGCCCCCGGTCGGGTTCCCCAGCAGTGAGCAAGGCAGCGAACAGCGCCACCA
>JADGOW010000107.1 GCA_017882765.1 Frankiaceae bacterium
TCCGTGCCGCCGCCCGGCGGGGTTGCGGCCCCCCGCCGTCGAGACACCACACTGATGACGACCGCGATGATCACGAGAATGACACCCAGGACCAGCAAGCCCAGCGGAATCCACTTCTTGACGAGGTCGATCTTGTCGGCCTGGGTCTGCGCGTAGCTGGTGACCTGGCTCACCGAGTCGGGGAGCTGGCCGTAGTCGAGGTTCAAGACCTTGATCGGCGGGCCGGTCTTGATCTGGTTCAGTCCGTTCAACGCAGCCTTCGCGGCGGGGATGGTCGGGTGCTGGCTGAGGATCTGGTCTAGCTGGCCGAACGCGGACAGGTTCGGCCGGACAAACAAGGTCTGATTGATCCGCTGGAGGTTGACGATCGCGCCGGTCGTGGGCTCGACCTGGAGGTGGGTGTCGACGTCGAGGGTGTACTTCATGGGGATCGCCTTGGCGACCAACGCCACGATCGTCGCGCGGTCGGCCGCGTTGAGCTGCGGCAGCAGGGCGGTCGTCAGGCCGGTGACGTCGATCCCCTGGGCCTTGAGAACGGGCGCGAGCTGGGTGATCGTGAACTCTTCCTTGACCCCCGCGGCCGCGAGCTGGTCGATGTAGTAACTCTGCACCGGCGCATTGGTCAACGTGCCGTGGAAGTTGAACACGGTCGTCCCGTTGACGCTGTCCTCCCCCTCCTTGTTGAAGGGATACGCCGAGCCCGTCTCGTTCTTCCAGATGTTGTACGGCCCGTCCCCGGTGCCGAACGGCAGGTTGATCGTGTAGTTGGGCGCCCGGTTGACGACGCTCTGCGGCGAGTACGCCCACGACTGGTCGCTCTGCACGGACTTCAGCGAGGTGCGGTCCATCACGTACTGCTGCTTGAAGTCCTGCTTGGGGAACGGGCCGATCGTGTTGTTGTCGTCTTCGCCGATGGTCGCATTCGAGCCGTTGTTCGAGACCGAGTGCAGGCCGCGCTGGATGTCGAGGTCGAACGGGACACCGTTCGGGGCAGGCGTGTAGGTCTTTGGCTGCGCCGGCGGCAGGGGGCTTGGGACGAGGAACAGCGTGAACTTGCCGGTAGCGTGCGCCGCCGGGGCGTCGCTGTTGAAGTTTGACGGTGGGTATTTCACCAGCTGCGACGGTGCTACCAGTCGAAAGACGACCGCACCGGCGATGAGCACCACTCCGATGATCAGTAACACGATGGACGAGCGGCGCATGTTGTCCTCCCCAAATCCTGCGGAGCGCCGGCGGAACGCTCCGCTGCTGCCTTGCGCCGGACGCCGTGATGAAACGAACGTGCCCGACACAATCGAGGTCGTTGATCACCCACACTACTGACAGACTGTGAAGAAGGTGGGAAGGGGGTCCCGTGGCGGACGGGCCACTCATCGTGCAGAGCGACAAGACCGTGCTGCTCGAAGTCGACCATCCACGGGCCGACGCGGCGCGGCAAGCCATCGCGCCCTTCGCCGAGCTGGAACGCTCGCCCGAGCACGTGCACACGTACCGGATCACGCCGCTCGCGCTGTGGAACGCGCGCGCCGCCGGGCATGACGCCGAGCAGGTCGTGGACGCCCTCGTCACGCACAGCAAGTTCACTGTCCCGCACGCGCTGCTCGTCGACGTCGCCGACACCATGGACCGGTACGGGCGGATGCGCCTGGCCAACGACCCGGCCCACGGCCTCGTGCTGCAGGCCCTCGACCGGGCGGTGCTCGAAGAGGTGATCCGGTCCAAGCGGATCATCCCGATGCTCGGCGCCCGTGTCGACGCGGACACGGTCGCCGTCCACCCGGGCGAGCGCGGCCGGCTCAAGCAGGCGCTGCTCAAGGTCGGCTGGCCGGCCGAAGACCTGGCGGGCTACGTCGATGGCGAGGCACATCAGATCGAGCTGCGCGAGGCCGGCTGGCACCTTCGCGACTACCAGAAGGGCGCCGTCGACGGGTTCTGGGACGGCGGCTCCGGCGTGGTCGTCCTGCCCAGCGGCGCGGGCAAGACGATCGTGGGCGCGGCCGCGATGGCGCGGGCGAGCGCGACCACCCTCATCCTCGTCACCAACACCGTGGCCGGCCGGCAGTGGAAGCGCGAGCTCGTCGCGCGCACGTCCCTGACCGAGGACGAGATAGGCGAGTACTCCGGCGAACGCAAGGAGATCCGTCCCGTCACCATCGCCACCTACCAGGTCATGACGACCCGCCGGAAAGGCGAGTACCTGCACCTGGAGCTGTTCGGCGCCCGGGACTGGGGGCTCATCGTCTACGACGAGGTGCACCTGCTGCCCGCGCCGGTGTTCCGGATGACCGCCGACATCCAGTCGAGACGCCGGCTCGGTCTGACCGCCACGCTCATCCGCGAGGACGGCCGGGAGGGCGACGTCTTCTCCCTCATCGGGCCCAAGCGCTACGACGCCCCCTGGCGCGACATCGAGGCGCAGGGCTGGATCGCCCCGGCGGAGTGCATCGAGGTGCGGGTGACCCTGTCCGACGACGAGCGGATGACCTACGCCGTTGCCGAACCCGAGGACCGCTATCGGGTCTGCTCGACCGCATGGAGCAAACGCTCGACCGTGGCCCGGCTGGTGGAACGCCATGCCGGGGAGCCCGTCCTCGTCATCGGCGCCTACCTCGACCAGCTCGCCCAGCTCGGCGAGATGCTCGACGCCCCGGTCATCCAGGGCTCTACGCGCAACCGCGAGCGGGAACGGCTCTACGACGCCTTCCGCGCCGGCGAGGTCAAGACGCTGGTGGTGAGCAAGGTGGCCAACGTGTCGATCGACCTGCCGGAAGCGTCGGTGGCGATCCAGGTCAGCGGGACGTTCGGCTCGCGGCAGGAGGAGGCCCAGCGGCTCGGTCGCATCCTGCGCCCGAAGGCGGGCGGGCGGCAGGCGCACTTCTACACGGTCGTCGCGCGCGACACCCTCGACACCGAGTACGCGGCGCACCGCCAGCGCTTCCTCGCCGAACAGGGCTATGCGTACCGGATCATCGACGCGGACACGCTGCTGAGCCCATGAGGGTTCTCGCACCCGGCTCCCCGCCCCGGCCGCTCTCGGCCCACCCGCCCCGGCCACCCTCGGCCGAGTGGGGAAACTTACGGGGGCTATAGCACCGTTAACGCTCCCCACTTCGCCTGAGCTCAGCCGCTTTCGTGCCGCCAGGGCGCCTCGGCGAGCAGGCGCGGCAGCAGCCACGGCGCCAGGATTCGCTGCACCCCACGCGGCGTGAGGTGCACGCCGTCGTAGCGCATCATCAGGCCGTCGACGTACCCCGTGTAGGCGCGGCCGGGGCTCACCTCGGCACCGAAGGGCAGCAAAGCGACGCTGCCTGAGTGCCGGGCGACCACCTTCGAAAGGACGGCGTTGTAGGCATCGGCTCGCCATGGCTCGTCCTCGGGCCAGGTGCCGCCGTCAGGACGCTCCCCGCGGTGGTAGTAGGGCGCCGTGAGGAACACGACCCGCGCTCCGTGCGCCCCCAGCACCGTGATCGCTTGTTCGAGCTCGCCGGCGATGTAGTCGTCGAACGCGGGCTCGCCGATGTGCTGCCAGCGCCCGTCCCGCATCCGGTCCATGACCTCCCAGCGGCCGACCAAGACCGCCACGACGTCGGGATCGGTGCGACCCACGGCCTCCGACCACCGCTGCGGCCAGGTCTCGCACTCCGGAGGTCCGTCCCGGACGGAGCCGAAGTAGCGGTACGGCGTTCCGCGGGCCAGGCCGCAGCCGAGGATGGCCTCGCTCGTGACCGACAGGCCCGGGTAGTCGGGCAGCGCCTGCCCCAGCGTGAGCGCCACGGAATCGCCCAGCAGCAGGACCCGCAGCGGCCCGAGATGCGGTCGGCGAGGCCCGTCGCGGGTCGGCTGAGTATGGGCAACCTGCACCGACCCACGGGCCGGCACGGTTACGACGGTGCCGGGCACCGCTATGGACGGGGCGGCAGCCGTCGGCGTGGCGACAATCAACCCCACGAGGACCGCGGCGGCAGTGATCGGCAGGCTCAGCCGCCCCCGCCAGCCCACCAGCGCCCCGTTCAGCACCGGACGCTCCACCAGCCGCCAGGACAGCGTCGCCAGAACGAGCGTCACCCCCAGGCGCAGGGCCAGCAGTGCCGGGCCGGTCAGGCCGGTGCGCTCGGCCGTCAGGACGACGAAGACGGGCCAGTGCCAGAGGTACACGCCGTAGGAGATGCGTCCCAACGCCGGCAGAGGTCGCACGGACAGCAGCCGGGCTAGCCCTCTGGCCGGGGCAAGGACGACGGCCGCGAGCACGGCGGCGACCGCGGTGTCGAACAGCAGGAGCCCACCGTGGTAAAGGCCCCGCTGGGTGCCGTCCACCGTGATCATCGCGGCGACGACGACCACGAGACCGAGCCAGCCCGCGAGGGTCACGAGACCGGGAGGTGCGGACGTGCGACCGGGGGTGCTCGCCGGCGCGCCGCCACCCGTGCGGGCGGACGTGCGGGCGGGGGTGCCCGCCGGCGTGCGCCGCAGCCGGAGCATCGCCGCCAGCGCGCATCCCACGAGCACCGACTGCGCCCGGGTGTCCGTGCCGTAGTAGACCCGGCTGACGTCGCCGCCCAGCAGCACAGACATGAGGACGGCCGACGCCAGCGCCGCACCGGCCGCGACAACCAAGACCCGCCGAACGCGGCTGCGGGTCAGCCGCCGCCCCCGCAGCAGCGCGACGACCACGAGCGGCCAGACCAGATAGAACTGCTCCTCAATCGACAGCGACCAGGTGTGGCGCAGCGGAGAAGGGGTCGCGCCCTGGGCGAAGTACCCGCCCTCGGCCCCGAGCTGACGCCAGTTGCCGACGTAGCCCAGGGCCGCCAGCCCGTCCAGGCGCAGCGAGAGGCGCGCCTGGGGCTCGACCAGGAACGCCGCGTATACCGCCACCGCGGCGAGGACGAAGAACAGCGCGGGAAGCAGCCGGCGCGCCCGTCTCGCCCAGAACGCTCCCAGCGCGATACGTCCCGTCGCCTGCTGTTCCCGCAGCAAGAGCATGGTGATCAGGTAGCCGGACAGGACGAAGAAGACGTCCACGCCCAGGAACCCGCCCCGCGCTCCCGCGACCCCGCCGTGGAAGAGCAGAACGGCGATGACCGCAACAGCACGCAGCCCGTCGAGCGCGGGCTGGCGGCCGGTCAGCCTCGCGGGCATCGGTGGGCGGGCTGCGCCGGACGCCTCATCCGGGCGTCGCGGACGGGGACGCCGTCGGAGTCGAGGTCGAGGTCGAGCTCGGCGCCGGGGCGGGCGACGGCGACAGTGACGGCGACGGTGGCGGTGACGACGTGCCCCGGAGGGTCTTGATGATCGCACCTGCAATGGCGTCGGCCGGTTCTGAGCCGGTGGCAGTGGCCGCGAGGTTCACCAAGACGATCACGGTCGTGTCGGCGCTGGGGTTGTAGACCGCGAAGCTCTGGAAGCCCGGGATCTGCCCGTTGTGACCGAGGAACCCGCTGAACATGAGGATGCCCAGCCCGTACTTGGCCACGCCGCTTGCATCGAGGTCGCGCCCTACCAGCCGCTGCTGCTGCATCGCCGGAGTGAGCAGCTGGCCAGTGGCCAGGGCTTTCGTCCAGATGCGCAGGTCGTCGACCGTGCAGATCATCGCGCCCGCGGCGCCGGCCATGGACGGGCTGATGGCGGTCACGTTGTTGGGCGGCTGATCGGAAGCCTCAGGTGTCGGCGTGCCGGAAAGCGTCCCGCCGGCCGGGCCGTACTGGTAGCCCTGCGGATGCGGGTCCGGGATGCCCGGCGCAGTGGGCGGGTAGGAGCATCCCCGCAACGCCAGCGGAGTGACGATGCGCGTCTGGATGAGCTGCTCGATCGGTGCGCCGCCGACCTTCTCCGCGATCACGCCGAGCAGGATGTAGTTGGTGTTGGTGTAGTGAATGTCCTTTCCGGGCGCGAAGAGCGGCTGGTGCGAGCCGGCGAGATCGAGCAGCTCCTTCGTCGTCCAGACCCTGGTCGGGTTCGCGCTCACTCCCGCCGCGAATTGGGCGTCGTTCGTGTAATCAAAGATCCCGCTCGTCATGTTCAGAAGCTGGCGGACCGTCGCGCCATTCGTGGGGGCGCCGGGTGCGTACTTGCTCGCCGGGTCGTCCAGCGAGAGCTTGCCCTCCCCGGCGAGTTGCAGGACGACCGTCGCCGTGAAGGTCTTGGTGATGCTGCCGATGCGCATATGGTCTGCGACATCCATGGGGGCGCGGGTGGCCAGATCGGCGACGCCGAGCGCAGCCTGCCAGGGAGCCTGGCCGGGCACGGAGACATAGACGATCGCCCCGGGCGCCTGCAGCTGCGACATCGCCTGGTTGACCACAGGCGTGAGCGTTGCTTCCAGCGACCCCGCGGTGCTCGCGAGGCTGGCTGACTCGGGAGGTGGGGGCGGGGTCGCACCGGTCGTACTCCCGCAGCCGGCCAGGACGAGCGCCGCCGCCAGCAGCGGAACCCCTGCCGCCAGTCGCACAGCCCCCCACCGCGGGGCACCCCGTCGCACGGATCGCATGTTCCGCCCCTCCCGCAAGCGCCTAGCGCATCATCGCGTTGGACCCCAGCGAGTATCGGCCAGGTTGGGGCCATACAAGCAGCCCATGGGGCCCTTTGCCGACCGGGACGCGAGCGAGAACCTTACCGTCGGCGGTCGACACCGCGTACACCTCTGAGTCAAACCGGCCTGACACCCACAGGACGGCCCCATCAGAGGACAGGCTCGCCAGATCCGGACTCGCGCCCGTGATGCGCCACGTCGACTTCACGGTGCCGGCGGCCACGTCGACTACCGAGACCGTCGACTCGCCCCGGTTGGTGACGTACAGGGACCGGCCGTCCCGGCTGACGACAATGCCGTACGCCCCCTGCCCAGTCTTGATGAAGCCGACCTTCTTCATCGCGGCGCCGTCGATGAGGTGGAGCCCGCCGGCAACTATGTCGCCGACGTAGAAGAACCGGCCGCGCGGGTCGAGCCGAACCTCCTGCGGCATACCGCCGAGGTCGAGGTAGCCCGTGACCGCGAGCAGGCGGAGGTCGACGCGCACTATCCGGCTCGCGTACTCGCAGCTGGCGATCAAATAGGACTCGTCGACAGCGAAATCCAGGTGGTTGATCCCCGGGCAGTCGACGTGCAGGCGCGACAGCGGCGTCAGCGTCTCCGGATCCAGGAACAAGAGATCCTCAGTGGACTCGGCGACGGCGATCGCCAGCCGGCCGTCCGGGCTGAAGTAGAGGTCGTAGGGCGCGGGGAGATCGGTCCCGCTGCCGAGCAGCCGGCCTGTTCGCGGGTCGATCGGGATGACCCGGCCGCTCTCACTGACCACGTACAGCTTGCTCAGATCCCAGGATGGCACGACGTGCTGGGGACCTTTGTCGACGTTGAGACGACCCACCAGCTGCCGGGTCGCGGGATCGATGAGGTCGACGGCCGATTCGTCGCTGTCAGGTACATACACGAGCGGGCGGGCAGAACGCACTGCAGGGGCGAGCTGGCCCGCACCGGCCTGCGCGTAGAGGTTCGTGGGGTCGGGGCCCACCGGTGGCGGCGGTGCCGGGGGCGAGTTCGGCAGTGTCTTGATGACGACCGGAGGCGCGGTGGACGGGGTGGCCGTCGGCCGCGCTGCCGTTGCCTGCCCGGGTGGGCGCGCGCACGCGGGCAGCACGAGCGCAACAAGGCCGGCCACGGCGACAACGGTGGCCGGGCGGATCAGGCGAGTAGGCAGCCGCAAGGCGTATCGAACCCGGAAGTCGAGTGGACGGCAGACCTGGCGACGGTAGGTCACCCCACGCAGGAGGCGCGGGAGGCGCGCGGGCGGCACAGAAGACGAGGTCGGAACCGTCCCTTGTGGCCCGGCTCGCCCGGTCGGTGTGGCACCGGGCCGAGCGGGCTCAGCCCCCATGCAGGAAGTCCCCACCAGCGGCGACGTCGCCCGCCGGCGGGGCATCGACGCTCACCGGTTCGTTGACGGCAAAGAAGTCCGCGGCGACGGAGGCGGTGGCACCCCCGGACAGGCGCAATATGATCAGCACGCGCCGCAGGAAGCCCTGGCTGTCCTTGTACAAGTCGACGGGCACGTTCTCGCGCAGGCCGGTCAGACCCGCACCGCCGAGACCCGCCTGGCCGAGCATGGACAAGCCGGTGAGCCGCTGGGCACCGATCTTCGCCCGGACGCGCGTCATCGCTGCCCCGCGAACCTCCGCTGTCCCCGTCTCCTGAACGTCTGCCGGCACGAGACCCCGGGCCTGTGCGAGCACCTTGGCGGGCTCGAAGCCGGCAAACGAGCCAGCAATTTCAGTGGGTGCGGAGACCGGCACCACCAGCCAGGGCTTGCGGACGCCCGCCTGCTGCGCCAGGTAGAGCGACTTGACGTACAGGGCGCCTCCAACGGACCGAAGGTCGATCGAGCCCGCGCCCGGCCGGGTCAGGGTCATGGCCACGGTTCGATGCACGAGATCGGCTGCGCCCGAGGCGCTCACGGCGAGTTCCCGGCCACCGCCGTGGACCACGACCTGCTCGGCGAAACCCAGCGAGCGGGCCTTCACCGTGCGGTCGAAGGCGGCCACGACAATCTCTCGGGGGCTCGGGGTAGGGACCGCACTCACTGCGGACCGCGGCGCGGGCCCGGAGTCGTGGTCGCCACAGCCGACGAGCAGGCCCGCCACCAGTGCGGCAAGCGACGAACCGAACGCGGCCCACCGCCGCAGGTGGCGAGCGTGCGCACGCTGGGCAGCGGCGGCTTCCGCCGACCACAACGCGGGCAGGTCACCCATGCCAGCTCCCCGTCGACAGCCCCGTGCCGGTCGGACGCCCCGCGCCGGTCGGAGCATTGTCCGTCCCCCGACGTTGGCCGCCCTGCATTACGGGCACCCAGGGCGTGCCGCGTCCAGGCATCCCTCGACCTCCGGGAGACGACGGAGGGGCGCTTCCCGCCCGCGCGGGAAGCGCCCCTCTGTCGTGTCTGGGACTGGACTCAGAAGTCCATGTCGCCGCCGCCGCCGGGCATGGCAGGGGCCTTCTCCTTCTCCGGCTTGTCCGCGACCACTACCTCGGTGGTCAGGAACAGGCCCGCGATCGACGCCGCGTTCTGCAGCGCAGAGCGCGTGACCTTCGCCGGGTCGATGATCCCGGCTTCGATCATGTCGACGTAGTCGCCGGTCGCGGCGTTGAGGCCGCTGCCGGCAGGCAGGTTACGCACCTTCTCGACCACGACGCCGCCCTCGAGGCCGGCGTTGACCGCGATCTGCTTCAACGGGGAATCGAGCGCGATCCGGACGATGTTGGCGCCCGTCGCCTCGTCGCCGACCAGGTCGATCTTCTCGAAGGCGGTCTGACCGGCCTGAATGAGCGCGACGCCGCCGCCGGGGACAATGCCCTCCTCGACCGCTGCCTTCGCGTTGGACACCGCGTCTTCGATGCGGTGCTTCTTCTCCTTCAGTTCGACCTCGGTGGCCGCACCGACCTTGATGACCGCGACGCCACCGGCGAGCTTGGCAAGCCGCTCCTGCAGCTTCTCCCGGTCGTAGTCGGAGTCGCTCTTCTCGATCTCGGCCCGGATCTGGTTGACCCGACCCGCGATCTGGTCGGCGTCGCCGCCGCCCTCGACGATGGTCGTCTCGTCCTTGGTGACGACGATCTTGCGGGCACGACCGAGCAGGTCGACGCTGGTGTTCTCGAGCTTGAGGCCGACCTCCTCGCTGATGACCTGGCCGCCGGTCAGGATCGCGATGTCAGCAAGCATGGCCTTGCGCCGGTCGCCGAAGCCGGGGGCCTTGACGGCAGCGCTCTTGAAGGTGCCACGAATCTTGTTGACGACGAGGGTGGCGAGAGCCTCGCCCTCCACGTCCTCTGCGAGGATCACGAGCGGCTTGCCACCCTGCATGACCTTCTCCAGCACCGGGAGCAGGTCTTTCACCGCAGAGATCTTGCTGTTGACGATGAGCAGGTAGGGCTCGTCGAGGACGGCCTCCATCCGCTCCGGGTCGGTCACGAAGTAGGGCGAGATGTAGCCCTTGTCGAAGCGCATGCCCTCGGTGAGCTCGAGCTCCAGGCCGAAGGTGTTGCTCTCCTCGACGGTGATGACGCCTTCCTTGCCGACCTTGTCCATCGCCTCGGCGATCATCTCGCCGATGGCGTTGTCGCCGGCCGAGATCGAGGCCGTGGACGCGATCTGCTCCTTGGTCTCGACGTCCTTGGCGAGGTTGGACAGCGCCTCGGAAACGCGCTCGACCGCGGCCTCGATGCCGCGCTTGAGACCCATCGGGTTGGCGCCCGCGGCCACGTTGCGCAGGCCCTCGCGCACGAGCGCCTGGGCCAGAATGGTGGCGGTGGTGGTGCCGTCACCCGCCACGTCGTTGGTCTTCTTGGCTACTTCCTTGACGAGCTCGGCGCCGATCTTCTCGTAAGGGTCTTCGAGCTCGATTTCCTTAGCGATGCTGACGCCGTCGTTGGTAATGGTGGGAGCGCCCCACTTCTTCTCCAAGACGACGTTTCGGCCCTTCGGGCCGAGTGTCACCCTGACGGCGTCGGCAAGCTGGTTCATTCCGCGCTCGAGACCCCGCCGAGCCTCCTCATCGAATGCGATGATCTTGGCCATGTCCTAGGGTTCCTCCCAAGTGGGCGTGCGATTGGATGCTCGGCCGCCCGGGCGCCCGCGACGGTCGGCTGAATGGTCAGCCTCACCCCTGGCGGCCTGGCACTCAGCGTACTCGAGTGCCAGCCCCCTGTTTAGCACTCGCGCATCGAGAGTGCAAGCCATGCAGACTGGCGCCGTGCGCTTCGAGATCCGCGTCAAACCGGGCGCCAAACGGGCGTCGGTGGGAGGCCGGGTCGGCTCGGCGCTGGCCGTCGCCGTGACGGCGCCCGCGGTCGAGGGGAAAGCGACGGAGGCGGCCATGCGGGCGGTCGCCG
>JADGOW010000108.1 GCA_017882765.1 Frankiaceae bacterium
AGGCTGCGACTGATGACGACCCGCTGGATCTGGTTCGTGCCCTCGAAGATCTGCATGACCTTCACCTCGCGCATGAAGCGTTCGACGGGGTGATCCTCCACGTACCCCGCACCCCCGAGGGCCTGCACAGCGTCGGTCGTGACCCGCATCGCGGTGTCCGTCGCGAAGAGCTTGGCCATCGAAGCCAGCCGCGAATAGGGCTGGCCGGCGTCGCGGCGGCGTGCCGCCTCGAGATACAGTGCGCGCGCCGCCTCTACCCCCGTCGCCATGTCGGCCAGTAAGAACCCCAGGCCCTGGAACTCGATGACGGGGCGGCCGAACTGGCGACGCTGCCGGGTGTAGCCGATGGCATGATCGAGTGCGGCCTGCGCGACACCCGTAGCCATGGCGGCGACCCCGAGGCGGCCGCCGTCCAGCGCTGCCATGGCAGCGCGGAAGCCTTCGCCCTCCGCACCGACGAGGCGGCCAGCGGGCACCCGCGCGTCCTCAAACGAGACCGCGGCCGTCGGTGACGAGCGCAGCCCCATCTTGCGTTCGGGCCGCTGCACCTGCAGGCCCGGCGTGTCCGCGTCGGCGAGGAGCAAGGAGATCCCCCGCGGGCCGGCATCCCCCGTGCGGACAAAGACGTTGTAGAGGTCGGCACGGCCGGCGCAGGTCACCCAGGCTTTCGTCCCGTTGACGAGGTAGGTGTCGTCCTCCCGGACGGCGCGGGTGGCCAGTGCGGCGGCGTCGGAGCCGGCATGCGCTTCGGACAGGCAGTACGCCCCCAGCCGGTCGCCGGCCAGCATCCCGGGCAGCATCTGATCCCGCAGCGCAGGTGCGCCGAAGGTGGCCAAGGGGAAACACGCCAGCGTGTGCACGCTGACTGTCAGGGCGACTGCCGCCCACCCGGCAGCCAGTTCCTCGAGCACCTGCAGGTACACCCCGTAGGGCTGACCGCCGCCGCCGAGCTCTTCGGGGTAGGGCAGCCCGAGCATCCCCGCGCGGGCGATCGTGTGCACCACGTCGGCGGGGAACTCGCTGCGGGCCTCGTACTCGGCGGCGCGGGGCGCCAGCTCCTTGACGGCGAGCTCGTGGGCGAGGGCCAGCAGGTCGCGGGCCTCCTCGGTGGGCAGCGCGCGTTCAACCGGCATGGCTACCATCTTCCCCGTACGGTCGGTGCTTGTGAGCCGGCTCATGCTGCTGGACGCGCCCTCGATGTACTTCCGGGCCTTTTTCGCCATCCCCGTCACCGTCACGGGAACGGACGGGGTGCCGGTCAACGCGGTGCGCGGGTTCCTCGACGTGCTGGGCCGGCAGATCCGCGATCATCGGCCGGACTGCCTGGTCGCCTGCATGGACGCTGACTGGCGGCCCGCCTGGCGGGTGGCCGCCCTGCCCTCCTACAAGGCGCACCGGGTCGCTCCCGACGGCGGGGACGGCTCCCCCGCCGAACTCGGGGTGCAGGTGCCGCTGATCGAGGCCGTGCTCGACGCGGTCGGGATCGCCCGGTGCGGGGCCGCCGGGTTCGAGGCGGACGACGTCATCGGCACGCTGACGGAGCGCCATCCCGGGCCTGTGGACGTCGTCAGTGGGGACCGGGACCTGTTCCAGCTCGTTCGCGACGACAAACCCGTGCGGGTGCTCTACGGGGCGCAGCGCTGGACACCGGTCGACGAGGCGTCGGTTACCGAGCGGTATGCCATCCCCGGGCGCTGCTACGGCGAGTTTGCTGTGCTGCGCGGCGACCCGAGCGACGGCCTGCCCGGCGTCGCCGGCGTCGGCGCGAAGACGGCCGCGGCACTGATCACCAAGTTCGGCACGGTCGAGGCGATGCTGGCCGCCCTCGACCGGGGAGAAGCCGGCGGTTTCCCGGCGGGCGCCCGCCTCAAGCTTGCCGAGGCGCGTCCCTACCTGGCGGCCGCGGTACACGTGGTGCGGGTAGCGCGCGACGTCCCGATACCGCACCTGGACGACCGCCTCCCCACCGAACCGGCCGACCCCGTCGCTCTCGTCGCGCTCTCCGATCGGCACCGGCTGGACGGGCCGCTCAACCGCCTGCTCGCCGCACTCTCGCAGGTGAGCACGACCCCCTGAGCGGACATTTGGCCCGGGACACGTCGAGGCCGGCCTGGGTTCTCCCCCCGAAGGAACCCAGACCGGCCGTCGACTCATACGGGCGGCGGTCCGGCATCCCCCCGGGCCGGTCGCTCGTTCCGTACACCGGAGTTAACGGGATTACGCACAGATGCGCGCTACGCCGAACGGGTGACATCCGCCGACTCACCGAGCGAATCCGCCGACTCACCGAGCGAAATTGAGCCGCCTGGACGTCAGAAGGAGTACGCCACGACGCCGCGACGCAAGCCGGCGACAGCCGCCCGCGCGGTGACGGCGACGTGCCCCTTCGCGACGTCGGCGATCTGGTCGAGAAGGTCGATGAGCTGGCGGGTCCATCGGACGAAGTCGCCTGCAGTCAGCTCCTCGTCGAGGACGCCTTCCAGCTCCACCCCGCAGGCCCACTGGTGGGCCGCCCACGCGAACCCCGGGTCGGGCTCGCGCAGAAAATCGAGATGGTGCTCGGTCTCCGCGGAGTCCAGCCGGCTCCACAACCGCACCATCCGGGCCAGCGTGGAGCGGACCGCTCCCGGTATGCGTGCCATCGCCGACTCGCCCGAAGGGCTGGGGACCCGGTCTCCACGGGATTCAAAGACCAGTGCGGACACGGCAGCGGCCAGCTCGGGCGTCGACAGCTCGTCCCAGATGCCCTCGCGCAGGCACTCGACCACGAGCAGGTCGGCTTCGCTGTACACCCGGGACAGTTGCCGTCCCGCCGGAGTGACGCGGTCGTCGGCCAGGTAGCCCAGCTCGGCAAGCAGTGCGCACACGCGGTCGAAGGTTCGGGCGATCGTGTTGGTCCGCCCCTCGACCCGGCGTTCCAGAACGTCGGTGTCACGGCGCAGCCGCACCCACCGCTCGGCCCAGCGCAGATGGTCCTCGCGCTCGGCGCAGCCATGGACGGCGTGGGCACGCAACGCCCGGCGCAGCTGGGCGAGCCGGGCATCATCGGCGGCTGCCGAGCGCTTGCCGTGCGCCCGGGCGGTCCCGGCTTCGACGCCGGTGTTACGCAGGCTGGACGCGAGATCCCGGCGCGCCTGCGGTGATCGGGGGTTGAAGGAGCGGGGCACCCTGACCCGCGCGAGCGGCTCGACGGGACGGGGGAAGTCCACCAGGGACAGCCGCTTCACCTGGCGGTCGGCTGTCAGGACGGTCGGCCGCGGGCCCTCGCGCTCCCGACTGCCGTTGTCGAGGACGACAGCCAGGCCGCTGCGCCGACCCGCCGGCACCAGGACCACATCCCCGGGGCGAAGGCGTTCCAGGGACCGGGCCGCCTCTCCGCGGCGCTGAGCGGCACCCTCCCTCGCCAGCGAGGCCTCCCGGTCCCTGATCTCGCGACGGAGCCGGTCGTAGTCCGCTGCGTCCCCGAGATGGCAGTTCATCGCCTCGCGATAGCCCTCGAGGGCTGCGAGGTTGCGCTTGACCTGTCGGGCGAGACCGACCACGGAGCGGTCCGCCTGGAACTGCGCGAACGAGCTCTCCAGGAGGGCCCTGGCCCGTTCCCGGCCCACCCGGTCCATCAGGTTGACCGCCATGTTGTACGAGGGACGGAACGAGGAGCGAAGCGGATAGGTCCGGGTCGCCGCGAGGCCTCCCAGCGCCACCGGATCCAGGCCCTGGTGCCACACGACGACGGCGTGCCCCTCGACGTCGATGCCCCGCCTGCCCGCGCGGCCGGTGAGTTGGGTGTACTCCCCTGCGCTGATGTCGGCGTGGGTCTCCCCGTTCCACTTGGAGAGCTTCTCCAGAACCACCGAGCGGGCCGGCATGTTGATCCCCAGCGCCAGCGTCTCCGTGGCGAAGACGGCCTTGACGAGCCCGCGGCTGAACAGGTGCTCGACGACCTCCTTGAAGGTGGGCAGCAACCCGGCGTGATGGGCGGCGATGCCGTGCTCCAGGCCTTCCCGCCACTCCGCGAACCCGAGCACCCGCAGGTCGGCGATCGGGATGTCGCGGGTGCGCTCCGCAACGTAGGCCCGCACCTGGCCGCTCTCCTCCATGCTGTTGAGGCGCAACCCGGCGAACAGGCACTGCCGGACAGCGGCGTCGCAGCCGGCCCGGCTGAACACGAAGGTGATCGCGGGCAGCAGTCCTTCCCGGTCGAGGCGGGCCACCACGTCCGGACGGCTCGGCGTGCGCAGCCGCACCTGCGGTTTCCCCCGTCCGGGTCGTACCGGCGACCAGCGAGCCTGCTCCCGGGCCACGCGGAGAAGCTCGGGATTGATCCTGTGCGGAGAGGTGGGCTGGTCCTCGTCTGCCTCCTTGGTCACGAACAGGTCGAGCAGCTGGCGGTCGGCGAGCACGTGCTGCCACAGCGGCACGGGACGGTGCTCCTCCACGATGACCCGGGTGTGGCCGCGGACGGTGACCAGCCATTCGGCGAATTCCTCGGCGTTGCTCACCGTCGCCGACAGCGAGACCAGGCAGACCTCCAGCGGCAGGTGGATGATGACCTCTTCCCAGACCGCACCGCGGAAACGGTCGGACAGGTAGTGGACCTCGTCCATGACGACGTACCCGAGGCCGCGCAGCGCGTCCGAGTCCGCGTAGATCATGTTGCGGAGCACCTCGGTCGTCATGACGACGACGGGAGCATGACCGTTGCGGGAGACGTCGCCGGTCAGCAGCCCGACCGACTGCTCGCCGTGGGCGGCGACGAGGTCGGTGTACTTCTGGTTCGAGAGAGCCTTGATCGGTGTCGTGTAGAAGCACTTGCGACCCTGCCGCAGGGCCAGGTGCACGGCGAACTCGCCCACGACGGTCTTTCCGGCCCCTGTCGGAGCCGCCACCAGCACACCTTCGCCGGCTTCGAGGGCCGCACAAGCAGACCGCTGGAAGGGGTCGAGCGGGAAGGGATAGCCGGCGGCGAAATCGGACAGGGCCGTGCCGTTCGTGCCGGCCGTGCTCACACCGTCAGGTTACGGGCTTGGCCGCGGTTATGACCGACGCAGGGCGACGGGTGGTGGGCGGGTTGCCGTCGGCGTTCCGAGCCGACGCGCCCTCAGGTGGTGTCGGCGCCGGCGTGCGGGCCGACCGGCTCGGGCGCGGCCTCGTCGCGGAGATCGACCTCGATCGGTTCGGACGTCAGGTCAAGCGGGGACGCCTCGTCGTCACTGAGCCCGGCGAGCTCCGACCGTGCCGCGCGCGCGGCCCCCCTGCGGTCGTGCAGCCACGCCACGAGTGCCGCGAACTCGTAGAGCAGGCACATCGGCACGGCCAAGGCCAGCATGGTGAACGGGTCCTGTGTCGGGGTGGCGACCGCCGCGAACGCAAAGATGATGAAGATCGCGTAGCGCCGCCAATTACGGAGGCGTCGCGACGACAGCAGTCCCGCGAAGTTGAGCATGATGATCAGCAGCGGGAATTCGAAGGACACGCCGAAGATCAGCATGATGCTCGTGACGAAGCTGAGGTACTTCGTGGCCTCGAGCAGGGCCGCCAGGCCCGGGCCGCCAACGCCGAGCAACACGTCCATGGCCTTCGGCAACACGAGGTAGGCCACGGCGGCGCCGGCCGTGAAGAGCACCACGCTCGTGGAGACGAACGCCAATGCCCATTTCCGCTCGTTGCGGTGCAGGCCGGGAGTGACGAACGCCCAGAGTTGGTAGAGCCAGATCGGCGAGGACAGGATCAGGCCAGCAATAAGCGCGATCTTCAGGCGGAGGACGAAGGCATCGGTGGGATGAGTGAAGATGAGCGTGCCGTCCGCGACCGCACGGTGATCGGCCGGCACGGACCGGTAGGGCTTTTCCAGCATGCGGATGAGGGGGTTGTACCCCCAGATGGCGACGGCCGTGGTTGCCACGGCGATCGCGAGCAGGGCTTTGCCCAGCCGGGACCGCAGCTCCGAGATGTGCTCGGTCAGCGTCATCCGGCCGTCTTCGACGGTGCGGGACCGGCCCCCGGACCTCGCCCGGGTCAGCCGCAGGACCCGGCGCCTGCTGGTGCCGCCCCCTGCTCGCCGAGAGCCGCCCGCGCCACTACTTGCGGCGCCACTGCCCCCTGACCTGGGGGGACGCTCGCCGCTCGGATCCGCGCCGCTGCGGCCGTCACCGTTGTCCACGGGACGCCGGCAGCCGACTAGCGGGGCTGGGTGTCAGGCGCGCGCGAATCGGCGCGAGTTCCGCTGACAGTCGGGTTTGTCCGCGGGCCTTCCACCGCGCGCGGCTCGTCGGGGTCGTCGCGGGGCGCCCGCTCATCCACGGGGGCGCGCTGGTCGTAGCCTTCCCGGTCGCGGGAATCGCGGTCGCGGTAGTCCCGGTCGCGGTAGTCCCGGTCGCGGTAGTCCCGGTCGCGGTAGTCCCGGTCGCGGTAGTCCCGGTCGCGGGAATCGCGGTAACGGTCCTCAGGGTAGGCATCGCGCGGGCGCTCGTCCCGGTAGCGGCGATCGTCCCGGTGGGCGGCCTCCTCGCGACGATCATCGTCTTCTCGCAGGCTGGCTGTCTCGGCCTTGAGGATGCGCAGCGACCGCCCGACCGCCCGGGCCGCGTCCGGGAGCTTGCGGGAACCGAACAGCAGCACGACCACGAGAATGAGCAGAAGCAGGTGCATGGGACTAAGGCTGCCCACGGCGTCCTCCTAGGGCACGGCGGTCACCGGGACGGGTAGCCGCCCGAGTCCCTCAGATGCTACGTCCGTGGCCATGCCATTCGAACAGGACCATCTACTCTGATTCGGCCGTGTTGCGGCGTGGCTCGCCGGCAGGCTCAGACGGCAGGGCGCAGACGGCAACAGCGGCCGCCCCGCCGTGGGGCCGGCCGCCGTCGCATTCGGGCGTCAGGTGCCGGACGCCGGGCAGTCCGGTCAGGAAACGGTGCGGCCCACTGCGTAGGCCGTCAGGTCGTCGACCTGCTGCAGTTGCAGGACGAAGTCGAGAAGGTCGTCGTAGGTGAGAACCGCGCCCACCTTCGGCTCCAGAACCTCCGCAGGCACATCCCAGGTGCGGGCGCGGACTCCGCCCGACATGAGAAGTGAGATCACGTGGTCGTCGGCCGGCTTGCGCACCTCATCGGTGCACGAGGGGCAGGTGAACGCGTAGTAGGACAGCGGCGAATGCTTGCAGACCATGAGAGCGACGTCATTTGCCGTCAGCTCGACTTCACCGCACGTGGGGCACGAAGCCTTGATAACGGTCATCGGTCCTCCCTGGTCTTCATGTGCTCCGGTTGTCCCGACTGCACAACCTCCTGTTCGGCAATGACCCAGGAATGCTTTACAGCTAGTGAGTACTAGTTCGGCGCCATTTAAGCTAGTCCGGTGGGACTAGTCCGAGTAGTCGGTAGGGGGACTCCACCCCAGGGCCTACAGCGGCGTTCCGCCACTGGATGTGACCGGAACAAGCCGTTTGGCCGCTAGCTGGCGTACTGCTCGACAGCGTCGCGCGCTATCTCGCGGACGAGCTCGGTGAGGCCCGCCGGTTCGATCACCCGCCACGGCGCCTCCAAGGAGAGCAGGAGTCGGGCCAACGGGCGGGTGTCCGCGGTTCGCAGGCTCACGCGGACCCAGCCGTCCGGCAGGTCCTCGACAGCGTCCATCTGGTAGACGTCCGTGACCCAACTGCTGGCGGGCGGCAATTCCAACACGATGCGGACGTCGTGGGGCGAAGGCCTGTACAGGCCGTCGGACGGCTCACCGCCGGTGTCGCGCACCGGCACGCTGCTGGGCTCCGCCAGCACTGTGGCAGCCCGGATGCGATCGAGACGGAACAGCCGGAACCCCTCCGCCACGCGGCACCACGCGTCGAGGTACCAGCGGCCGCCCCACGAGATGACTCGAACCGGATCCACGTCGCGTTCGGTGAGCTCGTCCCGCGACTCGACGAAATAGGTGAGGTGCACGGCCACTTTCGCCTCGATTGCCGACCGCAACGTCGCCAGCTGGCCTTCGGGCGTGTCGAGCGCGACGTCCAGGTCGAGAGCGGTTGGGGCCGCGGGAGCCGCGACGGCCAGCTTGACGATCGCGCGCTCCAGCGCGTCGCGTTCCGCGAGGTCACCTACCTCTGCCAGCGCCCGGGCGGCGACTTGCAGGGCGGTCGCCTCCTCGGCGGACAGCCGCAGCGGCCGGGTCAGGGTCAGCGGGTCGGTGACGCTCACCCGGTCGTCCTCGAAAGCGAAATCGAGCAGATCGTCGGGGAGATAACCGGGCAGCCCGCACATCCAAAGCAGCTGAATATCGCCAGTGAGCTGTTTCTCGCTTATTCCGAAATGAGCGGCGACGTCGGCGACGTGGCTGTCCGGGTGGCGCAGCAGCCATGGCACCAGGGCCAGCAGCCGCGGCAGCCGGCCCCCGAGGGCGGTCACGACCCCGTTCCCGCGGCCGCTCGGGCGCGCAGCCGGCCGAGCACGTGGTCGCGCAGGTCGGGCGGTGCGATCACGACAACGTCCGCCCCGTGCCAAAGCACCTGGGCGGCCATCCGCTCGAGATCGGTGAAGACCACCTCGATCACCTCGGCACCACCGGCATCGTCGTTCGCAGCGCCCTCCCCAGCAGCGTCGCCCTCCCGGGCGCGGTCCGCACCGGACATTCCACCCGGTCGCGCACGGCGCCGCAGGGCGTGGGCGGCACCGGGCCGCACGCGCAGCCGGGCAACCCGTTCGGCTCCCTCCCCTTCTGCCATTTGGGTGGCTTTGCGCACTACCTCGGCACGAACGTCCAGGTCAGCGGGGCGCTTCACGCTATTGGGCGGTCCCGCGGGCTTCACCGCCCCCCGAATGCGGGACAGCCGGAAGACGCGCATCTCCCCCCGGTCGTCGTCGCGGCCCGCCAGGTACCAGTGGCCATGCCACGACACAACCCCCCACGGCTGCACCCGTCGCTCCTGTGCGCCCGCCGCCCCTGCCTTCAGATAGGGGAACCGGACGGGACGTCGATCGCGCACCGCCTGCCGCAACGGCTCGAACGCGGCATCCGGCGACTCGACCCGCGGCAGCAGGTCCTCCGGTGGCGTGGCCGTCTCGTCCCCGACCGCCTCGAGCTTGTGCAGCGCGATCGCGCCGGCCCCGGACAGGCCGGCGCTCACCCATAGCCGGTTCGCCAAGGCGAGGGCGGCCAGTTCCTCCCGGTCGAACCCGATCTCAGGCAGCGCGTAGTCGCCCGGCGAGATGCGGTAGCCCACCTCGTCCCGGAAGGAGGTGTTCGATCCCTCCTCCACGGGGATTCCGAGCTCGCGCAGGGCTTCCTTGTCGCGCTCGAACATGCGGCGGAACGCCTGTTGCTCGTGCTCGGTCTGCCCCACGTCGTAGCCCGAGACACGCTCGCCGATCTCCCACAAGGACAAGTACGACCGGGTCGACATCAGGCAGATAGTGAGGTTGACCAGCCGTTCCAGCCTGTTGCTAGACATCGCCTGGCAGGCTATCGGCGGATCGCGGCATTCGCGGGGATGACGCCCCGTGCCGTGACGCCACCCGCCCAGCTGCCCCAACGCCCCCGCCCAGGAAGCGGCCGCCGCTGCCGTGCCGTTAGTAGCGAGGTGGCGGCCAATCACGGGCTGTCCTGGCCGACCGCGCAGCGCGCGGTCGCGGTCCGGACCGCCGAGCAGTCCGCACCGGTGCTGGGCATCGACGAGACTCGCCGGGAACGGGACCGGTGGGTGCGCACCACGACGGCGGGTGGCGACCAGCGCCGCAGTCGAGACCCGTATCGGTCCCAGTGTTCGTCATCTCCGTGCGGTTGTCGCTCCAGCCCCGAGGTGGCAGGCGGTAGTGACGGCTGGGCCGTCTCGGACGTCAGCCGGTCCGCCCACACCGGGCAGCACCGCCGCCGACGTCGACGGGCCGACCCCGCCAGGTCAGCCGGCCCGTGCGCGCCCCGGCGACAGACCGCGCCGTCAGCCAGGCGAGCAGGCACACCGAGGCAGGGTGGGCCAGGGCGTCCGGCCAGGCTCGGCCGCCCGTCCGGCGCGCGGTGACGACCCGTCCGCCGACGGCGGCCACGTATCCCCAGCGTCCCGCCGGTGAGCCGGCGGCAGCCGCCACCGGCGGCAGCGCGTACAGCGCGACCAGGGCCGCGGCGACGGCGAGCCAGCGAGCCGGTGATCCCGTCGCCGCCCACAGCGACTTCGTGTACCCGTCTCGCAGGTCCGGCCAGCCGCGGTACATGCGGGTGGTCGCCAGCGCTGTCCCGTCGGCCACCGTGCCGTGCCCTCCCGCGCGTTTGACCGCGCGGAGCAGGGCGATGTCGTCGAGGACGTCGCCGCGTACCGACCCGTGGCCGCCCGCGTGCCAGTAGCGCGTCGCGTCCACATAAAGGAGTTGCCCGTTCGCGGCGGACAGCGACGGCCGGCCTGACCACTCGGCTGCCCGCAGCGGCAGGAACGTCAGCCACGACCACTGCAGCAGCGGTTGCACGAGGCGCTCGGCTGGCGTGACGGCCTGTTGGCGCGGATACGGGCTGACAAGATCCAGCCCGCTGTCGCGCAGCAGTCCGACAGCTCGGGCGATCCCCTCCGGCGCGACGACGACGTCGGCGTCCACGAACACGAGCACGGTGCCGCGCGCTGCCGCGGCAAGCTGTCGGCAGGCGTTGGGCTTGCCCAGCCAGCCCGGCGGCGGGGGGCGGCCGGCGAGCAGGCGCACTCTCGGGTCGCCGCCAGCCACGGCCCGCACGACGGCCGCGGTTCCATCACCGGACTCGTCGTCGAGGACGAGAGGTCGGACGCCCGTCCGGCCGCGCGCAAGTGAGCCCGGCCCGGCGGTCGACAAATCCCCACAAAGGCACCGGCGTCCGGGCCGGTGGGGTGGAGGGTCAGACTTCCCGGCCGG
>JADGOW010000260.1 GCA_017882765.1 Frankiaceae bacterium
CGCGCGACTGCAGGCCAACCGGGTCGCGGCCGCCCGACACCTCGACCCCGCCGCGGTGCGCCGCCTGGTGGACCAGCACGTCACCGCCCGTACGTTGGGCTTCCTCGGCGAGCCACACGTCAACGTGGTCGACCTCAACCTCGCCCTCGACCGGCTGGCCGGGGGGCGGTAGAGCGGTAGGCGTGGCGGAGAGGAAAGCGGAGGGGGAAGTAGCCTTGCTCGTGGTCACCCTCAGGGGGTTGGTAACCGCCCGCACGGCTGAAACCGGTCGCGCAGGTCGGCGCCGTCACGGCCGCCCCGGATCCCCGCCGTGACGCGGGGCACGCTGCGGGTCTACCTCGGTGCCGCGCCCGGGGTGGGTAAGACGTTTGCGATGCTGGACGAGGGCCGCCGGCGCGGGGGCCGCGGGACCGATGTGGTGGTCGCGTTCGTCGAGACCCACAGCCGGCCTAAGACCGCTGCTTTGCTGGCCGGGCTGGAGGTGTTGCCGCGGCGCTTCCTGGACTACCGGGGCGCGACGTTCACCGAGTTGGACCTCGATGCCGTCCTGGCCCGGCACCCGGAGGTGGCGCTGGTCGACGAACTGGCGCACACGAACGTTCCCGGGGTGCGGAACGCGAAGCGCTGGCAGGACGTCGAGGAGCTGCTCGCCGCCGGGATCAGCGTGATCACGACTGTCAACGTGCAGCACCTGGAGTCGCTCAACGACGTCGTCGAGAAGATCACTGGGGTGCCGCAGCGGGAGCGGGTGCCGGATGAGGTGGTCCGTGGTGCCGATCAGGTCGAGCTGGTGGACATGGCGCCGGAGGCGCTGCGCCGGCGGATGGCGCACGGCAACATCTACGGGCCGGACAAGGTCGACGCGGCGCTGTCCAACTACTTCCGCGTCGGCAACCTGACCGCGCTGCGGGAGCTTGCTCTGCTGTGGCTGGCCGACAAGGTCGATGAACAGCTCGACGCCTACCGGGCCGCGCACGGCATCTCCGAAACCTGGGAGACCCGGGAGCGGGTCGTCGTCTCCCTCACGGGTGGTCCGGAGGGTGAGACCCTGATCCGGCGGGCCGCGCGGATCGCGGCCAGGGCCACCGGCGGTGACCTCCTCGCCGTGCACGTCACCAAGTCCGACGGGCTGACCGGTGCCGACCCGGAGGCGCTGGCGGCGCAGCGGCTACTCGTCGAATCGCTGGGCGGCACCTATCACCAGGTCATCGGCGACGACGTGCCGATCGCGCTGCTCGACTTCGCCAGGGCGGAGAACGCCACCCAGCTGGTGCTCGGCGCCAGCCGACGTGGCCACGTCCAGACCTTTCTCACCGGCCCCGGCATCGGTGCTACCGTCACCCGACTCTGCGGCGACATCGACGTCCACATGGTCAGTCACGAACGCATCGGCAAGGGCCGGGCACTGCCCGCTCTGACCGGCGGGCTCACCGCCCGGCGCCGGCTCCTCGGCGGTCTGGTCGCTCTGGTCTTCCTCGTTCTGCTCACGGTCGGGCTGAGCCATCAGCGCGATCGGCTCAACCTCACGAGCAACGTCCTGCTCTTCCTGCTCGCCGTCGTCGGTGTGGCGCTCGTCGGCGGATTCTGGCCGGCGCTGGCCGCGGCCGTCCTGGGCAGCCTGCTGTTGAACTACTACTTCGCCCCACCGCTGCATCAGTTCACCATCGCGCAGGGCAACAACGTGCTGGCACTGGTCGTCTTCGTGGCGGTCGCCGCGATGGTCAGCTGGGTCGTCGACCTCGCGGCCCGCCGCACTACTGAGGCGGCCCGGGCGGCCACCGAGGCCGCGACGCTGTCCCGGCTGGCCGGCAGCGTGCTCCGCGGCCAGTCGGCGTTGCCGGTGCTGCTCGACCAGGTGCGGGAGACCTTCGCCATGACCTCCGCCACGCTGCTCGAAAAGGGGCCGGCCAGCCTGCCGGGCCCACCGTCGGCCGGTGACGCATCCGGTGACGTGCCCGGCGACCGGCGCGGCTGGCACGTCGTGGCCAGCGCCGGTGACGCACCCTGCCACCGGCCCGAAGACGGCGACATCGACGTGCCGGTCGCCGAGGACCTCGCCCTGGTGCTGTGCGGGCGGACCCTGCCGGCCGCGGACCGGCGTGTCCTCGGCGCGTTCGCCGCGCACATCGCGGCCGCCCTGCACCAGGGGCGACTGGCCGAAGCGGCGGCCGCGGCCGCCCCGCTGGCCGCGGCGGATCGCACCCGGACCGCGCTGCTCGCCGCGGTGAGCCATGATCTGCGGACGCCGCTGTCCTCGGCCAAGGCGGCGGTGACCAGTCTGCGCAGCTCCGACGTTGAGTGGACGCCGGAGCAGCGCAGCGAGCTGCTCGCCACCGCCGAGGAGTCCCTGGACCGGCTGATCCGGCTGGTGGAGAACCTGCTCGACGTCAGCCGCCTGCAGGCCGGCGCGTTGAGCGTCTTCGTGCGACCCGTCGGGCTCGATGAGATCGTGCCGCTGGCGTTGGACGACCTGGGCCCGGCGGGTCAGGCTGTGCTGCTCCAGGTGGCTGACGACCTGCCGCCGGTGCTCGCCGACCCGGCCCTGCTGGAACGCGTCATCGCCAACCTCACCAGCAACGCGGTCCGCTACTCCCCGGCCGGCCGGCCGCCGCTGATCGCTGCCAGCGCGCTCGGTGAGCGGATCGAACTGCGCGTCGTCGACCGCGGACCGGGTATTCCGGAGGCGGACCGGGAACGTGTCTTCGCACCGTTCCAGCGACTCGGCGACCGCGACAACACCACCGGCGTCGGCCTCGGACTGGCGCTGTGCCGCGGGCTTGTGCAGTCGATGGGCGGCACCCTCCTCCCGGAGGACACCCCCGGCGGTGGGCTGACCATGGTCGTCGCGCTCCCGGCGGCGCCGCGGCTGCCGCCCCCGTCCCGACTCGGCGAGGCGCTGTCGGCCTCGCACGTCGGTCGAGCAAGGGGGGGGCGAGCAGGGGGGGACCGCGACCGCGAGGGTCTGCCGCCGGGCGTCGCCCACTGGCTGGAGGAACTCCCGGGCGACCGGTCCCCGAGGGACGGTTCGCGGTGAGCCGGGTCCTCGTCGTCGACGACGAACCGCAACTCCTGCGGGCGTTGCGGATCAATCTGGCCGCCCGCGGCCACGACGTCCGCACCGCGGCCGACGGCCGGCACGCCCTGGCCGACGCCGCGGCGCACGTACCCGACGTCGTCATCCTCGACCTCGGGTTGCCCGATATGGACGGTGTCGAGGTGATCCGGGGGCTGCGTGGCTGGACGGCTGTGCCGATCATCGTGCT
>JADGOW010000015.1 GCA_017882765.1 Frankiaceae bacterium
CGCCGGCGGGTGGCCGCATGGGTGGCGGTACAGGTGGCGGCGATCAGGGACGTGCAGGTCCCGCATCCGCTCCTAACGTCGCCCTATCAAGCGACGCCAGGTCGCTTCCCAAGCGAAGGACAGCGAACTCGTCGACGTGGTGTCCCTCGACTACGGACAGTCGGCCGACCCGTACGACATGGACTTCGTCGTCAGTTGACCACGGGGTTCCGAGAGGGGCGAGCCGCCGAGCGCGGCCCGCCGTTGCCGTTCCTTCGTGTGCCGGTCGGTCAGCCTGTGCCGCTCTGGCGGCTCGTCAGCCGCGCTCGCTGTCCAGCGCGGCCATTCCGTGGACGTTGTACCGCTCTCCGACGGCGGCCCCGGGCGGCACCGCGCGCTCGATGTCGGCGAGGTCGTCCGAGCTGAGCTGGAGGTCGAGCGCCGCCACGGTGTTCCTGCCCTGAGACGGGCGGGGGAGCGGCAGGCGCAGACGGCGGCGCGGGGTCGAGCCGGTGTGGGCCGCGCAGCAGATCAGCCGCGGATCACGTGGGGTGCCGTGTCAGCACTTCTGCGGACGTCACCGACCGCCTTCCTCGCCACGTCCCATCAGCCAGACGGTCAGCAAGGACGGAAACGAGTGGCAACCAAATCCAAGCGGTGCCGACCGCCAGGAGGGCCACGGTAACGATAATGAGCGACAGCATGATACGCCCCAAACTCTGGTAAACGCCCAGCGCCTCTCCCGTGCGCCGAACAGATCAGATGCCAACTGTAACGCGGGCAGGTCTGTCGACACCTCCGACCCAGCAAGGGGGCTCTGCGACCTAGACTTAACACGATCACAGTACCAGCGGACGTCCTCCAGTACTGTGGTCAGAGTACCCTACACCGGCGGGTCGATAGTCCCTTGTGAGGCGCGTGAGCCAGGGGCAAGGGGAGCCAGCTGGCCACGGTGGGTGACACGTAGCTGCCGAGCGCCCGCGCAAGGGACACCCAGGCTGCTCCGGGACGACACCGCTACGGGAGGCGTGCCCGGCCGCACATGAGAGCCACTTGGCGGGTAGGCCCGGGCCAGACGGCCGTGACCCAGACGGCCGTGACCCAGGCGGCCGTGACCCAGGCGGCCGTGACCCAGGCGGCCGTGACCCAGGCGGCCGTGACTCATCGCCCGGATCAACAAGGCGCCAGAGCGCTGGTGACCTGCCGACTACGACGCGACGGACGCGGCCCGCAGCCCCCGGTACAGCAGCGCCTGGTCCCCGAGCCGGCGCCGCAGCTCGCGTTCGAGCCCGGCAATGGGGTAGAGGTTCTGCGGCGCCCGCGCGTCCTTGTATTCGCACGACGCGAACCGCGGCAGGACGACCTGGGTGCGGGTTGCCAGTCCCAGGACGGCCTCGACGGTGGTCTCACCGCTCGCCTCGCAGCGCACCACCCCCGCCCACGGCGCCCCGACCGGGCAGGGCAGGCGCAGGTACCAGGAGTAGCGCTGCCAGCTGGTCCCGATGAGGAAGACCGGTGTGCGTTCGGCTGCCCGCAGTGAGGCGACGAGCGTGTGCTGCGGGCCAGGCAGATACGTCGCGCGGTGCGTCTTCACGAGGCCCACGGTGCGCGGCAGGTCGCCCCGGCCGTGCAGGGGACCGTCCACGACGAGCAGGTCGTCCGATTCGCCGATGACCTCACGCGCGTGTCTCGCCGCGGTGTCCTCGACTGCTGCCAGTTGCCCTTGCAGAGCAAGGCTGAGCACGTCTGACGCCCCGTCGGGAGCAGCAGCCCGCAGCGGGTACTGCGCGGTGCGCGTCGTGACGCCCGTCGCGTTCCCTGCCGAGGTGAACAGGCCACGGCGAACCTCGGTAGCGGAGAGCCGCGCGGTTTGACCGGCACTCGCGACGACACCTGCGGCGTAGGACGCGCAGATCCCCTCCGTGGCGCCGAACCCACCGCCCCCGCCGTTACCGCCCCCGCGTGCCTCCCCGTCCCGAACCCACACGTGCGCGTCGATGCGGCGCACGCCGTCGACGAACAGCACCGTCGACGGCGCGGGCACCTGCGGGCGCACGACGGCCGACCACCGGGCGGCCGGGACCTCGACATCGAGGTTCACGCTGGCAGCCGTCTCAGCGAGTACGAGGTCCGGGTCGAGGGCAGTCCCGTACCCCGGATCCCACGGGTCGACGTCGAACCTCACACCTGCTCCCGCCGCACGGTCGCGGTCGCGCCGGTGCGGGCCACGGTGAAGCGCAGCGGAACCCGCTCGGCGAGGGCCCGGACATGGGTGACGATCCCCACCATCCGGTCTTTCTTGCCCGCGAGGTTCTCCAGGGTCGCGGCAACGACGTCGAGGGTCGCCTCGTCAAGGCTGCCGAAGCCCTCGTCCAGGAAGATCGAATCCAGCCGGGCCGTGCCCGCCACTGCCAGGCTGGACAGGTGCTCGGACAGCGCGAGGGCCAGTGCCAGGCTCGCCTGGAACGTCTCGCCCCCGCTCAGCGTCTTGACCGGCCGGCGGCTGTCGGCATCCGAGTGGTCCACGATGAGGAACTCACCCTTGTCGTGGGCGAGCTCGTACTGCCCGCCGGAGAGTTCGGACAACGTCGCGGACGCGTCGACCACCAGAATGTCCAAAGCCTCGGCGGCCAGCCAGCGCTGAAAGTGCTTGGCGTCGAGCAGGACCCCGAGGCGGCGCGCGACCGTGGCGCGCCCGGCTGCCTCGTCCCGACGTTCGCGCAGTCGCTGCGCAGTGGCGCGGCGTTCCCGCATTCTCTCCAGCGCCGCCCCGGCCGCCGAGGTCGCCGCCGCAAGCGCGGCTTCAGCGACGTCCTCGACGGCCCGGCCGGTACCCGCCGGGAGCGGGATACCCGCCTCCCCGAGGCCGGCGACCAGCTCACTGCGAGCGTCGTCGAGAGCTCTGCCGGCGTCCGCGGCGATCCTGTCCGCAGCCACCAGCGCTTCGGCCCGCGCGGCGGCCGCCGTCTCGGCCCAGGAGACGAGCAGCTCCCAGCCAGCAGCCAGATCCTCATGCGGGAGGGCGGGCGCGCCGAGCCCGACGAGGCCGTCGCGGACGGTGCCCAGCTGCTCGTGAGCAGCACGGGCTGCCAGGTTCGCCTCCTCGCGTGCCGCCGCGGACTCGCGGGCGCACGCCCGCAGCGACCGGACACGCTCGGCAGACTGCTCCGCCGCCATCCGCAGCCGCTCGGCCGCGGCGAGCGCGGCCTGCGCGTCAGTCTTGCTCGGGGCATCCGCCAGCAGCTGGCGGATGCCCGCGATCTCGCGCCGGGCCCCCTCGAGGGCGCCGAGGGCGACCCGCTCGTCCCCGGCGGCTTGCGCGCATTCCTTGCCTGCTGCCGAGGCAGCCTGCTGGGCGCCACGCAGTGCCCGCGCCGCCGCGCTGACATCCGCATCCGGAAGCGGCGGTGGCAGGACGGCGACCGGCTGGGCGCACACCGGGCAGTCCGCACCGGCGTGCAGATGGGGACGGAGAGCCGCGGCGAGGTCGTCCCGGTCGGCCCGCGCCTTCGCCGCCTCGGCTTCGTCAAGGGCAGCGCGGGCGCGTTCGTCGGCTGCATCCTGCTCGGCGCGGCGGGCGGCGGCGCGGGTGTGCGCCTCGACCAGATCGGGCAGCCGCGCCTCCCGTTCGTCGAGGGTCTTCCAGGCGCGGATGACCTCCTCCAGGGCCGCGTGGGCCGGGGCAGCCCGGGCGGCCCGCTGGGCCTCGTCGTCGTCCCGTTCCGCCTGCTCCAGTGCGTCGTCAGCGGCCCGGGCAGAGCGCGTCGCGGTCGCGACGGCGGCGGCGACGTCGCCCACTCCGTCGGGCACGCGAACGTCTGCCAGCCGGGCCCTCTCGCCGGCGAGCCGGTCCCGGGCGGCCGCCGCCTCGGCCGCGGAGCCGACCAAATGCCGGATCGTCCCGGTCGCCGAGGCAGTCGGATCGGCCAGCGCCTCCAGCGCCGCGCCGGCGGCCGCGAGGGCTGCCTCGGCCTCCTCGGTCGCGTCCGCGTAGTCGGCAAGCTGGAGCATGATCTGGTCCGCGCGGGTCTCGGCGTCGGTGGCGGCCACGTTGGCCGCCTGCGCGATCCGGCCGTACTCGTCGAGGCCGAGCAGGCGGACGAGAATCTTCTGCCGCTCGCCGGCGGTCGCATGGAGGAACTGCGCGAAGTCGCCCTGCGGAAGCACCACGCACGTGATGAAGTGCTCGAAAGACAGGCCGAGAAGGCGCTCCACCTCAGCGCTGACCGCACTGTCGGCGGCCAGCGACTCGCTCTCCTCGCCCTCCTCGCCCAGGCCCGCCGCGTCGGTGAGCCGCTCCAGGCGGGCGTTGCGAACGGTCACGTTCCCACCGGGAAGCCGGCGCAGTTCCCGCGCCACGACGTAGCGGTGCCCAGCCATGTCGAACACCAGCCGAACCGTCCCGCGCGCCGTGGTGGGCGCCAGCGCGGGTGACACGACATTGCGCTTGTCCCAGCGCGGCACCGACCCGTAAAGCGCGAAGCACATGGCGTCGATCACCGTGGACTTGCCCGACCCCGTCGGCCCGACGAGCGCGAAGAAGTCCGCATCGCGGAAGTCGATCCGCGTCGGCTCCCGGAACACGGTGAACCCGTGCAGGTCGAGCAGGACGGGAAGCATCGCTCAGTCCGTCATCGACGTGGTCGTGACCAGGTCGTGCAACTCGTCGAACAGGGCTCCCAGCCGAGGATCGGCCACGGCCTCTGTGGCGAGGTAGTCGGCGAACAGCTGGGCGGGTGTCCGGGTCCCACGCTCGCTGTGCACCGGTGGATGCACGGGCGCTGCCATCTCCGGGTCGATCCGCACATCCACTGCGTTGGGCAGCGCGGAAACCACTTCTTCCCGCAGCCCCGCACGTGCCGGCTCCCGGACGAACACACGCAGCCACGCCTCGACGAGCGCCGGTTCCTCGGCCACGCGTTGCCGCAACTCCTCGACCGTGCCGCGCACCGTCCGCAAAGGCGTCGCGGTCGCGAGGGGTACGTCCCGCACGCGGGGCGGCAGCCCGGGCGCGACGTCTCCGACGATGACGCACCCGACGTTGTCCTGGTCGCCGAAGTCGACGGCGATGGGGCTCCCGCTGTAGTGGACGGGGCAGTGCGAGGGCAGGCTCTGCCGCCGATGCAGGTGACCCAGCGCGACGTAGTTGGCCGTCGCGGGGAACGCCGTCGCCGGGACGTGGTACTCGAACACCGACTGGGCTGGGCGTTCCCCACCGCCGAACGACCCGCCGGTCACGGTCAGGTGCGCCAGGACGAGGTTCACCGCGTCGCCGTCGAACCCGTCGGTCAGAGCACCGATCATGTCGCGGATGCGCTGGTCGTAGCCGAGCGCGTTGTCCACGGGAGTGCGTGACACCAGCTCGGCAGCCCGGATGGCATACCGCTGGGACACGAACGGCAGCAGGGCGACCCGCACCGGCTCGCCGGTCGTCCGGGCGGTGAAAGTGACGACGCCGCCGTCAGCCGGCGGCCGGGCCTGGCCCGTCACCGAGATACCCGCGGCTGCCATCAGCGGCCGGTAGGCGTCGAAGGTCGCGGCGCTGTCATGGTTGCCGGCGACGAGGAGAACCTCCGCGCCGACGGCGCGCAGCCGTAGCAGCGCGTGGACGACAAGTCGTTGCGCCTCGGGGCTCGGCGCTGAGGTGTCGTAGAGGTCGCCGGCGATCAACACCGCGTCGACCTGCTCGCGGGCGGCGATGTCGACGATCTCGGCGAGGACACGGGCGTGCTCGTCGTGTCGTGGCCGGCCTTTGAGGACCTTCCCGACGTGCCAGTCGGAGGTGTGCAGGAAACGCACCTTGGCTCCCGCGCTCAGAACGGAGGCGGGTCGTGGGGGATGCCGGCGAACGGGTCCTGCCGCCCCGGGCCCCCAGTGCGGCTCCCACTGCGGCCCGCACTGCGGCCCGTGGTGCGGCCGGCAGTGCCGACGGCACCGGAGCCGACACTCGGGGCAGGCCCCGCCTCCGCCGGCCGCGTGGCCCAGGCGGGGAAGGGGAACTCGACGGCGAGCGGCACCGGGAGTTCCGGCTGGGAGACGAACATCGTCCCCGGCTTGGCGATCGTGGCCCGCTGGCGCTGCGTCACCGGCAGGAAGCCGTACTCGCTGCGGCCGGCCTCGGCCGGGTCGA
The DNA here is from genome assembly GCA_017882765.1 of Frankiaceae bacterium. Classification (GTDB taxonomy): domain Bacteria; phylum Actinomycetota; class Actinomycetes; order Frankiales; family Frankiaceae; genus JADGOW01. The sequence goes on from JADGOW010000015.1 coordinate 6,110, forward strand.
GCCGGCCGACGACCTTGATGCTGGACATGCCGACGACCCTTCTCTCGACCTCGCTGGCTGTCTGCTGTGCCCCGATCAGGATGATGCCGAGCGAACGGCCCCGCTCGGCGATGTCGAGCAGCGTCTGCTTGATGGGGCTGTCACCCTCCCGCGGGGCGTACTTGTTCAGCTCGTCGATCATCGTGAACAGGAGGCTGCCCGGCCCCGCTGCCTCCTTGCGCTCGGTTTCGGCCCGTAGCAGGAGACCCACGACGAAGCGCTGCGCGCGTTCCGGGAGGTTGTGCAGGTCGACGACAGTCACCTGCTGTCCTTCGGTGCTCACGCGGCGGCCGGCCTCGGCAGGCAGGTCGGCGCGCACGAGGCGGGCGAGGGCGCGGGCAGCCGACCGCAGCCGGCGCAGGAACGCGTTCACCGTGCCCGCGCCGGTCACCGGCCCGGCCCACTGGGCCCGCGTGTCCTCGGCGGTGACCTTGTCGGTGACAAGATCGACGAGGTCGGCGAAGGTGCGCAGCGTCGCTGTGTCCACCCGCCAGGCGCCGTCGGTCCCGGCGGGGGAGCCCGACCGGCGCAGCATGCTCGCCACCTGGGCGACGACCATCGTGTATTGCTGGCGGTCGTCCTCGGCGTCGGCGAACGCGAACGGCAGCAGCTCCTGTTCGCAGAACTCGGCCAGCGTCCACCAGAAGGCCTGGACGCCGTCGGTGCGCTCGCGGACATCCGGGCGGCCCGTCAGGTCCCCGGCGAGCGGAGGCGCGTAGATGCCCACGGATGGGAACGGCCCGGCAGGCAGCCCGAGCCGCGCGTAGCTGTCGCGGCCGACGTCGTCCAGGCGTGTGTTGGGCCGGTCCAGGAACAGCAGGTCCTCGCCCTTGACGCTGAACACGAGCGCCTTGGTGTTGGCTGCCCGGCCGCCGAGAACACCGCATTGGAAGATCGAGTAGAGCAGGAACAGCGCGAAGCTGGTCTTGGTCGCCACGCCGGAGATGCCGCTGACCGAGATGTGCGCGCCGCGGGACCCGTCCAGGAAGTCGAAGTTCAGGTAGACGGGGACGCCGTCGCGGCCGAGGCCCATCGGCACGCGGCGCTCCATCGTGTCGAAATACAGCGCGGCGTCCCGCTCGTCTCCGCCGGCTCGACGGGCGGGTGCGCCCGGGCGCGGGGGCACGTACAGCTCGGGGTCGACTCTGGTGACCGAGATTTCGGCCACCTCCTGAATCTCGGCGGGAAGCACACCCTCTTCGATGAGGAAGACGTCGGAAGCGAACTGGGCGCCCTCGTGGCGCGCCCGCACGTCGGTCACCACCCCGGAGTGCAGCACGGTCGCCTCGCCGGGCAGGGCACGCGCAGTGACGACCACGTCGTCGAGCTGCAGGTACGCGCCGGACTGGATGGCGACCCAGAAGGACAGGGGAGTCGCGTCCTGAGTGCCGAGAACCCGGCCGACCTGCCGGCCGGGCGCCTGCCCCGACGCCGCCGCTGTCCCCGCGGCCCCCGCTTCCGCCACGCGCCCTCCCCTGCTTGCGGCCCGCGGTGAAAGCCTGGGCACGTGGCCGGGTCGTGGGGCGACTACGCGGACTACGTCGACGCCCGCGGCGCGGCGATCACGGCGAAGCTGCTCGTGCTTTCGCCGCCCAACCGGGCAAGCGTGTGCGCGGGATCGGTTGATGCGGACCTGCAACTTCCGCCGTTGCCGGGCGTTCGGCGGCCGTGACCGTTTGCCCGCGCTCGATCATCAATTTCAGCTCATGAAGCTTCCTGGCAAACTTGTGGCGGAAGAATTGATCCACCTGTTGCCGGAATAGCCAATGAACCGAGAGGTCTACGACGACGCGGACAATACAAGCATCCTGGCCGACCTCCGAGGCCGTCACTTCGACCTTCCCCTTGAGGCCGAGCGGAGCCGAGAGTACGAGGTCAAGCCTTTGGTAGACCGCGCCGTCCGGACCGGCTTGGCGGGTGAACACCTCGATGCTGGTGCGCAGCACCCCCGACAATCCCATCGGGAATCTCAGTGGGCAAATCATTTGGGTGCCGGGTGTGATTGGGGTCTGAGAGTAGCCGACGTTCACCGCATCGGGCCAGAGACTCCACCCGCGAACGCCGTTACCATCAAGAGCCGGGCTGGCGGCGTTGCTCTTCTCCCAGACCGCACCGGCGTCCAAACCGATCTCGATCTGGGCTTCGTAGCGCGCCATGCCCCGCCTCCTTCGGTGTGTCCTACCTTGGCAGCGGGATGCGCCCGGCCTCCACAGAGGAGACAGGCTAATACTACCCTGTCCCCCAAAATAACTCGAGCCGACCTTTTCCGAGACGGAGAACACCCAGGCTGCCACAAGTACTGTTCGATGGCTCTCTGGCTCTTGGGACCTGTCCGTGGGTCCGTGGGTGGGGTGCGGGCCTGACGGCCGTCGCCTTCGGCTGTTGTGGCTGGTAAGGGCCTGCAGCCTTAGGTGACGGCGTTGCCGATCGAACCCGGATCGTTGGTGCCGTGAAGGCCGACCTCCCCGTCCCCGCCGGTGGCGACAAGGGGAGGACCCGCGGGTCGGCAGCGAGATCGACGCGAGAGCCGTACGGGTCGACCGTCAGCACCGCGACGGGCGCGCCGTCGTCGTGTTCACGGCCCGAGAGGCGGCGATGACGCCGGTGAGCAGCACATGCGCGCTGGCGGGCCTGCCAGGCCACGCCTGTGCATCGCGCGTCAGTCGCCGACGAGCCGTTTGGCCGCGAGTATGCGTCCGGCGGCAGCAACCGCGGCGGCGCGCGGATAGGTTCCGGCGTCGATCGCGGCTGCAATGGCGGACACGACAGGGATCGGGTCTCCGGTGTTGAAGACCACCATGTCCGCCCCTGCTTGCAGCGCCCGCACGCATGCGGTGGCGGTGTCGAGACCGACCGCCGCGGTGGATGCACCCATGGACATCGAGTCGGTGAGAACGAGGGTGTCCGGGCCGGCCTGGGCACGCAGGTAGCGGTAGGCGGCAGGGGACAGGCTGGCGGGGAGGCCCGTTTCGGTGAGCCCGGGGACAGTCAGGTGCCCGACCATGACCGCCGGCGCGCCCGCGTCGAAGGCCGTCTCGAATGCCCGCAGGTCGCGCCGCTCCAGCACGTTCAACGGCGGGACCCGCGCCGCGCCGGTGTGGGTGTTGGACGCCTGGCCGTGGCCCGGCCAATGCTTCACGACCGGGAGGACGCCGGCTCGCAGCAGGCCCGTTGCCAACGCCGCGGCGTCGCGTCCCGCGGCGCCCGGGTCGGCGCTGAATGCTCGGTCGTCCGAGGCGATGTAGTAGCCGGGGATCGCCAGATCTGCGTCGGGGGCCAGGGCGACGTCGACGTGCAGGGCCTTCATGCGCTTGCCGTATTCGGTGGCGCCCCGCCGGATCCGGTCGGGCGTGAGTACCCTTCCCATCGAAGCGGCGCTGGGCAGGGGATAGATGAGGCCTTGTAGGCGCTGGACCGAACCGCCTTCCTCATTGGACGCGACCAACGGGGGGACGGAAGCGGCTGAGCGGAGCCGGGCAAGCCTGACGCCCAGGTCGGCGGGCACCGCACCGGAGATCAGGATCCCACCGAGCCCCATGCGAAGCCACGTTGTGGCCGGCCGCGGGTCGCCCATTGCGGCGGGTGCCATGACGAGCTGAGCGGCCAGGGCACGATTGGGCCAGGTGGCCGGATCGTCGACGGCATGGCGCACGGGATGCGCGGCCGGGCTCCCGAGAACCGCGGTCGGGCCGGGGGGTTCCGGTTCGGGGGCGGGGTCCGCTGCCAGCGTCGGGGTGGAGCAGCCGGCGGCGATACTGGCTACGGTGCCCAATGCCCCCAGTGTCAGCGCCGCACGCCTGAACCTGCCCGGGCGCGGCTGACGGTCGCGCTTGGGCGCCGTCACGTACCCATCCCGAACCCACCCCGATCCACCGAGCCCCCCCGGGTTCTACCGGATCCGGGTAATCGCTCTGACACGTCCCCCCGCCAAGGTGCCGGCGTGCGTTTGCGGAGTGCGCGTGACCTGCACCTTCGGCGGGGATGCGGGCGGGGCTGCGCCGCAGTGACGTTGTCCCCTGGCTACGCCGCCCCGCACGGGTCACTCTCGGGTGGAGGTTTCGCGGGTGATAGGGATGAGGCGTGCCTGGGTCCGCCGCGACGTCCCCTCGGCCGCAGCGGTCGGGGCAGCCGCGCTCAAGCGTGCCCTTGACTCGCTATGCATTGCTGTCGATCGCCGCCGCCTTGGTCACCATCGGCCTCAAGACGGTTGCGTATCTGATCACCGGGTCGGTGGGTCTGCTCTCTGACGCGCTGGAGTCGGTCGTCAATCTGGTCGCCGCAACGGTGGCGCTCTGGGCACTGTGGCTGGCGGCGCGTCCGCCCGACGAGACCCATCACTTCGGACACGGGAAGGCCGAGTACTTCTCGGCCGCGGTCGAAGGGCTCATGATCCTCGTCGCGGCGGGGCTGGTGGTCTGGTCCGCCGTCCCCCGCTTCCTTCACCCGAAGCCGCTCGACCACGTCGGTGCAGGACTGCTGGTGTCGGCAGTCGCCGCGCTGGTCAACCTGGCCGTCGCGATCGTGCTCATCCGTGTCGGCCGGCGGCACCGGTCCATCACGCTGTCCGCTGACGGGCGCCATCTGCTCACCGACGTCTGGACGTCCGCGGGCGTGCTCATTGGTGTCGGCCTCGTCGCGCTGACCGGCTGGGACCGGCTGGACCCGACCGTCGCCATCCTGGTGGGCGTGAACATCCTCGTAACGGGGTTCAGCCTGGTCCGCCGCTCGTCTGCGGGGCTGATGGATGCCTCCCTCCCCGCCGCGGACCAGGCGGCTGTCGATGCTGTGCTCAACCGGCATCGCAGTGACGTGGTCGCTTTTCACGCGGTGCGGACGCGGGCGGCCGGGCGCGACCGGTTCGTATCCCTGCACGTGCTCGTCCCGGGCAACTGGACGGTTCAGCAAGGCCACGACCTGGTGGAGCAGGTGGAGGCCGAGATCGTTGAGGCCCTGCCGGGCGCGAGTGTCACCACCCACATCGAGCCGATCGATGACCCCGCGTCCTTCGACGACGTGCTGTTCGATTCCCCGCCGACCCGACGCGCGCGGCGGAGGGAGACCCGCCGCCCACCGGCGGCTTGAGCGCCGGGGTAACCGGCAACCGGACCCGACTACGTGCCCGCCCGAAGACTCGGAGCACATCCGCGACGTCGGTCCGGACGAGATGCAGCAGGGGCAGGCGGCGCAGGCGTCAGGGGGCAGGCCGTCGGTCGATGGGCACGCCTGTCAAGCGGGGGCGGGCTTTTGCTGCACCGCCCAGGCGTTGCCGTCCGGGTCCTCGAAGAAGATGAACGAATTCCAGTCGCCGCCCGGCCCGTCGGCGCGAACACCGTCGTCGAAGTGCTGGACCGGGCTGACCTGGACCCCGCGCTCGACGAGCTCAGCGCGCGCCGCCTCGATGTCGAACACAACGAGCTGCAGGCCCTTCAGCGACCCGGGCACCATGTCACCGAGCCCCGTGCCGATGGTGATCGAGCACCCCGAGCCGGGGGGCGTCAGCTGGACGACACGGAAGGTGTCGCCCAACCGCATGTCCGTGTCGACGTTGAAGCCGACCTGCTCGCTGTAGAAGCGCTTCGCCCGGTCCACGTCCGAGACGGGAACGACCACGACCTCGAGCTTCCAATCCATGATTCGTGGACCTCCATCGGGGCAACGGGGGGGCTCAGACTGCTGAGGCCACGGGTCCGCGGCGCAGCGGCGACCCGAGCTGTCACTGAGGTGGTTCGGCTGAGCTGTCGGCGGTCAGGCTATCCAGTACGGCGCGCAGCACGGGCAGCGTCTGCGCGAGCCGCTCCACCGCGGCCGGGTCGAACGTGACGAGGCGGGACGCAAGCAGCGCATCCCGGGACTGTCGCCAGCTCGCCAGAAACGCATCCCCCTGCGAGCTGACGCGAAGGATGGTGCTCCGCGCGTCGTCAGGGTCCGCCTCGCGGGTGACGAGGCCATGGCCGACAAGAGCGTCCACGGCTCGGGAGGCGGTCGGAGGGGCGACGGCCTCCCGGGCCGCGAGGGCGGTGAGGCGGAGCGGGCCGTACTCGTCGATGTTGGCCAGCGCCGACAGCTGGGTGGGGGTCAGCCCGGAAGGGGAATGTTCGCGCAGCTTGCGGGCCAGCCGGCCGACGACCAGGCGCAACTCGGCGGCGACGCGGGGCACGTCGAGATCGCCAGTCGGGGAAGCCGGAGCCGCGGCCGGCCCCACGGCAGAGGCGCCCGCAGCCGGGGCTGCCGCCGATGCGTTGTCCGGCGGATTCACGGCGCGCCCGCCCGGGCCCGCGCCGCCTCGATCGGGATCCGCCCCGCGGCACGGGTCGCACCCGATCCGGCGGTTGTGCCCGCGCTGCCGGCGGGGGCGGGGGGCAAGCCCGCCGCCGGCGTCCGGATACCCGGCGCTGCCTCATCCCCGTGGACGTAGCGCCGGCACCCAGCCCGGGAAGCCGCAGCCGCCATGAGCGTCAATGAGATGGCAACAACGAATGCGATCACCAGCCCAGTGTGGAACGGTCCGGCGATGAGGGTGGGCAAGAAGATGTCGGTCGGCAACAGCAGGCGGCCCAGCCGGGCGGCTGCTACCAGCCCCGTGCCCGCCACTCCGGCAGGGACGGCCGCTCCCGCCCCAGCGTCGTGTCCTTGCCGTGGCCGGGGTAGATCCAGGTCGCGTCCGGCAGCGGACCGAAGACCTTGCTCTCGAGGTCGTCCATCAGCCGGGTGAAGCGGGCCGGGTCGCCCTGGGTGTTGCCGGGGCCGCCCGGGAACAACGAGTCGCCCGTGAACAGATGCGGGCTGTCGGCGAGCTCGCCCGCCGCGTCGTAGAGCAGCGCCGCCCCGCCCCGGGTGTGACCTTCCAAGTGGATGACCCGCAGTCGCGCGTTGCCGACCGCGACCTCGTCGCCGTCGTGCAGGCGCTCGTCGACCCTGACGGGAAGCGCCTCGGCGTCCCAGTCGTGGGCCGCGGTCCGCGCGCGCGTGGTGGCCACGACCTCGCGCAGGGCACCGACGTGGTCGGGATGGCGGTGGGTGGTCACGATGCGCACCAGGTGGCCGTCGCCCACCAGTCGCAGCAGGTTCCGGGGCTCCTCCGCCGCGTCGATCAGCAGCACCTCTCCCGTCTCGGGACAGCGCAGGAGGTAGGAGTTGTTGTCGAAGGGCCCCACCGCGACCTTTGTGACGGTGAGCCCGGGGAGCGCCCGCACGTCCGGCGGGCCCCCGACGCTGACATCTCCGGTGTAGTCGCTCGTGTCGGGCACGCCGCCACCTGCTCTCGTCGTCGTCGGACCGGGCCTGTCCGCTTTCCGGCGGGCGAGGGCCGTTCGGGTTCGTATCCTGGCATCGTCCCCGCTTCCACGGCGGCTCGGCAGCGTCCGGGCGGGGGCCGCACACCCGCCGCCGTCCACAAGAAAGGCGGTCATGGCCGACCTGCTCGTCGTGCGCGGCGCGCGTGAGCACAACCTGCGCGACGTCAACCTCGACCTGCCGCGTGACGCCCTCATCGTGTTCACCGGACTGTCCGGGTCCGGCAAGTCGAGCCTGGCCTTCGACACTATCTTCGCTGAGGGCCAACGGCGTTACGTCGAGTCGCTGTCGGCGTATGCCCGCCAATTCCTCGGCCAGATGGACAAGCCCGATGTCGATTTCATCGAGGGACTGTCCCCGGCGGTGTCCATCGACCAGAAGTCGACGTCGCGCAACCCGCGGTCGACCGTCGGGACGATCACCGAGGTATACGACTACCTGCGACTGCTCTATGCCCGGGCCGGCCGCCCGCACTGTCCTCGCTGCGGGCGGCCCATATCCCGCCAGACTCCCCAGCAGATCGTCGACCGGCTGCTCGAGCTGCCCGAGGGGACGCGTTTCCAGGTGCTCGCGCCGCTCATCCGGGGCCGCAAGGGCGAGTACGCCGAGCTGTTCGGTGAGCTGTCCGCGAAGGGCTTCGCCCGGGTCCGGGTCGATGGCGAGACGATCCCCCTCGGCGCCAGCGAGGCCGCCCCCAAGCTGGACAAGCAGCGCAAGCACACCATCGAGGTCGTCGTCGACAGGCTCGTCGCCCGCCCGTCCGCCAAGCAGCGGCTGACCGACTCGGTGGAGACCGCTCTGGGGCTGACCGGCGGCCTCGTCGTCGCCGACTTCGTCGACCGGCCGGCGGACGACCCCGAGCGGGAGCGCACCTACTCCGAGCACCTCGCGTGCCTGTACGACGACTTGTCGTTCGAGGAGCTCGAGCCGCGCTCGTTCTCGTTCAACTCGCCGTATGGCGCGTGTCCGATGTGCACCGGGCTGGGCGTGCGCAAGGAGGTGGACCCGGAGCTTGTCATCCCGGATCCGTCCCGGTCGCTGGCCGGCGGTGCGATCGCGCCATGGTCGGTCGGGCACAACGCCGAGTACTTCGGGCGGCTGCTGCAGGCGCTGGCCGACGACGTCGGGTTCTCCCTCGACACCGCCTGGGAGCGCCTGCCGGCGCACGCCCGCCAGGCCGTATTGCACGGCCGGGGGGAGCGCTCGGTGCATGTTCGCTACCGCAACCGCTACGGCCGGGAGCGTTCGTACTACGCGACCTACGAGGGCCTGGTGCCCTTCCTCGAGCGGCGGCACCGCGAGGCGGACACTGACGCGAGCCGCGAACGTTACGAGGGCTACATGCGCGATGTGCCCTGCCCGTCCTGCAAGGGGGCCCGGCTCAAGCCGGAGTCGCTGGCGGTCACGATCGGCGGGCGCTCGATCGCCGAGGTCGCCGCGATGTCGATCGGGGAGTGCGCGGGCTTCCTCGCCGGGGTCGAGATGACCGAGCGCGAGCACCAGATCGCCGCCCGCGTCGTCAAGGAGATCGACGCGCGACTGCGCTTCCTTCTCGACGTCGGCTTGGACTACCTGTCGCTCGACCGGGGTGCCGGGACCTTGGCGGGTGGGGAGGCGCAGCGCATCCGGCTGGCCACCCAGATCGGATCGGGCCTGGTGGGCGTCCTGTATGTGCTGGACGAGCCGTCCATCGGGCTGCACCAGCGGGACAACCGGCGCCTCATCGACACCCTCGTCCGGCTGCGCGACCTGGGTAACACCCTGATCGTCGTCGAGCACGACGAGGACACGATCCGGCACGCGAACTGGGTCGTCGACATCGGGCCGGGCGCCGGCGAGCACGGCGGCGAGATCGTGGTGAGCGGGCCGGTGGAGAAGCTGCTGGCGTCCGAACGGTCGATCACCGGAGCGTACCTGTCGGGACGGCGGTCGATCCCGGTGCCCGGGGTGCGCCGGGTGCCGGTGCGCGGGCGCTCGTTGACCGTGGCGGGTGCCCGCGAGCACAACCTGCGCGATGTGACGGTGTCCTTCCCGTTGGGGTGTTTCATCGCGGTCACCGGGGTCAGCGGGTCGGGCAAGTCGACGCTCGTCAACGACATCCTCTACGCGGCGCTGGCGAACCAGCTCAACCGCGCGCGGCTCGTCCCCGGCCGGCACCGGCAGCTGCGCGGGGTCGACCTCGTGGACAAGGTCGTCGGCGTGGACCAGTCGCCGATCGGCCGCACACCGCGGTCCAACCCGGCTACCTACACCGGCGTGTTCGACGTGATCCGGCGGCTGTTCAGCGAGACGACCGAGGCGAAGGTGCGTGGGTACCAGCCCGGGCGGTTCTCGTTCAACGTCAAGGGCGGGCGGTGTGAGGCCTGCGCCGGCGACGGCACGATAAAGATCGAGATGAACTTCCTGCCGGACGTCTACGTCCCGTGCGAGGTCTGCCACGGCGCCCGGTACAACCGGGAGACGCTGGAGGTCCACTTCAAGGGCAAGACGATCGCCGAGGTTCTCGACATGCCGATCGAGGAGGCGAGCGAGTTCTTCGCCGCCGTCCCGGCGATCCGGCGGCACCTGGCCACGCTGGCCGACGTCGGGCTGGGGTACGTCCGGCTCGGCCAGCCGGCGCCGACGCTGTCGGGTGGGGAGGCGCAGCGGGTGAAGCTGGCCTCCGAACTGCAACGCCGCTCGACCGGGCGCACCGTCTACGTGCTGGACGAGCCGACGACGGGCCTGCACTTCGAGGACGTCCGCAAGCTGCTGGGCGTGTTGACGAGGCTGGTCGAGGCCGGCAACACGGTCGTCGTCATCGAGCACAACCTGGACGTCATCAAGTCGGCGGACTGGCTCATCGACCTGGGGCCGGAGGGGGGCAGCGGAGGTGGTCGAGTCATCGCCGAGGGGACGCCGGAGGCCGTGGCCGAGGTGGCGGACAGCCACACGGGCCGGTTCCTGCGCGAGATTCTCGCCCGGGGCGAGCTGGCGCTGGCGACCTGAGGCCGGCCACCGGCCCGCCCGGCCACCGGCCACGGGCCGCCGGCCCGGATTGGCCGCCTCCCCCCCCGGATGATCGCTGTTGGCGGTGCCGCCCTACCACAACTGGTGATCTCGGGCAGGATGATCGTCATTCGTGGTGCATCGCCGCTATCGGAATGCAGACAAAAGTGAGCATCCCGCGCGTGTCGAGGGGCGTGTCGTCCCACAAGTGCCGATCACCCGAAACGTGATCGGCATCTACGGTGCGGGGCGCACCCATACGCCGATCACGGCCGGGAGGACGAGAACGGGCGCCACGGGCGATCTTGTAACCGCACGACACGCGGCGCTCGTTACCCTCGGCGTATGGCGGATCCGGCGACCTACCGTCCCGCGCCGGGCTCCGTCCCCGACGAACCCGGGGTGTACCGCTTTCGTGATGTCAGCGGTCGGGTCATCTACGTCGGCAAGGCCAAGAGCCTGCGAAGCCGGTTGAACTCCTACTTCAGCGACGTCGCGATGCTGCATGCCCGCACGCGGCAGATGGTGCTCAGCGCCGTCGCGGTCGACTGGACGGTGGTGGCCACGGAGGTCGAGGCCCTCCAGCTCGAATACAATTGGATCAAAGAGTTCGACCCGCGGTTCAACGTCCGCTACCGCGACGACAAGAGCTACCCCAGTCTGGCGGTCACGCTCTACGAGGAATATCCGCAGTTGCGGGTCATGCGGGGCCCCAAGCGAAAGGGCGTGCGTTATTTCGGGCCCTACTCGCACGCGTGGGCGATCCGGGAGACCCTCGACCTGCTGCTGCGTGTCTTCCCGGCCCGTACCTGCTCGGCGGGCGTGTTCAAGCGCGCCGGCCAGGTCGGCCGCCCGTGTCTGCTCGGCTACATCGACAAGTGCTCCGCCCCGTGCGTGGGACGGGTCAGCGCTGCCGAGCACCGGCGCATCGTCGAGGAGTTCTGCGACTTCATGGCCGGCTCCACCAGCCCTTACCTCAAGCGGCTGCGCCGGCAGATGGAGGAGGCGTCCCAGGCCACCGAGTACGAGCGCGCAGCCCGCTTGCGCGATGACATCCGCGCCCTCGAACGGGCCTTGGAAAAGCAGGCCGTCGTACTCGGGGACGGCACGGATGCCGACATCATCGGGGTCGCCGAGGACGCGTTGGAGGCCGCGGTCCAGGTCTTTCACGTCCGCGGCGGCAGGGTGCGCGGCCAGCGCGGGATGGTCGTGGACAAGGTCGAGGACTTGAGCAGGGGCGAGGTCGTCGAGCGATTCCTCGAGCAGTTCTACGGGGTCCAGAGCGAGACCGTGCCGGCCCGGCCGCACGAGCGGCACGAGCGGCACGAGCGGACGGGCCGGCTGCGGCACTATGCGGACAGCGGCGAGGCCGTCCCGCGAGAACTCCTCCTCAGCGCCCTGCCGCCGGCGGGCTCCCCGGTGCACGAGTGGCTGGAACGCCTGCGCGGGGGGCGCGTCGACCTGCGGGTGCCCCGGCGCGGCGACAAGCGGGCCCTGCTCGACACCGTCGAGCGCAACGCGACCCAGGCGTTCACCCAGCACAAGCTGCGCAGGGCGAGTGACTTGACGGCACGGTCCACCGCGTTGTCCGAGATTCAGGAGGCGCTGGGACTGGCCGAAGCGCCGCTGCGGATCGAGTGCTTCGACGTGTCGAACCTGCAGGGCGACAACGTGGTCGCGTCCATGGTGGTGTTCGAGGACGGGCTGGCGCGCAGGTCCGAGTACCGGCGGTTCGAGATCCGCGGGGTCGGCGGCCAGGATGACGTCGCCAGCCTGCGGGAGGCGGTGGCCCGCCGCTTCCGCCGCTACCTGGACGAGCGGGTGCGCACCGGTGACCTCGCCCCCGACGGGGACGGGGCGATCACCACAATCGCAGTCAAATTCGCCTACCCTCCCAACCTCGTGGTCGTGGACGGTGGTGCGCCGCAGGTCGCCGCCGCCCAGCAGGCGCTGGAGGCTCTCGGCATCGACGACGTGGCCGTGTGTGGGTTGGCCAAGCGCATGGAGGAGGTCTGGTTGCCCACCAGCACTGATCCGGTCGTCCTGTCCCGCACCAGCGAGGCTCTCTACCTCCTGCAACGCGTGCGCGACGAGGCCCACCGCTTCGCGATCACCTATCACCGGCAGAAGCGGTCCCGGACGATGGTCGCGTCCGTTCTCGACGAGGTCCCCGGGCTGGGAGAGACCCGCAGGCGCGCGCTGCTGCGCCACTTCGGGTCTCTGAAGCGGCTGCGGGCCGCGTCCCCGCAGGAGATAGCGTCCGTGCCCGGGGTGGGGCCGCGCACCGCGGAGGCTGTCGTGGCGGCGCTGCGCGAACAGGTGCCGCGGCCGGCGCTGAACGTGACGACGGGCGAAGTCCTGGAGGACGCGGGGGAGCGGCCGTGAGCCTGGCCGGGAGGGCCCTGAGCCCCGCCGGAATGCCCGTGAGCCTGGCCGGGAGGGCTCGCGCATGAGCGATCCTCCCCAGCGCGCCGCCGACGTCGTCATCATCACCGGGTTGTCCGGCGCCGGCCGCAGCACCGCCGCGAAATGCCTGGAGGACCTCGGCTGGTTCGTCGTGGACAACCTGCCGCCGGGCTTGCTCGCGACGATGGTCGAGCTCGGCAGCCGGTCGCTCGGCGAGGGCCCGCGACTGGCGGTCGTCGTGGATGTGCGCAGCCGCGCCTTCTTCTCGGACCTGAAGGGTGCGCTCGACGGGCTCGAACGGCAGGGGACGCGTCCCCGCATCCTGTTCCTCGAGGCCACCGACGATGTGCTGGTCCGCCGCTTCGAGAACGTCCGGCGGCTTCATCCACTGCAGGAGCAAGCCGTGGGCGGGCGGTTGGCCGATGGCATCACGGCGGAGCGGGAGCTGCTGCACCAGCTCAAAGAGGAGGCCGACCTCGTGGTCGACACCTCGACCTTGAACGTGCACCAGCTCCGTGCGGTGATCGACAACTCCTTCGACGAGGGCCGCACGGCGGCGCTGCGCGCCACTGTGCTTTCATTCGGCTTCAAGTACGGCATACCCGTAGACGCGGACATGATCGCCGACGTTCGATTTCTGCCCAACCCGCACTGGATCCCAGAGTTGCGCCCGCTCAACGGCACCGACCAGGAGGTCCTGGACTATTTGCTGTCGCTGGAGGGAACCGCGGACTTTCTCGATACCTACGCGCGGCTGCTGGGGATCGTCGGCACCGGATATCGGCGGGAGGGCAAGCGCTACATGACATTGGCAGTCGGCTGCACTGGCGGCAAGCATCGCAGCGTCGCGATCGCCGGTGAGCTGGCGCGTCGGCTGGAGGCAGCAGGCGTCCGGACCCGCGTCGTGCACCGCGACCTGGGGCGCGAATGACCCGGGACCGCATCGAGGGGGCGCCGCGGGTCGTCGCCCTGGGCGGCGGGCATGGCCTGTCCGTCTCGCTCGCGGCGCTGCGACGCGTCACCGACGCGCTGACGGCGGTCGTGACCGTCGCCGACGACGGTGGAAGCTCAGGCCGGCTCCGCTCCGAGCTGGCCGCCCTGCCCCCCGGGGACCTGCGCATGGCTCAGGCGGCGCTGGCCGGAGCGGACTCGGAATCGGAGCTGTGGGCGCGGCTGTTCCAGTACCGTTTCCCGGGGCCGGGTTCACTCGGCGGACACGCGATCGGCAATCTCGTCCTCGCCGGCCTGTGCGACCTGCTCGGTAACCCGGTCGACGCGCTCGATGCAACCGGACGACTGCTGGGGGCGGCCGGGCGCGTCCTTCCGGCCAGCTGCCAGGCCGTGGACATCGTGGCGGACGTGAGCGGCCTCGACCAGAGCGATCCAATGCGGCTGGTGCAGGTCCGCGGCCAGCACGAGGTCGCGGCCACTCAGGGGCGCGTGCAGGTCGTGCGGCTGCTGCCCGACCCGCCGTCGGCTTGCCCGCAGGCGGTTGCGGCCGTCCGAGAGGCCGACTGGGTGGTCCTCGGGCCGGGGTCGCTGTTCACCAGCGTCCTGCCGCACCTTCTCGTCCCCGAGCTGGCAGCGGCGGTTCTTGCCCCGGAGGTCCGGCGGGTTCTGGTGCTGAACCTGGCTCCGCAGGTCGGCGAGACGTCGGGGTTCTCGCCTCCGGCCCACCTTGAGGCGCTCGCCGCGCAGGTCCCAGCGTTGCGGCTGGACGTGGTCCTGGCCGATCCGTCGGCCGTCCCGGACGTCGCCGAGCTCGCTTCCTCCGCCGCCCGGCTGGGCGCCCAGTTGCGCCTGGAAGCGATTGCCGTGCAGGGTCATCCACGCCATGACCCGGATCGGCTAGCGAAGTCCTTCGCTGACCTGATGGGATCGGGGGGTTCCTAACGACTTGGCACCAGTGGGGGATTTGTGCCCGCAATGACGTCGACAGTCAAGGATGAGCTCAGCCGCCTTCCCGTGACAAAGCCATGCTGCCGCAAGGCGGAGATGTCGGCGGTGCTGCGCTTCGCCGGGGCCTTGCATCTGTCGGAAGGCCGGGTTGTCATCGAGGCCGAACTCGACACCGGGTCGGCGGCCCGCCGGCTGCGGCGCGAGGTAACCGAGGTCTACGGGCACACGACCGAGATGCGCGTCCTGGCGGCCGGCGGCCTGCGCCGATCGTCGCGCTACCTGGTGCGCATCGAGCGCGGCGGGGAGGCGCTGGCACGGTCCACCGGCCTGCTCGACGGGCATGGCCGGCCGGTGCGCGGGTTGCCGCCGCAGGTCGTCGGTGGCTCGGTATGCGACGCGGCGGCCGCCTGGCGGGGCGCATTTCTTGCGCACGGCTCGCTGACCGAACCGGGGCGGTCCACCTCGCTGGAGATCACCTCGCCCGGGCCGGAGGCGGCGCTCGCGCTGGTCGGCGCCGCGCGGCGCCTCGGGGTAGCGGCCAAGAGCCGGGAGGTGCGGGGGGTGGACCGGGTCGTGGTTCGCGACGGCGACGGGATCAGTGCCCTGTTGACCCGACTCGGGGCCCACGACAGCGTCCTGGCCTGGGAGGAGCGGCGGCTGCGCCGGGAGGTGCGCCAGACCGCGAACCGGCTGGCGAACTTCGACGATGCGAATCTGCGCAGGTCGGCCCGGGCGGCGGTTGCCGCCGGGGCCCGGGTGAAGGCGGCGCTGGAAATCCTGGGCGACGACGCCCCGGAGCACCTGCTTTCTGCCGGCAGGCTCCGCCAGGAGCACTCCCAGGCAAGCCTCGAAGAGTTGGGCGCCCTCGCCGATCCGCCGATGACCAAGGACGCCGTCGCAGGGCGGATCCGTCGCCTGCTGGCCCTCGCCGACAAGCGTGCCGTCAAGCTCGGGTTGCCCACGACGGAGGCGGTGGTCGCCGCAGACCTGATCGAGCCCGCCTGACGTCAGGCCCCGGCTGGCCCGGATGGGTTCGGGCTCGGTAGTGTCGGTAGCGCACCGCTGTGCGAGCTCTTGCGCAGCGCATGACTGCGCGGGGACCCAGGGCGGTGCTGTAGCGACCACACAACTCGGCATCAGGCCCCTGACGAGGGAGGACGCGCGTGACCATCCGCGTGGGAGTGAACGGATTCGGACGGATCGGGCGCAACTTCTACCGGGCCGTGGCCGCCCGGGCCAACAGCCCGATCGAGATCGTCGCCATCAACGACCTGACCGACACCAAGACGCTGGCGCACCTGCTCAAGTACGACACGATCCTGCGCACGCTGCCCCAGGAGGTATCGCACTCCGAGGCAGAGATCTACGTCGGCGGCCACACCGTCAAGGTGTTCGCGGAGCGTGACCCGGCCGCGCTGCCGTGGGGTGACCTGGGCTGCGACATCGTGATCGAGTCGACCGGCCGGTTCACCTCCGCCGACAAGGCGGCGCTGCACCAACAGGCCGGCGCCAAGAAGGTCATCATCTCCGCTCCCGCCAAGGGGGAGGACATTACGATCGTCATGGGCGTCAACGACGACCTGTACGACAACGCCAAGCACAACATCATCTCGAATGCGTCCTGTACGACCAACTGCGTCGCGCCCATGGCGAAGGTGCTGTCGGACAGCTTCGGTATCCTTCGCGGCCTGATGACCACGATCCACGCGTACACGAACGACCAGGTCATCCTCGACTTCCCGCACAAGGACCTGCGCCGCGCCCGCGCGGCCGCGCAGAACATCATCCCGACGACGACCGGTGCCGCTCGGGCGACCGCACTCGTCCTGCCCCAGCTGAAGGGCAAGCTCGACGGGATGTCGATGCGGGTGCCGACCCCGACCGGCTCTGTGGTCGACCTCGTGTGCGACCTCGAGAAGAGCCCGAGCGTCGAAGAGATCAAGGCTGCCTTCAAGGCAGCCGCGGAGGGCCCGCTGAAGGGCTACCTCGTCTACACCGAGGACCCGATCGTCTCCAGCGACATCATCACCTCGCCGGCCTCCTGCACGTTTGACGCGACCCTGACGATGACGATCGACAACCAGGCCAAGGTCATCGGGTGGTACGACAACGAGTGGGGCTACACGTCCCGTCTCGTCGACCTCGTCGACCTCGTGGCCGACCGGCTCTGATGCGCACACTGGACGACCTGCTCGCCGAAGGCGTCGCAGGGCGGCGGGTGCTGGTCCGAAGTGACCTCAACGTCCCGCTCGCCGACCCCGCGACGCCCGCCGGGCTGCGCACGATCACCGACGACAACCGGGTGCGGGCCAGCGTTCCGACGATCTCCGAGCTTGCCGACGCGGGGGCGAAGGTCGTGGTGTGCGCGCATCTCGGCCGTCCGAAGGGCCAGGTGAACCCGCAGTTCTCGCTGGCCCCCGTGGCCGCGAGCCTGAGTGCGGCGCTTGGCCGGCCCGTCGTCCTGGCCTCCGACACCATTGGGCCGGGCGCGCAGGAGACCGTTGCCGCGCTCAAGGACGGCGAGGTCGCGTTGCTGGAGAACGTCCGCTTCGAAGCGGGGGAGACCAAGAACGACCCCGCCGTCTCGGACGGTTTCGCCGCCCTCGCCGATCTCTACGTCGATGATGCGTTCGGGGCGGTGCACCGTGCGCACTCGAGCACGGCCGGGGTCGCCGAGCGGCTGCCGCACGCGGCGGGCCGGCTCGTCCTCGCCGAACTCGGCGTCCTGCGCCGGCTCACCGACAACCCGGACCGCCCCTACGTCGTCGTGCTGGGCGGGTCGAAGGTTTCGGACAAGCTGGGCGTTATCCGTTCCCTGCTGCCGAAGGTCGACAAGTTGCTCATCGGCGGCGGCATGTGTTTTACGTTCCTCGCCGCGCAGGGGCATGGGGTCGGTGGGTCCCTGCTCGAGGAAGATCAGATCGACACCTGCCGAGAGCTGCTGGCTGAGTCGGGCGACCGGATCGTGCTTCCCGTCGATGTCGTGGTGGCCGCCGACGTCACAGCGGACGCGGTGACCAGCGTGGTAGGCGCCGACGCGATCCCGGGCGGGATGAAGGGCCTCGACGTCGGCCCGAAGACCGTCGCCCTGTTCGCCGACGTCCTTTCCAACGCCCGGACGGTCTTCTGGAACGGGCCGATGGGGGTCTTCGAGGTCGCGCCGTTCGCGGCGGGCACGCTCGGCGTCGCCCGGGCGATCGCCGCGGTGGACGGCACCACCGTGGTTGGCGGCGGAGACTCAGCGGCGGCCGTGAAGCTCCTCGGCCTCGACCCGACCTCCTTCACCCACATCTCCACCGGGGGCGGTGCGAGCCTGGAGTTTCTCGAAGGCCGCGAGCTGCCCGGCATCACAGCACTGGAGGCTTGACCAGAATGAGTGCTCCCGGCGGCCGCCGCCCTCTGGCGGCCGGCAACTGGAAGATGAACCTGAACCACCTCGAGGCGATCGCTCTCGTGCAGAAGGTGGTGTTCAGCCTCACCGACCGCGACCTGTCCGCCGTCGACGTGGCGTTCCTGCCCCCGTTCACGAGCCTGCGCAGCGTGCAGACGCTCGTGGAGGGGGACAAGCTTCCCGTCGCCTTCGGCGGGCAGGACATCTCGCAGCACGACGCGGGCGCCTACACCGGCGAGATCAGCGGCCCGATGCTGGCGAAGCTGGACTGCACGTATGTCGTCGTCGGCCACAGTGAGCGGCGCAGCTACCACGGGGAAGGCGACGGCATCGTGCTGGCGAAGGCGCAGGCCGCCTTCCGGCACGGTCTGACCCCCATCGTGTGCGTCGGGGAAGCACTGGAGATCCGCGTCGGCGGCGGGCACATCGGGTTCGTCACGTCGTCCCTTGACGGCTCGGTCGGCGGGCTGACGCCGGACCAGGCCGCGAAGGTGGTCATCGCCTACGAGCCGGTCTGGGCCATCGGGACGGGCCGTACCGCGTCGCCCGCCGACGCCCAGGAGATGTGCGCTGCCCTCCGGTCGCGGCTGGCGGGCCACTTCGGCGACGACATCGCCGGAGGTGTCCGCATCCTCTACGGCGGGTCGGTCACCGCGGAGAACTCGACGGCCATACTAGGCCAGACCGATGTGGACGGAGCCCTCGTCGGTGGCGCGAGCCTGAAGGCGGAGGCATTTGCCGACATCGTGCGGGCAGCTGTCGCCCGGACGAAGTTGGAGAGCTAGGGGGCGCGGATCGCCCGCGAACGCCAGATATCGGCAGTTCCGGAGGCCATCTCCGCAGGCGGGGAGGTGACCGAGCCTGTCGTCGGCCGGTCACCCCGCCAGATCGCGTGGCTTCGGCTCAAGCGCGACAAGGTGGCGATGGCCGGGGGCATTGTGGTTGTCCTGCTGGTGCTGCTCTCGCTGCTCGGCCCCTACACGGTTGTGAAGTGGTTGGGCCACCCACCCGGCGAGTTCCACGAGGACCTGGTCGACCGCAACACGCAGCTGCCGATCAAGCCCTACGGGGGGATCGACTGGTCGGGGCACTTCCTGCTCGGAGTCGAGCCGATCAACGGGCGTGACCTGTTCAGCCGGATCGTGTACGGGGGACGGGTCTCGCTGCTCGTGGCGCTGGCCGCGACGGCTCTGGCGGTCGTGCTCGGGGTGGTTGCGGGGATTCTTGCCGGATACCGCGGGGGCTGGATCGACACGCTCATCGGCCGCACGATGGACATGCTGCTGGCGTTTCCCGTCCTGCTGTTCGCCATCGCGCTGGCCGCGGTCGGTCCGGGCTTCATCCCGGCCGGCCGGATCGGCGTCATCGTCTTCGTGATCGGATTCTTCAGCTGGCCCTATCTCGGCCGGGTGATCCGCGGCCAGGTGTTCACGCTTCGGGAGAAGGAGTTCGTCGAGTCGGCGCGCAGCCTGGGCGCCGGAACCGGCCACATTCTGTTCCGGCAGATGCTGCCGAATCTGTGGGGGCCGATCCTGGTCTACTCCTCCCTCATCCTGCCCGCAAACATTCTGTTCGAGGCCGCTTTGTCTTTTCTGGGCGCGGGGGTGCAAAACCCTACCCCATCGTGGGGGAAGATGCTCGCCGACGCGGCCACGTTCGCCCCGGTCGACCCCACATTCATGATTGTTCCCGGCGTCGCTCTGTTCATCACCGTGTTGGCCTTTAACCTGTTCGGTGACGGCCTGCGCGATGCCCTCGATCCGAGGGGCATCGGCTAGGCGACTACGATCCTGGCTGATCCCCTCCTGATGTGGCCGGCTGGCGGGGAGCGCCACGGGAGGATGCGATGACCAGGACACCTCGCGGCCTGCGCGCTGCGGCGCTCGGCGTCGTGCTCGCCCTGATCGTGACGGCATGCAGCAGTTCCAGCGGGCCAGGCCCGTCACCGAGTTCGACCGGGCCGGGACCTGTGGGTCTCAACCTCGACGTGGTATCCTACCCGTCCGACGCCGTTGGCGGCACCCTGCAACTGGTATTCCACTCGAACTGGCAGTCGCTGGACCCGGCCCGCACGTATGTGTTCAGCGACTGGGATTTCATGCGGTTCATCTTCCGGCCGCTGCTCAACTTCGATGCAAAGCCGGGCGCGGTCCGGCTTGTGGGTGACCTTGCCACCGAGCAGGCAGTGCCGACCGACGGGGGGAAGACCTGGAAATACACGCTGCGCAGCGGCGTGAAATACCAGGACGGCACCACGGTCACATCGAAAGACGTGAAGTACGCGATCGAACGTCCGTTCGCCCAGGATGTCATCAACGGCGGTCCGGCGGCAAACTACGTCCTGTGCAAACTCAGCAAGTGCGATGCGGACGGTAACCCGGCATATCCAGGTCCGTACAAGGACAAGAGCCCTGACCACCTCGGCCTGAGCTCGGTCGAAACGCCGGACGATCAGACAATTATCTTCCACCTGAACGCGCCGTTCGCGGACTGGAACTACGCGATGGCACTGCCCATCTCCACTCCGGTGCCGCAGAGCGTGGACCAGGGTCCGAACGGCGGGGCCAACTACGAGGACCATGTCGTCGCGACCGGCCCGTACCAGATCTCGGACTACCAGGCCGACAAGGTCACGAAGCTGGCGCGCAATCCCAATTGGAACAAGAGCACCGATCCTATGCGGAAGGCGCTGCCCGACGAGGTCGTGGTGACCCAGGGGATCTCCCCGAGTGACGAGGACAACAGGATCATGAGCAACCAGGCCGACGCCGCCATCGAGGGAGGCGGCGTGCAGGTCAACAACCTGGGGACCGTGCTCACTCCGCAGTACCAGAGCCGCCGCGCCGACGGGGCCACCGGGGCGCTGCTGTTCCTCAGCCTGCAGCAGACCGTCTCGCCACTCGACAACGAGCACTGCCGCCGGGCCGTGCAGTACGCGGTGTCCAAGTCAAGCATGCAGCGTGCGCGTGGCGGGCCCTACGCCGGTGGAGACATCGCCATCTCGACCTACCCGCCCACCCTGGAGGGGTACCAGCCGCCGCCGGACAGTTACCCGAACGGGCCGGACAACACCGGCAACCTTGACGCGGCCCGCAGCGAGTTGCAGCAGTGCGGCAAGGCCGACGGCTTCCCGGTGAACATGGCCTACCCGAACGTCAAGAAGGACCAGGACGTGTTCCAGTCCGTCCAGCAGGCATTGGACCGGGTCAACATCAAGGTGAGCCCGATCCAGCTCGACCAGAGCAGCTTCTTCGACGTGACCGGTGTCCCCTCCGACGTCAAGAACCGGGGAATGGGGATCATCAGCTTGGTATGGGGGCCGGACTTTCCCGCGCCCTACGGGTACTTCTACGGGCTCGTGGACGGCAAGGTGATCTCGGCCGAGGGCAACACGAATGTTGCTGAGATCAACGAGCCGCAGATCAACAACTTGATCTTACAGTCCCTCACGACGACGGACCGCCAGCAGTACCTCGCGGACTACCGGCAGGTCGACCAGCTCACGATGCAGCAGGCGGGGATCGTGCCCTATGTCCATCAGCGGGCCCTGAGCGTGTTCTCCGCCCGCCTGCGAAACATCT
>JADGOW010000109.1 GCA_017882765.1 Frankiaceae bacterium
GGCACCGGCGTGGCCGGGTGGAGGCGACAATGAACGGCAGCGGCTTCGTCCGTGCCGTCGCCCTGGCGGAACGCTCGCTCCTGGGTGCCGACCTGTCCGTCGACGTCGCGCACTTGGCCAGCGCCTACCTGGGTGGAATGTCGCTGGCCAGCCTGGCCGCCGCCGGGGGGATCGGCGAGCACCGGGGCGGGGCGCTGCGGGAAGCCGCCACGGCGTTCGGGTGGCACCGGGCGCCGCACTGCCCGCAACTGTTCTGAGGGCGCGGGCCGGCCGCGCCCCGCCGACCCGGCCGCGCCCCACCCCGGCCGTGGCCTACAGGACCAGCACCGTGACGGCGTGGATCACCAGCCCGGCCAACGCTCCCACGACCGTCCCGTTGATCCGGATGAATTGCAGGTCACGGCCCACATGGATCTCGATCTTGCGGGACGCCTCGGCGGCGTCCCAGCGGTTGACGGTGTCGCTGATCACCGTCGCGACCTCGTCCCGGTAGGTGTAGACGAGGTGGGCGCCGGCGTCCTCGGCCCACCGGTCCACCTTGTTGCGCAGGTCGGCGTCGCTCCTCAACCGGACGCCGAGCGCCGCCAGCCCGTCGGCGATGCGCACCCGTAGCTCGCTCGCCGGGTCGTCCACGGCCTCGATGAGAACACGCCGGACGCTGTCCCACAACGCGGCAACCGCACGGCGCACGGCCGCCGAGCCCAGCGCCCGCCGCACCCACGCGTCGGCGCGGGCCATCGTCTCCGGATCACTGCACAGATCCGCCGCGAACCTCCCGAGGTAGTTGTCGAGCGCGAGCCGCACCTGATGCTGCGGATCGTCGTTCACCTCGGAGACGAAACGCGTCACCTCGTTGTAGACCTTGAAGGCGACCCGGCGGTCGACGAATCGCGGAGACCAGCCCGGGGCCTGTTCGGACACCACCCGAAGGACCAGTTCGCGGTGGCCCAGCAGCCAGCGATACGCGGAGTCCATCACCAGGTCGACAGCGGGATGGTGCGTTCCGTCGGTGACGACCTGCTCCAGCACCCGCCCCGCCGGTGGCCCTACCGGCTGATCGGCCAGCCGGCGCACGACTATGGACTCGATCACGTCCTGCACGTCCTCGTCCCGCAGGACGGTCAGCGACCCTTTGACGACTGCGGACAGCTCGCCGGTGGCCCGCTCCGCGTTGGGGCGGTCGGCCAGCCAGCCGCCGATGCGCTCGCCCACACCGACACTGGCGATCTTGGTTCGCACGACAGGTTCGGACAGGAAGTTGGCAGCGACGAACTGCTCGAGACTGCGGCCGAGAGCGGCCTTGCGGGTAGGGATGATCGCCGTGTGCGGGATCGGCAGCCCGAGCGGCCGGCGGAACAGTGCAGTGACCGCGAACCAGTCGGCAAGGGCGCCGACCATTCCGGCCTCCGCCGCGGCCGCCACGTACCCGGCGACGGTGGGGCCTCCGGACGTTTCCCAGTGCCGCGCCGCGACGTACACGACGGCGGCGAAGACGAGAAGGCCCGCAGCGAACACCTTCATCCGCCGGAGGGCCCGAATCCGCTCCTGCTCGCCGAGCGCCGCCGCAGGATTCGCCGCCTGAGTCGCCGCCCGAGCCGGCCCGGCGGCATCGTCGCGCGTCAGCACGCCAGCTCGGCTCTGCCCCGGCCACGCACGGCGTTGATCACCCAGATGGAGGATGCTCGCCGCAGGTCGGCGATCGTGAGCACCCGCTCGGCGACATCGAGGCACTCGATCATCTCGGCCCGGGCAACGCCGCCCAGCAGGCCGCTGGACCGAGGCGGCGTCACGAGCGCCCGGTCGACCGCGACGACGACGTTGCCCACCGAGGTCTCGGTGACCTCGTCCCGCTCGTTGACGAACAGCGGGAGCACGCCCGCAGGCAGCGCGGTGACCGGCTCGTAGATCTCACGCCGCGAGGTCTTGTGGTGCAGCCACGGATGCCCGCTCGGTAGCCGCATCGGGGTCGGCGCCAGCCGCACCGGCGCCGGCCACTCCAGGGCGGGGGACGTCATGATCCTGACCTCGCCGTCAGAACACAGCCTCAGCCGTACCGACGTCGCGGCATCCGGCTCGCGCACGCCCGCGACGGCCGCCCGGATCCGCCCGCACACCACCTCGCGGTCGAAAGCGAAGCCGAAATAAGCCGCCGACGCCTCCAGCCGCTCCAGGTGGCGCGGCAACAGCCGGATCCCCCGGCCGGGCTCGTACCGCATGGTCTCCACCAGATCCAGATCGTCGGGCGGCCGGGCGAGGAAGGCCCCTTTGACGAGGCACTCGGCGTACTCCTCGGCGGGGTCCGAACAGATCGTGATGCCACCTCCGAGACCCAGCCGCACCCGTCGCCCGAGGCGGTCGGGCACAGCCGTCCGGATCGCGACGTTGAAGACCGCCTCTCCCGGGGACACGAAGCCCACCGCGCCGCAATAGACGCCGCGCGGGGACGACTCCACCGAGCGGATCCACTCCATCGTGCGAACCTTCGGCGCCCCGGTGACCGACCCGCTCGGGAACAGCGCCCCGAAGACAGCACGCAGCGTCGTATCCGCAGGTACCCGAGCTCGGACCGTGGACGTGAGCTGATGCACGGTCGGGTAGGTCTCGACCTCGAAGAGCCGCTCCACCGCAACCGTGCCGGGAACCGCCAGCCGGCCCAGGTCGCTGCGGAGGAGATCGACGATCATCACGTTCTCGGCGCGGTCCTTGGCCGACGCGGCAAGGTCACGGACCAGCGTGCGGTCCTCGTCGGGCCAGCGTCCGCGCCGCCGAGTCCCCTTCATGGGCCGGGTCACGATCTGTTCGCCCCGCCACGCGAAGAACAGTTCCGGCGACCAGGACAGGACACTGACCCCGTCCAGCTGCAGCAGTGCGCAGTACCCCGCCTGCTGGGCCCGCCCGAGGCGCAGGTAGAGGCCCTCCTCGTCGACCTCCTCCCCGGCCCCGCCGCCGGACAGCGGGGCGTCGGCGCGCAGCGTGTAGTTGACCTGGTACGTCTCGCCCGCCGCGATCGCGGCCTGTATCAGAGCCACCCGCGCGGCGTACTCCGCATGCCCGGTATGCACTGTGAGCGGCCCGACGGTGACAGCCGGCACCCCCGGCGGCGTCCGCGGAGCCTCCTCACGCCGCCGGAAGAGCCCGAACGCGAGCAGCGGAACGCCCGGCTCGGGGGGGTGGGTAGCCAACGCAGGATCGAAGGCAGCAGCCGCTTCATAGGCCACGAAACCGACGGCATGCAGCCCCGCCGAGACCGCCCGTTCGACCTCGGCGAGCGCCGGGAGCACATCGGCGATCTGGGCCGCGCGCAGCTGGCCCACGGCGTCCAGGAACTGCCACGACCGCCCACGGCCGGCGAACGAGTCGAGCCGCGCCCGAACCCGGACACCTGGATCGAGCTCCTGGACCCGTTCGCCCACCAGGCCAGTCAACCCCTGTTCGACCGTTCGCACCGCCGCGACGGCTGCCTCAGTCGTCGCGAAGGCGGCACCGCTGGCGGGCTGAGCGGCCAGGACGGGCGTCACGAGCCGCTGGCGCCCGCCGCTCCCAGCGGACTCGCATGCCGCGGCTCGTACAGCCCTATCTCGCCGCCGCCCGGGATACGAAGCCGAGTCAGCAGACCCCAGCCCTGGTCGGCCACGGGTTCGGTGAACTCGACACCTCGGGATTCCAGCTGCTGGCGCGTGGCCGTGATGTCGTCGCACATGAGGTAAAGCTCGTGCCGCCCGCTCTGGTCGGCGGGGTGGACCGCCAGTTCCGCCGGAGGCAGGGCAAAGATCAACCACCCGTCCCCGGCGTCAGCGGATGGCCAACCCAGCACGTCCGCGAAGAAGGCCCTGGCGGCTTCGGCATCCGCCCCGAAGACGATGGCATGCACACCCGTGATCATCAGCTCATGGTAGGGCGGTGCTGACCGGGCTCGGGGACCGCTCCCCGGCCGGCCGGCACCGCAGCGTCAGCACGGGACCGCTCCCGGTCGGCCGGCACTACAGCGTCAGCGCGGTCACAACTACCAGCAGGGCGCAGTTGCCCATCTCCAACACGCCCACCTGCTTGGGCTTCCAACCACGCGAAGGAAGCAAGGCGGCGCGGGCCAGATAGACGGCAAACGGAGCGAGCAACCACGCGTCCAGCACCGCCGCGGCGGCGAGCGCCAGCACGTGGTACCCGACCGAGACCCGGTAGAACACCGCGTCCCCCCGCTCCCGGATCATCGTCTTGACGTAGAACACCGTCCCGGTGAAGTACAAGGCGGTCACTGCGAACAGGGCCGCGGCGGTGCCACCTGACTCCCCCCCGCCAACCCAGTACGCGACGGGCGCCATCGCACACGCCTGCACCACCGAGGACAGGTCGTTGACCAGGGCACGGTCGTCGCGCCGATACGCGTACACCGCGTTGACCGCCAGCAGCGGGGCGTAGGCCAGGGCCAGCCACATGACTTCGGGACGAGCGATCAACACGACGACGGCACACGCTGTTGCCACTGTCCCGTAGACGGCCAGCTGCTCGGCATAGCGGGAGCGGCGCCGGCGAACCCGCAGCGTCTGGAACACGTAATACGAGAGCAGGTAGCCGGCGATCCAGGCCACGAAGAGCGGGACCTGGAGCCGGTCGGCCCCGCCGACGAGAGCGCCGATGAGGAACGGCACGGCGAGCATCGCCCACGCCCCGTGCTGGGGAGGCAGGTAGGCACGCCAACGCCTGCGCCGCGATGCGGTTGCCTGCGCGGACCTTGTCACGTATTCAGATGCTCACACACGGCGGGAAACGCCGTGAGGGCATCGGCGCACCGGCCCTTCCAGCCCACCGGGCCCCCACAGCCCCGAGTGAACCCATAGGGCGTCAGGATCGAACACGTCGGCGAGTGGTTGCGCCGCGGTCGGCAGGAGGAACATGACCGTCAACCTCAACGACTGGGGTGCGGTAGCCCGCGCCGTCCTGCTCTGGCTGCCTGCGGTGATCGCCCTGGCGTGGCTGGCCAGCCGGCTGCTCGGCGTGAAGATGTCCTGGTCGCGCACGATCATCGCGGGGATCATCGGCGCCGGGGCAGGTGGCGCGCTCGCCCAGATCCTCGCCGAACAGCAGCGCGGCGCTGGCTTCGACCGGAATCTTTGGATCTTCACGTTCGTCTTCACGATGTCCGCCGTCACCTGGATGGCGCTGCTGTCACGGCCCGGCACGCTGGCCCGGGCACAGACCGGGCTCGCCCGGTTGCCACGCCCGGTCAAGGCCGCCAAGCGCAAGGGCCAGCGGGTGGCCCGCTACGCCCAGATCACCCGGATCGCCGCGCGGCACGGCCTCGGCCCTGCGCTGGGCTTCGGCCGCTCGCGGGCCGATGACGAGACCGGCAACGTCCCGACGGCCGTCCGCGTCCGCCGGATGCTCGAGGACTGCGGCGGGATCTTCGTCAAGCTCGGCCAGGTGGCCTCCACCCGCACAGACCTGCTTCCGGCGTCTGCCTGCGCCGAACTTGCCAAGTTGCAGGATTCGGTCGCGCCCGCGGACCCGGAGGAGATCCGCACGCTGCTGGAAACCGAGCTGGGCGGCCCGGTCGATACCGTCTTCGACGAGTTCGATTGGGAACCGCTGGCAGCGGCTTCGATCGGGCAGGTCTACCAGGCCCGGCTCAAGAGCGGCGAGCGAGTCGTCGTGAAGGTGCAGCGTCCCGGCATCGCCGATGCGGTCGCCCGGGACCTGTCGGTGCTCGACGAGCTGGCCCGCCTGGTCGAAGACCGGTCGTCCTGGGGCCGCAAGTACCGCATCAGCGAGCTGGCCGGCGAGTTCGCCGACCGCCTGACCGACGAGCTCGACTTCCGGATCGAGGAGCGCACAGCCAAAGAGATCGCCCGCGCCCTCCCACGCGAAACCCGGGTGCGGATACCCCGGGTCCATTCCGCCCTGACGACGGCGCGGGTGCTCGTGCTCGAGCGGTTCGACGGTGCCGCCGTCTCAGCTGCCGTATGGGAATCCGACATCGAGCGCAAGGAGCTGGCAGACGAACTGTTGCGCGTGGTCATGCACCAGATGCTCATCGACGGGCTCTTCCATGCCGACCCGCACCCGGGCAACGTCCTGCTGCTCAACAGCGGCGCACTCGGGCTGATCGACTTCGGCGGCGCCGGGCGCCTGGATCCGCTGCAGCAGGCCGGCCTGCGCGATCTGTTCGTCGCGATCGGCACCCGCAGCCCCGCCACGATGCGGCAGGCCGTGTTCGAGGTTGCGGTTCCGCGCGGGGACGCCGACGAAGACTCCATCGAGCGGGCCCTGGCCCGTTTCGTCGCCAAGTACCTGTCCCGCAGCGCGACACCCAACGCGGCCATGCTCAACGACCTGCTCCAGCTGTGCTTCACCTTCGAGCTCACCCTGGCGCCGGAGATGGTCACCTTCTTCCGGGCACTGATCACGCTGGAAGGCACCCTGCGCGTCATCGCCCCGGGGTACCTCGCGATCGAAGCAGCGCAGGCGACCGCGGCGGAGATGGTGCGGGCCCGCACGATGGAGCCCGAGGCCATGCAGGAGATCGCCCGGGACGAGCTGCTCAAGGCGCTGCCCACGCTGCGCCGGCTCCCGAACCGGATGGATCGGCTGCTCAGCCAGGGTGAGCGCGGCCTGCTGCGGATGCGGGTGAGCTGGCTGTCCGACGAGCGGGACGTCGCTGTCCTGACAGGGCTGCTCAACCGGGCCGTGGTGGCGTTCCTGGGTGGCGTCGTGACGCTCGTGTCGGTGCTGTTGATGACCAGCCACGCGGGCCCGACTCTGACCGGCGAAACCTCCCTTTACCAGTTCTTCGGGTACTTCGGGCTGTTCTGCGGAACGGTCCTGATCTTGCGTGTGCTGGTCGCTTCGATGCGCGACGGCGCCTGAGCGCGTCCCGACCGGTCATCCCCCGCTGGCCGCCCGAGCGGGCCCGCCGACCTCCCGCGCGGCCTTGAGCAGCTCGGCCAGCCCCTCCTCGATGCCGTGGGCGAGCACTTCGATGTCAGGGACGTGATCCGCGTCAGCGGTCACCCCGAAGGTCAGCCGCCCGACGTAAGAGAAGATCGCAATCGCCTGGCGGATCCGCCCGCCGACGGGAACGTAGGGGAAGCTGTCGAGCATCTCCCGCCCCAGGACATAGAGCGGGCACTGCGGGCCCGGCACGTTGGTGGTGATTGTTTGAACGCTCTGCTGTGGCGTCCGCAGGGCCAGGCGGGTGCCCAGGTCCAGCAGCAGTGCCGGAGCGAATCCTCCCAGCGAGGTCAGCACCTCCCCTGCCACCGCCTGCCCGCTCTCCTTGAGCCCGGCCATCTGCATGCGCACGGCGCCCAAGCGTTCGACGGGATCGGCGAGCCCAACGGGCAGCTCGGCGAACATCGCCGAGACCCGGTTGTTGTAGACACCGCCGGACTCACCCGCCCTGCGCACGCTCACCGGGACCATCGTCCGCACGGCCCGACCCTCGATGGGCTCGCCCCGGCTCACCAGCAGGTCACGGAACCCTCGGGTGATCGAAGCGAGGACGACGTCGTTGACGGTGCCGCCCAGGGACTTGCGTATCTCCTTGACGTCGGACAGCGACCCGCGCGCCCACGCGTAGGACCGGTGCGGGCCCAGCGGACCATTGAGGCGCCCGCCCGCCGACCTGACGAGCTTGGCGGTTTCGGCTGCGCCGCGTGCGGTCTCAACCAGTGACGACATCAGCTGACGCGGTCGGGTCAACGCCAGCCATGATGACTCGATCGCCTCAACCGGACTCACGAAGACGTCCACGAGCGCCTCAGCGGTGATCCGCAGCGTCGAGGGCGCGGGCTCGGGCCGCCAGCGCTCCGGCACCGGCGGGGACGGCTCCTTGGTTCTGTCAAAGATCGTCGCCATCAGATCGGTCCCGGAGACACCGTCCACCATCGAATGGTGCGTCTTGCTCACCAAGGCCCAGTGGCCGTCTTCCAGGCCCTCGACCAGCCAGACCTCCCAGAGCGGCTTGCTCCGGTCCAGCCGCTGGGCCATGATCCGCCCAACGTAGGCCTTGAGCTGGGCGTCACGCCCGGGCGAGGGCAGCGCCGAGTGGCGGATGTGGTAATCCAGCCGGAAGTGCGGGTCGTCCTGCCACAGGGGACGACCGAGGCCCCAGGGGACGAAGCGCGGCACCTGCCGGTACCGGGGGACGAGAGGCAGCTTGCCGGCGATCATCGACAGCATCTCGTCGTAGGCGGGCGCGGGCCCCGCGAACAG
This sequence comes from Frankiaceae bacterium, assembly GCA_017882765.1. Classification (GTDB taxonomy): domain Bacteria; phylum Actinomycetota; class Actinomycetes; order Frankiales; family Frankiaceae; genus JADGOW01. Next base: position 8,209 of record JADGOW010000109.1, read on the forward strand.
CGCGACGAAGCCGATGTGCATCGGCGCTGCGTCGCTTTCGATGGCGAGGAACGACGCATCCAGCGCACTCATGCGGGTCACGCACAGCCTCCCTCTCAGTCCGGGGCCCTGCCTGAGCCAGGAGTCTGGGAACACCACTTTCCCTTGCCGGACGGGCAATCACCAGTCCCATGCCTGCTCTCGTGCGCTGGCAAAGAGACGGTCAGGGACCGGAACGAGATGGCGGTCGCGCCGAGCCCCGGGATGAGAATGAGCGTGGCGCTATGTCGGCGCACGTCCACGGGATGGCAGCGCCGAGAAGTTGGCAGCGCCGAGAAGTTGGCAGCGTCCGATGAGTGGCGGCGTCGGATAGGTGCCGAGGCGCAACGGCCGGGAGGAAGCTGCTGTGGCCCTGCAGAGCATGGGGTTCTTGATCTTTTTGTGCACGGCGGCCGCGGCGCTCCTGGCCGGCGTGGCACTGCTCTGGAACCGTTGGCCGCGCCGCTTGTCGGCGCCGATGCGACTGCTGAGCCTTCTGCTGGTCATGGTGATGGGAGCAGTAGTCGCGGCCGACGTGGTCAACCGGCAGCTCGGCTTCTACTCGTCGCTGTCCGACCTGTTCGGCGCGACGTCCACCAGCGAAGACGTCGCCGGGCCCAAAGCGCCGCATCCGGCCGCCCGGGTCGAGATCGTCTGGCCCGACTACATGACACGGGGACGGGTGGCGGCCGCCAAAGGTCAGGGCCTGCTCATGCCGGTCAGGTACCCGGGCCCCCGCACGAGGATGGACCGTAGCGGATATGTCTATCTTCCCGCCGACTACTTTCGTCCGTCGGCGCTGCGCTACCCGGCCGTTGAGCTGTTCTACGGATATCCTGCGGGGCCGCTCACGTGGAACAAGGAGATGCACCTCGCGCACCTGCTCGACGCCGAGATTGCGGCCCGGCGCATCCCGCCGCTGGTCGCTGTGATCCCCCAGCTCTACGAGCACAACGACGGCGAGTGCGTGGACGCCGCCCGCGGTCAGGCCAACGAGTCCTACCCGGCCGTGGACGTCGTCGATGACGTCGTGAACACGTTCCGGGTGCTCAACTCCCGGTCCTGGGCGGCCCTCGGGTACTCCACGGGGGGCTTCTGCGCCGTGAACATCGGCTTCCACTCGCCCCTACGGTTCGCAGCAGTTGCCAGCCTGTCGGGCTACTTCACCGCCGTTCAGGACCGGTGGACCGGGGACCTGTACCGCGGCAGTCGCAGTCGCCGCAACCGCAACTCCCCGCTGTGGTGGGTGGAGCACGCGCACCCTGCCGGTCCCGCGCTCTACCTGTTCGCCGCGGAGGGCGACCGCCCGGCCGTCCAGCAGGACGTGCAGATGGCAGCGGCCACCCGCGCGCACGCGCCGGGCCTGCCGATGGAAACGGTGGTGACGCCGGGCGGCGGACACAACTTCGAGGTGTGGAGGGCCGCCCTGGCGCCCGCCCTGGACTGGATGGCTGCCTACCTTCCCGGCCCCCTGGCGGCTCCCCTGGTCCTACCCGGGCAGCAGGGGACGGCCCCGGGCGGGCCCGCGCCGCCCGGGCAGCGCACGCGGCCGACCAAGTTGCCGCCGGGAGCACCGCCCACCGAAGCACCGCCCACCGAAGCACCGCCCAGACTGCTGGCCCGGGGACCGTCTCAACACTAGACAACGAGCGACTCGCGATATATCGTGAGTGCATCGTAAGTTGGTCTCCCGGGAGGAGGTGAGAACTATGAGTACAACTGATGCGATGCCCGGCCCCTGGGGCTGGGCCGCGGAGCACAGCGGCCGAGGCACCAACGCCCGCCGGAAGGGCCGCGGACATCGTGGCGAGATCCGCCGCCGTCACACCCTCCGGCGCGAGGACGCGGCGGCTGCCGCGCTTGCGATGACCACACCCGAAGGCCACAACCACCACGGTGAAGGCTTCGGCCCGGGTCCCTTCGGCCCCGCGCCCGGGCACGAGTTCGGTAAGGCGGCCCGGCGCGCCGGGCGCCGCGGGGGGCGAGGCTGGCCCGGCCCCGGCGGATGGCCGGGGCCGATGTTCGGCCCCGGCCCTCGCGGTCACCGAGCGCGCCGTGGCGACGTCCGCACGGCCCTGCTGGCACTGCTGGCCGAGCAGCCCATGCACGGCTACCAGATGATCCGCGAACTCGCCGAGCGCAGCGGTGGGGTGTGGCGACCGAGCCCCGGTTCGGTCTACCCCGTGCTGCAGATGCTCGAGGACGAGGGTCTGGTCCGCGGCGAAGAGGCCGAAGGCAAGCGGGTATACCGCCTGACCGACGCCGGCCGGGCCGTGGTCGAGTCGAGGCGGGGTGAGCCCACCCCTACCCGAATCTGCGGGCGAATACATGCCTGGCTGCGCAGGCAGAGATTCGCCCCTACGGTTCGCAGCAGTTGCCAGCCTGTCGGGCTACTTGACCGCCGTCCAGGACCGGTGGACCGGGGACCTGTACCGCGGCAGTCGCAGTCGCCGCA
>JADGOW010000110.1 GCA_017882765.1 Frankiaceae bacterium
CACGGGCAGCCCCCCGCGCACGACGGCACGCAGCGGCTCCAGCAGGCCGAACACGCCCAGCAACCGCCCGATCGTGGTCGACTCGCCGCCCGGAAGGACGAGCCCGTCCAGCCCGTCGAGCTCGGCGGCGCGGCGCACGACCAGACTCTCGGCGCCGGCGTGCGAGAGCGCCTGCAGGTGCTCCCGAACGTCACCCTGTAGGGCCAGCACACCCACCCGGGGCCGGCGGTTCACCAGCCCCGGTCGGCGTAGCGCTGCCCCGGGGGCAGCGAGGGAATCTCGATGCCGACCATCGCCGCGCCGAGGCCCCGCGACACCTTCGCCACCAGCGCCGGGTCGTCGGCGAAGGTCGTCGCTTCCACGATCGCCCGGGCCCGCACCGCCGGGTTTCCGCTCTTGAAGATCCCGGAACCGACGAACACCCCGTCAGCACCCAACTGCATCATCAGCGCGGCATCGGCCGGCGTGGCAATCCCACCGGCGGTGAACCCGACGACTGGCAGCCGACCCGCATCCGCGACCTCGCGAACCAGCTCGTAGGGCGCCTGCAGCTCCTTCGCCGCCGCGTAGAGCTCATCCGGGGACAGCGCCTGCAACCGCCGGATCCCGCCGCGGATGGCGCGCATGTGCCGGACGGCCTCGACGACGTTCCCGGTGCCGGCCTCACCCTTCGAGCGGATCATCGCCGCACCCTCGGTGATGCGCCGCAGCGCCTCACCGAGGTTGGTCGCCCCGCAGACGAACGGAACGGTGAACGCCCACTTGTCGATGTGGTGCTGCTCGTCGGCGGGGGTGAGCACCTCCGACTCGTCGACGTAGTCGACGCCGACGGCCTGCAGCACCTGGGCCTCGACGAAGTGCCCGATGCGGGCCTTCGCCATGACCGGGATGGACACGGCTTCGATGATGGCGCCGATCATGTCCGGGTCGCTCATCCTGGCAACCCCGCCGTCACGGCGGATGTCGGCCGGGACGCGCTCCAGGGCCATCACCGCAACTGCCCCGGCCTCCTCGGCGATCTTCGCCTGCTCGGGGGTGACCACATCCATGATCACGCCGCCCTTGAGCATCTCCGCCATGCCGCGCTTGACCCGGAACGTGCCGGTTGCAGTGCCGTCTGGGGACTGGGCCACGGTCGGACCTCTCACGTGTGGGTTGGCTGGCCTGGCCTGGCCTCGGCCGTGCCAGGCCCCGGGCCGGGGCCGGCGCCAGGGCCAGGACCACTGTACGGCGCGGTGGGCAGGGTAGCGTCGTCGTCGATCTCGAAGTAGGCGGGCAGCGGCGAGCGGCCGCCCAGGCGCAGGGAGCGCACCAGCCAGCGACCCCGCAGGGTGCGCAGGTCGCGAACCGCGTCGTTATGGAACTGACGGGCGAGCGACACTCTCGCGACCTCGGTGCTCAGCTCGTCGTCGGGGCCCAGCGGGGTCGCGCGCAGCGCGCGGGTCAGCCCACTCTCAGCCACTTCGCACTCGTCACTGCACGCGGCCAGCGCGCTCAGCGCGGCCTCGCGAACCGGCGCCGCCTGCGGACCGGCGCGCTCCGCGGCTTCGCGGGCCCCGTCGGCGCGACGCTCGAGCTGGACGTCCAGAGATGCCCGCGCGTCGCGCACCCGTGCCCCGAGCCGGTCGATGCGCATCCCCAACCAGGTCAGGTAGGTCGCGATGATGACCACGAGCGCAACAACCAGAACGACGACGTACACCCGCCAAGGTTACGGCCCCGCCGATCCACAACGGGATTAGATCCCCCGCGGTTCAGCCAGCCTCTGGAGCTCAGACACCCCCCTGGAGTTCACACAGCCCCCCTGGAGTTCACACAGCTTCGGCCGCGACCCTGCTCCCCGCCGAATCGTCGACGCCGACCCGCCGCCGCGCCGTCCCCTCCTCGGTCACCATTTCGTAGACCTGAAGGATCTGCCCCGCGAGCACGGGCCAGTCATAGGGGGCCACCACTTCGCGCCCGGCCTCGACGAGCCGCTGCCGCTCGCCCGAGTCGGCGAGCAGGTCGGCGAGCACGGTCGCCAAGGAGGACGCGTCCCCGTTGCGGAACAGCTTGCCCGCGCGGCCGCCGTCGAGCACGCGGCGGAAGGCGGCGATGTCGCTCGAAACGACCGGCGTCCCTGCCGCCATGGCCTCCAGCAGGACGATCCCGAAGCTCTCCTGGCCGGTGTTGGGCGCGCAGTAGATGTCCCCGGAGCAGTAGACCCTGGGCTTGTCTTCCGCAGAGACGAGCCCGAGCAGGTCCACCCGGTCCAGCAGCGCCGGGTCGAGCCCGTCGCGCACGTGCTCCACGTCGCCAGGTCCGGCGACGACGAGCCGGGCGTCGGGCACCCGCTCGATGAGCTCGGGGAGCGCGGCGAGCAGCACGGCCAGCCCCTTGCGGGGTTCGTCGATGCGGCCGAGGAAGGCAATGGTGCGCCCGTCCGGCCCGTAGCCGGGCAGCGGGCCGGCATTGGCGAACGTGCGTACGAGGACGCCGTTGGGAATCAGAATTGCATCCACACCGAGGTGCTCCACCACGGTTCGCCGGGCAGCCTCGCTTACCGCGATTCGGGCGCGGATCTTCTCGAAGGACGGCTGCAGCACGCCCCGGGCAGCACTGAGGAACCGTGAGCGCGGGTTCATCGTGTGGAACGTGGCCACGATCGGGCCGTCGGCATTCAAGCAGGCGAGCAGGCTGACGCTGGGTGCCGTCGGCTCGTGCACGTGCAGCACGTCCAGGTCGCTTTCGCGCAGCCAGCGGCGGACCCGCGCCCCCGACTTGACCCCGAGCAGGACCCGCGACACCGACCCGTTGTAGGGCAGCGCGACGGCCTTGCCGGCGCTGACCGCGTACGGCGGCAGGTTCGCCTCGTCGTCCACGGGGGTGATGACCGAGACGTCGTAGCCCAGGTCGATGTAGGTCTCGGCGAGATCCCGGACGTGGGACTGCACGCCACCGGGGACGTCCCAGGTGTACGGGCAGGTGATTCCGATCTTCATCCGGCGTGCCATGCGGCGACCTCTCACGACGGGAGGGTGCTACGGGTACCTAGATCGGCACGCCACAACCGCTGCAACATGTGCCAATCCGCGGGATGCGCAGCGATCGATTCGGCGAAGTTGTCGGCCATCGTCTGCGTCATGCTCGGGATATCGGTATGCGGTACCGGCGGGTAAATCTGGCCTTCCCACCCATTCGGTGTAAACCACACTGTAGTCGGAAGCAAGGTTGCCCCGGTAAGCAGGCACAACGCCGCCGGGCCGGCAGGCATCGTGGCGGTCTCCCCGAAGAAGGTGACCGGGACGCCGTGGCTGGTGAGGTCCCGCTCGCTGAGCAAGCACAGCATCCGGCCCGATGCCAGCCGATCGGCCAGCAGGTCGAACGGGCTCTGCTCGGTGCCGGTGAGCGCGACCACCTCCATGCCCAGCGACTCGCGGAATTCCACGAAACGGTCGAACAGCGATTCGGGCTGGAGGCGTTCGGCCACCGTCGTGAAAGGGACGCCCCGGTGCACCAGCCAGGCGCCGGCGTGGTCCCAGTTGCCCATGTGCGGCAAGGCCAGGACCGCGCCCTTGCCCCGGGCGTGCGCTTCGAAGATGCGCTCCTCGTCGTGCACATGCATGTTCCCGACAATCCGCTCGGCAGACATGTCGGGCAGCCGGAAGATCTCCAACCAGTACCGGGCGTAGGAACGAACTCCTTGCCGGGTCAACGCATCCAGATCGGCATCCGGCGCGACCCGGGCGAGGTTGGCTCGTAGCCGGCGCACACCCTTGCCCTGCTTGCGCCAGGCCTGGTCGGCCACCCGCGCAAAGATCCGCTCGGCCATCGGCTCGGGCATCTTGCGCACGGCACCCCAGCAGAGGGCATACCCGACGTCCTTTCCGTGCTCCTTCATGCGCACGCGGGCAGACTGATGCGTCGGCATCTGTGGGAGCCCCCCGCTAGTGGGGCGCGCGGCTTCCGGAGCGGACACGGCCGGTTCGGCGGGTGCGGGACGGGCGGATGGTCCGCCGGCGCGGCCGCCGCGGGCCGCAGGCCTGCCGGTGTACCTCGACCAGTCGCTGTATCACCGTGACAAAGGTAGCCCCCGCGAGGAACCACAGCGCGGCGGGCAGCAGGTACGGGACACCCAGGCCGTAGAGGCCCGCCGCGACCAGAACGATGATCAGTCGCTCGGCCCGCTCGGCGAAACCCACGTCGCAGGACAGGCCCAGGCTCTGCGCCCGGGCCTTGATGTAGGAGGTAACCGACCCCATGACCAGCACGAACAGGGCAACCCCGGCGAGCAGAACCGAGTGCCCGCGCCCGGCGTACCAGATGACGAGCGAACCGAAGATTGCGCCGTCGCCGACCCGGTCCAGCGAGGAGTCGAGGAACGCCCCCCACGTCGAGCTCGCGTCCTGATAGCGGGCGATCATCCCGTCGAGCAGGTCGGAGAACACGAACGCCGTGATTACTACAGTGCCGAGGAAAAAGACGCCCCGGGTGTAGAACCCGAGAGCGCCTCCAGCCACCCCGATCGTGCCGATGGTCGTGATCACATCGGGCTTGACGCCGGTACTGGCGATCGCCCGAACCACAGGCCCCAGCGCGCGGTTGATGGGGGCGCGCACCTTGTTCAGCATGGCGGCGATGATTCTACCCGTCGGGACCTTGTAAGGCCTCACCCACGCGGGGGAGGGTGACGGGGCTAGTGAGAATTTGTTCTGGTGCAACGCGGGGGAAGGCAGGAGGTAACGGTGGGTTCAGCGCCCGGCAATGATTTCAGCGCCCCGACGGGCGGGGTACGCAACGTTGTCCTGGTGGGGCACAGCGGCGCCGGCAAGACCACGCTAGCTGAGTCGCTGCTGGTCAGCGCCGGCGCGATCCCCCGGGCGGGGGCGGTCCCGGCCGGCACGACCGCCAGTGACTACGACGACGCCGAGATCCGGCAACAACGCTCCATCAACGTCTCCGTGCTCCCGCTCCACTGGGAGGACATCAAGGTCAACATCCTCGACGCGCCCGGGTACGCCGACTTCGTGGGTGACCTGCGCGCCGGGTTGCGCGGCGCGGACGCGGCATTGTTCGTCTTGTCCGCGGTGGAGGGCATCGACGGGACCACTCGAATGCTGTGGGACGAGTGCGCGGCGGTCAACATGCCACGCGCCATCGTGATCACCAAGCTGGACCACCACCGCGCGGAGTTCTCCTCGCTCGTGGCCGAGTGCGCAAGCGTGTTCGGCGACGGCGTGCTCCCGCTGTACCTGCCCGTCGCCGGCGACGACGGCACCGCGGGCGGCGTTGTCGGCCTGCTCAGCCAGCAGGTCTACGACTACTCGTCGGGTACCCGCACCCAGCGCGACCCCGACGCCGGGCAACTGCCGGACATCGAGGAGGCGCGCAACGCACTGATCGAAGGGATCATCGCCGAGAGCGAGGACGAGTCCCTCATGGACCGCTACCTCGGCGGCGAAGACCTCGACGCCAAGATGCTCGTCGACGACTTGGAGAAGGCCGTCGCCCGTGGGTCTTTCCACCCCGTGTTGTGCGCCGCGGTGACCAACCACCTGGGCGCGCACGAGGTCCTCGAGGTCATCACCGCGGGCTTCCCGTCACCGGCCGAGCACGCGATGCCGGTCGTGACGCGACCGGACGGCTCCCCGGTCCCGCCGCTGACCGGCGACCCCGACGGTCCACTGTGCGCTGAAGTGATCAAGACGACGTCCGACCTGTTCGTGGGACGGATCTCCGTAGTGCGCGTGTTCAGCGGTACGCTGCGCCCCGATCTGCCCGTACACGTGTCCGGGCACGGTCTCGCCGAGCGCGGCCACCCCGACCATGACGCCGACGAGAAGGTCGGCGCGCTGTCCAGCCCGCTGGGCAAGACCCTGCGCCCGCTCTCCGAATGCCGGGCGGGCGACATCTGCGCGGTGACCAAGCTGGGCTCGGCGGAGACCGGGGACACGCTGTCGGCCAAGGACAACCCGCTGCTGGTCGAGGCGTGGAACATGCCGGAGCCGCTGCTGCCCGTGGCGATCCACGCCAAGTCCAAGGCGGACGAGGACAAGCTGTCGACCGGGCTCGGCCGGCTCGTCGCCGAGGACCCGGCTTTGCGGCTCGAGTCGAATGCCGAGACCGGCCAGTTGGTGCTGTGGTGCATGGGCGAGGCCCACGTCGACGTCCTGCTCGACCGGCTCAAGAACAAGTACGGCGTCGAGGTGGAGCAGGTGCCGCTGCGGGTGCCGCTGCGTGAGACGTTCTCCGGTTCAGCGAAAGCCCTGGGGCGCCACGTCAAGCAGTCCGGCGGGCACGGGCAGTTCGCGATCTGTCACATCGAGGTCGAGCCGCTGAGCTCCGGGGAGGGCTTCGAGTTCGTCGACAAGATCGTCGGAGGCGCCATCCCCCGTCAGTTCATCCCGTCGGTGGAGAAAGGCCTGCGCGCCCAGATGGACAAGGGCGTTGCGGCCGGCTACCCGGTCGTGGACCTGCGGGTACGGCTGGTGGACGGCAAGGCGCATTCGGTCGACTCCTCCGACATGGCCTTCCAGATCGCCGGGGGCCTGGCGCTCAAGGAGGCGGCGAAGGCCACCACAGTGACACTCCTCGAGCCGGTGCTGGAGATTGGCGTCCTGATGCCCGATGAGTTCGTCGGCGCCATCATGAGCGACCTGTCCTCGCGGCGCGGCCGCGTCGTGGGCACCGAGCCCGTCGGCTCGAACGGGCGCACCCTCGTCCGGGCGGAGGTCCCGGAGGTGGAGCTGACCCGCTACGCGATCGACCTGAGATCCCTCACGTCCGGCACCGGGACGTTCACCCGGCGCTACCTGCGGCACGAGGCGATGCCGGCCCACCTGGCCGGCCAGGTGCAGAAAGAGGAGAAGTAAGGCCTGCGGTGACCGGCCGGCGAAGCGACCGAAGCCGGCCGGTCACTGCACCTCCTGCCAGGCCGCGGCCAGCAGCTCCCGGGTGGGGCCCAGCAGTTCGGGCAGCACTTTGGTGTGGCCGACCACCGGCATGAAGTTGGTGTCCCCACCCCACCGCGGCACGATGTGCTGATGCAAGTGCGCGGCGATGCCCGCCCCCGCGACCGAGCCCAGGTTCATCCCGACGTTGAACCCCTGCGCCCCGGATGCCTGCCGCAGGGCCCGCAGAGCGCGTTGGGTCATGGTGGCGAGCTCGTCCGTCTCGTCCGGCGTGAGGTCGGCGTAGTCGCTGACGTGCCGGTACGGGACGCTCATGCAGTGCCCGGAGTTGTACGGGTACAGGTTGAGCACCACGTAGACCAGTGCGCCCCGGGCGACGATGAGCCCGACGTCGTCGGGCTGGTCGACCAGCGCGCAGAACGGGCACCCCCCACCGGCCGCGGGCTTGCCTTCGCCCCGGATGTAGGCCATCCGGTGCGGGGTGTACAGGCGCATGAACGCGTCGCGGTGGCCGGCCCCCCGCTGCTCCTCGATCTCGGCGGGACGGTAGCCGCCGGGAGCACCACCCGGCGGTTCGTCGGCCCTGCCGCCGGGACGCCCGGGGTCAGGCACGGCTCTCGACAACCTGAAGGATCTCGGCCAGCGCGTCGCCGACCGGCACGCCGCGCTTCTCCTCGCCGCTGCGATAGCGGAACGACACAGCCTCGGCTGCCACGTCCCGGTCCCCCGCGATGAGCATGAACGGCACCTTCTCATGCTGGGCGCGCACGATCTTCTTCTGCATCCGCTCGTCCGAGGTGTCCACGTCCACCCGCAGGCCCGCCGCCCGCAGTTGGTCCGCCACGCCCGCCAGATACCCGACGTGGCGTTCGGCGATCGGGATGCACGTGACCTGCACCGGCGACAGCCACGCCGGCAGCGCGCCGGCGTAGTGCTCCAGCAGGATCCCGAAGAACCGCTCGATCGACCCGAACAGGGCCCGGTGGATCATGCGCGGCCGCGGGCGGGACCCGTCCGCGGCCTGGTACTCGAGGTCGAACCGGCCTGGGAACTGGAAGTCCACCTGCAGCGTGGACATCTGCCAGCGCCGCCCGATCGCGTCGCGCACATGCACATCGATCTTCGGGGCGTAGAAAGCGCCCTCCCCCTCGGCGAGCACGTACGCGACCCCGGTCGCCTCCAGGGCAGCCCGCAGGGCCTGCGTGGCGTCGTCCCAGTCGTCGGGTTCGCCGACGAACTTGTCCGGGCGGGTGGCGAGCTCGGCCTCGAACTCGGTGAGCCCGAAGTCGCGCAGCAGGTCCAGCACGAACTGGAGCAGGGTCGTCAGCTCCCCCTCGAGCTGGTCGGGGGTGCAGAAGATGTGGCTGTCGTCCTGGGTGAAGCCGCGGGCCCGGGTCAGCCCGTGCAGCACGCCGGACTTCTCGAACCGGTACACCGTCCCGAACTCGAACAGCCGCAGTGGCAGCTCCCGGTAGGAGCGGCCGCGCGACTTGTAGATCAGGATATGGAACGGGCAGTTCATCGGCTTCGGGTAGTAGCGCACGCCCTCCATCTCCATCGGGGGGTACATCCCTTGCGAGTACCACTGCAGATGCCCGCTGGTTTCGAGCAGTGCGGCCTTCGTGATGTGCGGCGTGACGACGAAGGAGTAGCCGGCCTCCTCGTGCCGGCGCCGCGAGTACTCCTCCATGACCCGCCGGACGATCCCGCCCTTCGGGTGCCAGACCGCGAGCCCGCCCCCGATCTCGGACGGGAACGAGAACAGGTCGAGCTCGGTGCCCAGCCTGCGGTGGTCGCGCCGTTCCGCCTCGGCGAGCAGCCGCAGGTGCTCCTCCAGCGCCTCCTCGGACTCCCAGGCCGTGCCGTAGATGCGCTGCAACTGCGGGTTGCGCTCACTGCCCCGCCAGTAGGCGGCAGCCGTGCGCAGCAGCCGGAACGCCGGGATGTGCGCGGTGTCGGGCACGTGCGGCCCGCGGCACAGGTCCGACCAGGCGACGTGGGTGTTCACCGAGTTGTCATAGACCGTGATCTCGGTGCCCGGACCGGCGTCGACCGCCTCGTCGTCGTCCACCGACCCGGCGGTCGCCGCCTCGATCACCTCGAGCTTGTACGGCTGGTCGGCGAACAGGGCGCGAGCCTCGTCCGCGCTGACCACACGCCGCTTGAAACGCTGCCGGGACGCGACAATCGCGCGCATCCGTGCCTCGATGCGCTCGACGTCCTCGGCAGTGAAGGGCCGCTCGACGTCGAAGTCGTAGTAGAACCCGTTCTCGATCGGCGGCCCGATTGCCCACTTGGTGCCGGGGAACAGGTCGGTGACCGCCTGCGCCATGACGTGGGCGGTGGAGTGCCGCAGGACGGCCCGGCCCTCCTCCGTCGCGACGGGAATCGATTCGATCCGGTCGCCGTCGGTCGGTAGCCAGCTCAGGTCCCGCAGCCCCTCCTCCTGGTTGGCCCGGACCGCCACCGCGTCCGTCACCCCGGCTGCCGCCAGGACCTGCCGCGCCGTCGCACCCTGCGCAGCCACATGCGGCTGGCGGTCGATGGTGAGGCGGATGACGGGAGTGCTACGCGCTTCGGACACGTCGAACAGTGTCGCTTACCCGTGGGCCGCGCACGTGTCGGCCGCTTAGCCGCGGGTCGCTCACACGGGGGCGCTCGCACGGGGGCGCTCACACATGGGGGGCGCTCACCCGGGCAAACCGGCTGCCCGTCTCTGCGCAGGGGTCACCGGCAGCTCGGCACGGCCGGCGGCGGTGGTTCTGCCACTCCACGACCAGCAGTGACGTGATCAGGAATCCGGCCATAGCTGCGTGCCAGTCTCCGAGAACGCCCGGGTCGGGCAACATCATCACTAACGCGTGGGCTGTCGGGCGGCAAAGTCCGTGATCTGGGGACGGCGTGTTGTCACCGCGTTGGCGTGTCGCGCGTCCCGCCCGGCTGCGGACGCCGGCTCGGGCGGTTCGGCGTCACGGCGGGCGGCACCGAGCCCGGCAATCTGCGGCAACAGGCTGCCGGCGACCATGGGACCCACGGCCGGGTCCACGTGGATGCCGTCGCTGCGGATGACCTGCCCGTTCATAGAGCGGGCGAAGTGGCCCCCGGGACACACCAGCGGCAGGAAGTCGATGACACTCACCTGCCCGCGGTGCGCCTCGCCCACCTGGCGCACGAGCGTGTTGAAGGCATCGACGCGGGCCTGGTCGTCCTCCGGCCACGGCCGGCCGTCGAGGCGCTCCCTGCCCTGGAAACACGGTGCCGTGAGGAACACGACTTTGGCTCCCCGCGCCCCCAGCACGCTCACGGAACGGTCCAACTCGGTGCGCAGGTACGCGTCGAAGTCGGGTTCCCCGATGTGCATCCAGCGGCCGTCATGGACGCGGTCGAGAATGTCCCAGCGGCCCACCAGCTGCACCGACACGTCCGGGGCGAAGCCGGCGACCTCCTGGGCCCGCGTCACCGGCCACTGCTCGCAACGGGGCAGCACGTCGTGCGGGACGCCGTCGTAGATCATGGGGCCGCCGCGGGCGATGCCACACCCCACCGTCCCGGCGTTGGAGAGCGACACCCCGTACGACCCTGCCAGGGGGGACAGCGCGTTGCCCAGCGTGAGCGCGAGGCTGTCCCCCACGAGCAGGACGCGGACGGGGCGGTCGCCCCCGGAAGTCCGGACGGCGGGCGGCGGCGGGTGCGGTGCGCCTCCGTTGACCTGCCCTGTGGCCTCGTCGTATCCCGAGATCGCCGAACCCGCAGACCCGCCCCCGGCA
>JADGOW010000261.1 GCA_017882765.1 Frankiaceae bacterium
GTCGCTCTCGGCCTCGGACACCGGGCCCATCGTCGTGATCTGCAGCGGTGGACGAACGCCGATCCTGGTCATGGCAACCCCTACTCGGCCCAATTCATCCTGCGCCTGCGAGGGTGTGCTCTCTAGGGCTGAACGTCCCGAGCTGACTGACACGTAGCCGGCACCGCACGCTTACACATCCGGGCAGCCTCGTCCCGACGGCGGCATAGTGTGCGACTGCCCGCGCGGGAGCGCACCGCCGGTGCAGCGGCACGACCAAAGCGTCACCTGGGCAGCCGGGTAAGCCGGGTCCCTGCGGCGCACAAGATCTGGGGACGTCCTCCCGACCTATTCTCGCGAGCTACGGGGCGAGGGGAAACTTCGGGCACCACGAGTAGGGACTTCGGTCTCTTGAACAAGGGGTCGCCCCCGCCGTGCCATCGTGCGAAGGCAGAACGGAGGGCGCCGTGCCCGCAATCCACGCAGTCTTGCGCCACAGCAGAGTGCTCACACTGGTCGCCGTGCTCGCCACCGTCGCGCTGACGATCTCCGCGTGCGCGGTGCCCTCGGCCGCGCCGGCCTACAAGGGAGACTTCCCGGATCCGTACATCCTGCACGTCGGCCGCACCTACTACGCGTTCGCGACCGGCGACGCCCAGGTGCACCTGCGGGTGATGCAGTCCAAGGACCTGATCAACTGGACGGCGAACGGCGATCTCTACCCGATGACCGACCCGCATCGCAAGCTCCCGGAGGCACTGCGGGGGCTGCCGGGCTGGGCTGCGCCGGTCTATCAGCAGACCTGGGCACCTGCGGTGCTTCAGCTCAGACCCCATCGGTTCCTCATGTACTACACGACCCAGGACAAGACTTCGGGCCAGCACTGCCTGTCCGTCGCCACCGCCACCACCCCGGCGGGCCCGTATCAGGACGGCTCCGCCGCGCCGTTGGTGTGCCGCGATGGCGGTTCCATCGATCCGAACCCGTTCCTGGACACCACCACGGGGAAGCTCTACCTGCTGTGGAAGGGGGAACCAACGACCGCCGGGGGGCCCAGCACCCTGTGGAGCCAACAGCTATCCGCCAACGGCCGGACCCTCGTGGGATCCCGCCGAGCGCTGCTCAGCGCCACGCAGCCGTGGCAGCACAACCTGATCGAAGGGCCGTCGATGATCAGGAGCGGGCGGACGCTCTTCCTCTTCTACAGCGCCAACGCCTTCGACCAACCCACCGCCGCCATCGGCTACGCCACCTGTGCCAGCCCACTGCCCCGGTACGGGTGTGACAACAAGACTCCGAACGGACCCTGGCTGAGCAGCAACAGCCGCGTCAAGGGCCCGTCCGGACCGGACGCCTTCGCCGCGTCCGGCGGGACCGGCAAACTCGCCTACCACGCCTGGTGGCCGAAGGCAGGCAAGCCGTTCCCCGGCTACAACACCGGCGCACTCCGAGCCCTCTGGATCGACAACCTCTCCTTCCAAGCCGGAGAACCCAGCCTCAACTGAGCCCGATAGAGGAGTACGGGTTCCCGAGTGCGGGCGATTACGTGGTGGAACGCGACGGAGTCCCTCTACGAGACGCCCTCGGGGCACCGTCAACTTGTTCGCAGCGCAGAGCCATCCAGCTAGTAGGTGCGCAGTACCGATTCGCACCGCTCATCTGTTGCATACGTGGGAGCGGGCGAGCAACATGGCTCGCAGTAAGGCACCCAGGACGGGCGAGCCTCGGCGGGGAGTCGCAAGGCGGTTGCCCAAGAAGCATCGCTGGAGGACCAGCGCGAAGGTCCGAGTCGACGACTCCCACCATTACCCGTCGCCAGGGCCACGGCCGCTCACACGTTACGACTCGCGCCTCGTGCGGCGCTAATCGGCAAAGGAGTAACGGATGGCGATCGCGGACAAGCCCACGGAACTACAACTTCATTCAAAACGTGGTCCGTTCGGCTGGCCACTCGCCGGGCGAGTCGCCACCCACGAAGCAGTAGCGTCCCCGGCGCTACCGCTGGTCGGCGCGGCTGGTCAGGGCCGGGGTTTGGTGCGGTCGGGGCACGTCGCACGACATGGCGGAGGCTGAGCCGGTCGCGGGTGGCGGCCTGTGGCTGTGGCGATCACAAGTGTGCCGAGGAAGGTCCGCAAGGTCGGAGATGTCTCGGCCTAACGCAAGGAGGGCATCATGCGAGCCGCGGTTGTGACCAGCTTCGACGCTCCGCTGAAGTTGCAGGATCTCCCGACCCCCTCACCCGGCATCGACCAGGTGCTCGTCCGGCTAGAGACCAGCGGCCTGTGCCACACCGACATCCACGCCGCGCGCGGCGACTGGCCGGTGAAACCCACGCCTCCCTTCATCCCGGGTCACGAGGGGATCGGGATCGTGGAAGCAGTTGGGCCTGGAGTCGAGGCACCCGGCGTGGGCGATCGAGTGGCGATACCGTGGCTCGGTGAGGCCTGCGGTCGATGCCGATACTGCGTGAGTGGGCGAGAGACGCTGTGCCCAACACAGCGGTACACGGGCTATTCCATGGACGGCAGTTACTCCGAGTACGCCGTCGCGTCGGCTCGTTACGTAGTCCTGGTACCCGACGAGCTGTCCTCGCTTGACGCGGCTCCGCTGGCCTGCGCCGGAGTGACCACCTACAAGGCGGTCAAGGTCGCCCGCGTGCGCCCGACCGAGCGGGTCGCTGTGTTCGGGATCGGAGGCCTGGGGCACCTCGCCCTGCAATACGCGCGGATCTTCGGAGGCAGTGTCACCGCGGTCGACGTGCAAGCGCACAAACTCGAACTCGCCCGTGAGCTGGGCGCGGAGACCACCATCGATGCAAGCACCGAAGACCCGGCAGCGGCCATCCAGGCGGCCGGCGGTGCCGACGTGGCCCTCGCCCTCGCCGTGAACCCCCGCTCGTTCGCGCAGGCCTACGCCAGTCTGCGTCCGGGCGGACGACTCGTGATGGTCGCCCTGCCCGCGGAGGGCGTCATCTCCCTCCCGATCTTCGAAACAGTGCTGAACGCCATCAGCGTTATCGGCTCGATCGTCGGCACACGTCAGGACGTCGCCGAGGTCTTCCAGCTGCACGCGGCCGGCCGCACCCGGGTTATCGCCCAGACGCGGAGCCTGGACCAAGTCAACGAGGCCTTTGAACAGGTGCTCTCTGGCGAAGTCCTGGGCCGCCTCGTCTTTCAATTCTGAGAACGTCACCGAAGACCCCCGGCTCCGCGCGCTCGGTGTCGGGGAGGCGTT
>JADGOW010000111.1 GCA_017882765.1 Frankiaceae bacterium
TGCCGCGCGTACCTTCCGGGAACACGCCCACAGCCACCCCGGCCGCGAGTTCGGCGAGGCAGGTGTGCAAAGCGCTGCGGTCGGGCGTACCTCGCTCGATGGGAATCTGCCCGGCGAAATCGAGCAGCTTCGCCAGCTTGGGCGAGGCGTACAGCTCACTCTTGGCGAGGCAACGCACGGGTCGGCGGGACTCGATCACGACCAGCGGCCCGTCCAGCCAGCCCGCGTGCCCGCCAGCCACGATGAGGCCGCCGGTGCGGGGAACATGCTCCAGGCCATACACGCGGACGCGGAGCAGCACGTGGTTGATGAGGGGCCGGACCGGCTTCTTGAGCGTCTCGGCGAGCCTGGGTCGCCAGCGTGGCGGGTTGGCCAGCACCGGGCGCACGCGCGCCGACGGGGCGAAGGGCTCCCTCACAACCCCGCCCGCCCCGCGCACGCGCAACTCCGAGCAGCGGCGGACCACGAGGTCGACGACCTCCTCGACGTCCAGTTCGGTCGAGTCGATGACCAGCGCGTCAGGCGCCTGCACGAGGGGGCTCGCCGGCCTGGTGCTGTCCAGCCGATCGCGAGTCGCAAGAGCTTCCTGGGTGCGCGCGATCTCAGCATCCGATGCCAGGCCAGGCCGCTTGCCCACCTCCTCGGCGCGTCGTCGTGCCCGCTCCCGCGCGCTGGCGGTGAGGAATACCTTGACCGCTGCGTCCGGGGCGACAACCGTGCCGATGTCACGCCCCTCCACGACGATGCCGCCGGTATCCGCGCTGGCAGCGATGATCTCACGCTGCCGGGCCACCATCCGATCCCGCACCTCCGGCACGGCCGAGACGGGGCTGACCGCCGCGGTTACCGCTTCCCCGCGAATCGAGCGGCTGACGTCGACCCCGTCCACGGTGACGACCGGCGAGTCGGGGTCGGTCTCGAGCTCGATGCGGACCTCCTCCGCGGCTGCGGCGGCAGCTCGCCTATCCCACGGGTTGCGGCCGTCGCGCAGCACGCGCCAGGCCACGGCGCGGTAGATCGCGCCAGTGTCGAGATAGCTGAGGCCCAGCCGGCGGGCGACCCCGCGCGCCACAGTGCTTTTTCCGGACCCCCCGGGGCCGTCGACCGCGACCACGAGCGGGGGCGAGGTCTCCGACACGAAAGTCAGGTTAACGGTCCGACCGTGCTCTCAGGATGCAAGATTGCCCGGTGCGGAGGCCTTTGCGCGCGGTTGGCGCCGCCAGTGCGGCAGCCCTTCTCCTCGCCGTGGCGGCTTGCTCCGGTTCGGCCGACCACACCCGGCCGGCGGTCGCCACCGCTGCTCCGAGCCAGCCGGGGCCGAGCCCATCACCCCCGATACCGTCGAGCCCGGCACCGGCCCGGCCGCGTCAGGTCGCGGTCGATCCCGGGCGGTTGCCCCAGACAATGGCGCTGCCCTCCAGCCAATCCGCCCAGTGGCAGCGCGCCCTGGCCGACTTCTGGCAAGCCGTGCGGACCGACGACACGGTCGCCGCGATACCCGCGTTCTTCCCGCTGTCGGCATATCAACAGGTGAAGCCGATGTCGGCGCAGGCCGCCGACTACGACTGGCACACGCGTCTCGTCGGCCACTACCTGCTCGACCTGCGGGCGCTGCACACCTGGCTCGGTCCGCACGCCGCCTCGGCTCGCTTGCTCGGGGTGGACGTTCCGGAGAAGACCGCGACATGGGTCCGGGTCGGCGCGGAGTACAACAAGCTCCGATACTGGCGCGTCTACAACACGCGGATGCGAGTCTCGGTGGGCAGCCGCGTCCGGTCGTTCGGCATCGCCTCGATCATTTCCTGGCGAGGCGAGTGGTACGTCGTCCATCTCGGGTCGACCACCGGGCCGCCGGGGACGGTGCTGGACCCGCTGGGGTGAATCAGGTCCTGCGGTAGGCGGTCCATCCTGCCGACTCGAGATGCTGCAACAGGTCGTCGCCCCGCTCAGCCGCAACCGCGAGTTCGAGGCGGCCGAACGGAGCGTTGCGGCTGTGCTCGACAGCGACGTCCTCGATGTTGATGTCCCATTCGGCGACCGCGGTGAACAGCCGCGCCAGCTCACCAGGCCGGTCCCGGACGACGACACCAACGCGCGCCCAGACGTGCGGCACTAGGCCCGCCTTGTCCGGCAGGCGTGCCTGGCCGGCATTGCCCGCAGCGATGACCTCCGAAAGCGGGGGTGCGGGGTCGTCGGCGTCCGCCAGGTCGGCAACCACGAGAGCCAGCCGCTGCGCCAGCCGGGCGGCGGCCGACGCCACCTCACGCCGGTTCGCGGTAAGGATCTGAGCCCACAACCTGGGGTCGGACCCGGCGAGCCGCGTCACGTCGCGAAAGCCCTG
Source organism: Frankiaceae bacterium (assembly GCA_017882765.1). Taxonomy (GTDB): domain Bacteria; phylum Actinomycetota; class Actinomycetes; order Frankiales; family Frankiaceae; genus JADGOW01. The sequence continues at coordinate 2,342 of JADGOW010000111.1, forward strand.
CCCGACCAGTGCGAGCTCTGCCTCGGGCAGCTCCCCCGCCTCGGCTGCCAGCAAGCTTGAGATCAGCTGCGGCAGGTGCGACAGCACGGCCATGGCAGTGTCGTGGCGATCCGGGCTGATCTGTACAGGCAGGGCCCCGCACAGCTCGGCGAGCGTGGTCGCGGCGGTCACCGCCTCGGCGCCGGTCACGTCGGTGGGGGTCAGCACCCACGGCCGGCCGGCGAACAAGTCGGCCCGGGCCGCGATGGCGCCGCCCCGCTCCCGGCCCGCGACGGGGTGCCCGCCGCAGAACGTCGCCATGTCGCATCCGGCCGCCGCAGCGGCCTCGACCGGCCCGGCTTTCACGCTCGTGACGTCGCTGGCCGTGGCCGCCAGGCCGGACCGTTGCAGTGTCAGCAACTCGCCGACAACCGCATCGGGCGGGACCGCAACCACAGCGTGATCGACGCGGTCGCCGTCCCAGGGCCGGCCGGCATGCAGAGCCAGTGCCAGCCGCAGCTGGTCGGGGTCGCGCTCCCGCAGCACGACGTCGACACCGCGATGGCGCAGGGCCAGCCCGATACTCGATCCGATCAGACCGGCTCCGACGACGCCGACTCGGGTGAGGGGCACCGGTCAGTGCGGCAGGTCGGTGCGCAGCGCCGCGGCACCGCGCAGGTACACGTGGCGGACGTCGGCCCGCGGTCGCTCGGTCTCGACGTGCGCCAGCAGCCGTATGACCCTCGGCATCGCCCCGGGCACCGGAATCTCCTGCGCGCACAGCAGCGGGACGTCCACGATGCCTGCCTTCCGCGCCCCGTAGGCCGGGAACTCCGCTGTCAGATCCGGGGTCGCGGTGAACACGACACTGATGAGGTTGTCCGTGGTCAAGCCGTTGCGCTCGAGCACCGCGCCCACCATCTCGGCCGCGGCAGAAATGATCTGGTCATGGTCGTCGGCGTCGACCTGAATCGCTCCGCGGACTGCTCGCACCGCCACATCCGGCAGGGTAGCGGCATGCGCTCGCGCCCGAGCCTCGCTCCGCTGGTGAACGGGCGACCCGGCGGGACGAAGGCCGCTACAGGTCCACCTGCCGGTACAGCACCGCAACCTCGTGGCGGGTGAGGTGCCGGACGCGGCCCGCCTTGAGCGTCCCCAGCTCGACGGGACCGATGCGGGTGCGGACCAGCCGGCTGACCGGGTGCCCCGCGGCCGCCAGCAGGCGCCGCACCACGTGGTTGCGGCCCTCGTGCAGCGTGACCTCTACCATCGCACGGCCGCCCGCCGTGGACAGCAGGCGGAACCCGTCCGCCCGGGCAGGCCCGTCGTCCAACGCCAACCCCGCCCGGAGCCGCCGGCCGAGATCTCGCGGCACCGGGGCGGCAATCTCGGCGACGTAGGTCTTGGGCACCTCGTAGGACGGGTGGGCGAGCCGGTGTGCCAGGTCGCCGTCGTTGGTGAGCAGCAGCAAACCCTCGCTGTCGGCATCCAGGCGGCCGACGTGAAACAGCCGGACCGACCGGTCTGCGACGATGTCCCCGACACTCGGCCGGCCGCGGTCGTCGCTCATCGACGACACGACGCCGCGCGGCTTGTTCAGCGCCAGATACTGCAGCCCGCTGCGAGTAACGAGACGCTCGCCGTCCACCTCGACCGACGCCGTCTGTGGGTCGACCCGGGTACCGAGACGGCGCACGACAACCCCGTCCACCCGGACGCGGCCCGCATCGATGAGCTCCTCACAGTGCCGGCGCGAACCCACGCCGGAGGCCGCCAGCACCTTCTGCAGCCTGACGGCTTCAGCCACTGGCCTTCTCCGGCGGCAGATCGTCGAGCCCGGGCAGCAGCGGGGCCAGCGGCGGGAGCTCCGAGAGGTCGCGCAGACCCAGCCGCTGCAGGAAGTAGCCGGTGGTGCGGTAGCGGATGGCACTGCTGTCCGGGTCGGTTCCCGCCTCCTCGACCAACCGGCGGGTCACCAGGGTGCGCAGGACGCCGTCCACGGACACGCCACGGATCGCCGACACCCGCCCACGGGTCACCGGCTGCTGATAGGCCACGATCGCCAGGGTCTCCAGCGCCGCTTGGGACAGCCTGCTGCTCTGTCCCGCCACCACGAAGCGCTCGACGTAGGGCGCGCAGCGCTCGGCCGTGTAGAACCGCCAGCCACCCCCGGTCTCCCGGAGCGCGAAGCCGCGGCCGGCCTCGTCGTACTCGGCGCTGAGGCCCACAACCGCCGCCTCTACTTCGGGCAGCGTCCGCTCCAACCCGGCGGCGAGGTCGGACAAGGGCACGGGTTCCTCGGCGACGAGCAGGACGGCCTCGACGACGGCCCGCAACGGCGGTTCGTCCGCATCGAGTTGCCCAGCCGGATCGGCCGGCTCAGAGATTCCGGCCGGCAAGGGGACTCCGGCCGGCAAGGCCGCGTCCGGCGGCTCAGCCGGCTCTGGAATCGGGCTCTCGGTCGACGTGGGCACGCTCACCAACCCACCGTACGGTCAGCTCCCCCAAGGGCGTGGCCTGCTCGAACGCGACGCGCCCCTCGCGATACATCTCCAGGAGGGCCAGGAAGCGGGCGACGACCTCCAGCGTCTGCCGGCAGCCGGCACACAGCACGCGAAACGTCGTGACTCCCCGCTCCCGCAGCCGCTCGGCGACGACGCGGGCGTGCTCGCGCAGGTCAACCCGAGGGGCGTGGACATGGTCGGTCGCCACCTGCGGGGGCGGCGCAGGCTCGCGTAAGCGGTTGGCGAGTGCCGCCAGCTCGTCCGGGGTGATCGGCAGCTCGACTTCGGGCAGCGCCCGCGCGAAGCGATCCTCGAGAGGAACCTCGCGCGGCACATGCCGGGATTCGGTGTCGACGAGCTCGGTGAACAGGGCGCTCACCGCCTTGTACGCCCTGTATTGCAGCAGCCTGGCGAACAGCAGGTCCCGCGCCTCGAGCAGGGCCAGGTCCTCCTCGTCGTCGATCTCACCGCGGGGCAGAAGCCGGGCCGCCTTGAGGTCAAGTAACGTCGCGGCCACGACGAGGAACTCGCTGGCCTGGCCGAGCGGGAACGCCGAGCCCTGCGCGGCCAGCGTTTTCACATGGGCCAGGAACTCGTCCGTCACACGCGCCAGAGCCACCTCGGTGACATCGAGCTTGTGCTTGGCGATGAGCCCGAGAAGCAGGTCGAACGGCCCCTCGAAGTTGTCGAGGTGGACGGCGAACGGCGGCCCCTCTGACAACGCCAGCACGTCAGGACCCTAACGCGGCGTCGCTCAGCCGAGGCCGACAAGCGTGGCGAAACCGTCGAGAATCGGTTGGGCGATCTCCCAGACGATCGACGGTATCGACGGGAACAGCGCAGGAATGATCAGAATCGCCAGGATGATGGGGATGCCCCACTTCTGCTCGAACTCCTCACGCCAGTGTTGCCAGCCGTAGCTCTGGCCGCCCCAGGTGAACAGGATGCGACCGCCGTCCATCGGTGGCACCGGAATGAGGGCGAGGATGGCCAGCCCGACGAACGTCGCGGACATGGCGTAGAACATCTGGCCGGGGAAGCTGGCCGTGGCGCTCTGCACGAAACTGCGATCGCCCAGCGTGACGACGACCGTCGTGATGAACGGCCGCACCGCCAGCAGCGCCAGCAGGCCGAGGGCCGCCTGCACGAGCGGGCCGGCGACCAGCGCGAGGGTTACCTGGACGCGGCGGGCACGCCACCTGTCATTCATGGGGATGGGCTCGGTCCAGCCCAGGCCAGAGATGATGAAGGCGACGACGCTGAAGGGACCGAGGTGCCGCTCGGGACGCGGCGAGAGCTTGCCCGCCCGCCGGGGCATCGGGTCTCCCAGCGCACGCGCCGTCAGCACCTGGGCCACATCGTGCGCGTAGAAGCCGATGATCAGTGCCAGCGCGATGCCCAGCAGCGACGCCGGGTGACTGATCTGAAATATCACGTCGCTAAGTGTTGCTGATCACGGACGAGGCTAGAACCTCCTTCGCGAGAGTCCGGTACGCCGCCGCCCCCGTCGACGTCGGCGCGTAGGTCGTGATCGGCTCACCTGCGGTGGTCGTCTCGGGGAATTTCACCGTGCGAGCGATCACCGTGTGGAAGAGCCTGTCGCCGAAGGCTTCCACGAGACGCGTGAGCACCTGGCGCCCGTGGACCGTGCGGGCGTCGTACATCGTCGCGAGCACTCCGGTGATCTGGAGCCGGGGGTTGAGCCGCTGCGTCACCTTCTCGATGCTCTGCTGCAGCAGGGCGACCCCACGCAGCGCGAAGTACTCGCACTCCAAAGGGATGAGCACGCCGTCGGCGGCCGTCAGCGCGTTGAGGGTCAGCAGGCCCAGCGACGGCTGGCAATCGATGAGAACGACGTCGTAGCGCGGCAGCACCGGGGCGAGAGCCCGGGCCAGGGCGTGCTCGCGCCCGACTTCGCTGACGAGGACCATCTCCGCAGCGGACAGGCCGATGTTGCTGGGGACGAGGTCGAGCCCCGGGACGCGCGTCGCCGTGATGACGTCGTCGATGGGCATGCCTTCCAGCAGCGCGTCGTAGATCGTGTGATCGAGGGCCTGAGCCGGAATGCCGAGACCGACCGACAGCGCCCCCTGCGGATCGAAGTCGACGAGCAGGACGCGCCTGCCGTACTCGGTCAGGGCGGCCCCCAGATTGATCGCGCTGGTGGTCTTGCCCACGCCGCCCTTCTGGTTGCACAGCGCCAGCACGCGGGCGGGGCCGTGGGTGGCAAGCGGCGCCGGTTCAGGCAGTGCCGGGAACACCCGACCGGTCGCGCCGAGGTCGCCCCGGGCGGGCGCCGAAGCCGCCTCGTCCGAATCCGGATCGACCGCGACTGCATCAGGGCCGGAGCCTGCATCAGGGCCGGAGCCTGCATCAGGGCCTGTTCCGGAGCCTGCATCAGGGCCTGTTCCGGAGCCTGCACCGGAGCCGGGCCCTTCCGCCGGCGGCTCGGCCGGCGCGACGGCGGGGACCCACCGCGGGGCTTCGGGGCGTCCGAACGACGGCGGCGCGTCGTTCGGGAGGGGCTGTGACATGGCGGCGGCTCCCGTGAAGGGGGTCGGACCCGGCGAGAGGCCCATATCAGGACGGACGCGGGGGAAACACTAGGCACGCCGTGCGTCGCGGGTCCAGCGAGCAAGTTCTGCAGCAGCAGAGGCATTTTGCCACGTTCATACCGAGATCTGAGCAGTCACAAGGTCACTTGTGGGCCCGTGGATGGGCCGCCAGGTAGACCTCCCGGAGGTGATCGGGCGTGACCAGCAGGGACGCGGGAGCCACAGAGCCCGACCCCCGTCCCAACAATTCCTGGACAACTCGATCGTCCGCTCCCCCGGCCAGGAGGTGATCGGCACACGTGTGGCGAAGCACGTGCGGGGAAACGTCTGTGCCCAGCCCTGCCCGCTTAGCGGTCCCGCGCAGCACCAGCCACGCCGCTTGCCGCGACAGGCGCCGCCCCCGAACGGACAGGAACAGGGCGGGCAGTCGCGAACTGACCAGCAGGGGCCGCCCACGATGCAGGTACGCGCGCAGCGCCGCACGCGCCTGATCTCCCAGCGGCACCACCCGGGCCCGGCCACCCGGGCCGGTGAGCCTGACAGCCGGGCAGGCCCGGTCCCCGACGCTGAGATCCGCGACGTCGAGCCCTCCCGCTTCGGAGATCCGGGCGCCCGCGCCGTAGAGGATCTCGAGCAGTGCGCGATCTCGCAGGGACAGCGCGACCCGCCCGGGGGCGGCCCCGGCCGGCGGCTCGGTCGCACGGATGAGAGCCTCCACCTCGGCCGAGGTCAGCGTCTTCGGCGTTCGGGGCGGTGCTGAAGGTGGCCGGATGGGACGGCTCACGTCCTCCTCGACCAGACCCTCCCGGTGGGCGAAGCCGTGCAGGCCCCGAACAGTGACCACGGCACGGGCGGCCGAGGCCGCTGCCAGCGGAGCGTGGCGCCCGTCCCCGGCGCGCAGCACGTCGAGGAACCCCGCGACCTCCCGTTCCCCGACGTCGGCCAGGGTGCGTACCCCCGTTGCCGTCAGGTGCTCGGTGTAGCGACGCAGGTCCCGGCGATAGGCCGACACCGAGTTGGACGCCAGCCCCCGCTCCAGCGCCAGATGGTCAAGGTAGCGGTGCACCTGCTCCCGCACGCCGGATCCCTGCGGGACACGGTCGGCAACAACAGGCCCCGCGCCGGCCGGCGTCAGGAAAGGAGTTCCCACCAGTCGGCCGCCTCCATCCCGTGCGCGTCGGCGACCGGCCGCGAGGTGACCATCCCGCGTGCGACGTTCACCCCGCGTGCCAGCGAGGGATCCGCCTCGCAGGCAGCGCGCGCGCCCCGGCCGCCAAGCTCGAGGACGTAGGGAAGCGTGACGTTGGTCAGCGCGTAGGTCGACGTGAACGGCACCGCCCCCGGCATGTTGGCCACACAGTAGAAGAGCGAACCGTGCACCGGGTAGACCGGCTCGGAGTGTGTCGTGGGCCGGGTGGACTCGAAGCAGCCCCCCTGGTCGACGGAGATGTCCACGAGCACCGACCCGGGCTTCATCGTCTCGACCATCGCATCCGTGACCAGTGTCGGTGCCCTCGCTCCGGCCACCAGCACGGCGCCGATCACCAGGTCGGCGTCCGCAACGCTCCGCTCCACATGCGCGCGGTTCGAAGCGAGAGTCTGACAGTGCCCCTGGTAGATGCGGTCGGCCTCGCGCAGCTTGGCAATGTTCTTGTCGAGCAGCAGCACTTCGGCCTGCATCCCGAGGGCGATCACAGCGGCGTTCATCCCGGCGACCCCGGCGCCCAGGACGACGACCTTGCCGGCCTGCACACCCGAGACGCCCCCGAGCAGCACGCCCCTGCCGCCGGCGAACTTCTCCAGGAACTGGGCCCCGACCTGCGGCGCCATCCGGCCGGCCACCTCGCTCATCGGCGCGAGCAGCGGCAGCGACCCGTCGGGCTGCTGCACCGTCTCGTAGCCGAGGGCGGTGACCCCGGCATCCAGGAGCGCCTGCGTGCATGTCCGGTCGGCGGCCAGATGCAGATAGGTGAACAGCACCTGGTCGGCCCGCAGCCGTCCGTATTCCGCGGCGATCGGCTCCTTGACCTTGAGGAGCAGGTCGCCCTCGGCCCACACCTCGTCGGGGTCGGGGAGCAGCGTCGCGCCTGCAGCCGCGTACTCGTCGTCGGTCATCGCCGAGCCCGTCCCGGCGCCGCACTCGACGAAGACGTCGTGCCCGGCCAAGACCAGCTCCTGGGCGCCGGCAGGGGTGAGCGCGACCCGGCACTCACTGTCCTTGAGCTCGCGAGGGACGCCGATCTTCACCACGCCCGCACCCATGCCTTCGTGGCCGGCTCCGCCCGTCGCCGCTCCGCCCACAGTGCCCCCACGGCAGCAGCCCCATGGTCATCGGCCCCATCGTTAGCAGCGCCGATGTCAGCGATCCCTATGTCAGCGGGGGGCCGCGCCAATCCCCGCGGAGCAACCCCTCCCGCAGCGCGATGACCAGTGCCTCCAGCTTAGAGTGGGCCCCCAGCTTGCTCAACAGGTTCTGCACGTGATTTCGGACGGTGTGCACGCTCACGACCAGGCGCGCGGCGATCGCCGCATTCGATAGGCCTTCACCGAGTAGTTGCAGGATCTCAAGCTCACGCGCCGTGAGGTCCCATCCCGGCCGCTGCGTGACGCGCTGCAGGCGCGGCAGCAGCTTGGCGAGCACGCCCGGGCTCACATAGACCTGGCCGGCCGCGACCCCGCGAACCGCGGCGACAAGCTCGTCGAGCGTCCCGGTTCGCGACACGAGCCCGGAGCAGCCGGCGCCCACTGCCTCCGCCGCCACGGAGGCGTCCGGGCCCGAGGTGAGCAGCACGACCTTGCTCGCGGGGCAGGCCCGGCGCAGGTCGGGGACCGCGGCGATCGCTGCCCCGTCGGGCAGCCGCGATTCCAGCACCACGACATCGGGGCTGACCGTGGCCATGACGGCCCGGGCACGGCGTAGGGTGTCGGCCGTCTCGACCACCTCGAGATCGCCCTGTGCCTCGAGGGCGAACCGCAGGCTCTGGGCGAACATCTCCTCGCTGTCGACGAGCAGCACGCGCCACCGACGACCGAGGTCGGATCCCCGTGCCGTCATTTCGACCGGCTGGCCCGCCACGTCCACCTTCCCAGACGTCGGGTTGAGCCACGTCCTGCCCGCGATCGCCGACCGTGCCGCCGGCGCGGGCCACCCCCGGATGTTTCGCTCCGCGTTCGTCGCGTCACAGTCTGCACGCTGTTGGCCACAATTCCCAGCATTCC
>JADGOW010000262.1 GCA_017882765.1 Frankiaceae bacterium
AACAGCGCCGCTACAGCGACCGGAACGCCGCGCTGCTCGGAGCGCTGACGTTCTTCCTGCCGTGCGGCTTCACCCAGACCGTGCAGTTGTTCGCCCTGTCCACCGGACGGCCGGCCACCGCGGCCGCAGTCATGGCGCTGTTCGCCCTGGGCACAGCCCCCGGCCTGGTCGGCTTGGGTGCGGTGACCTCGCTGGCCCGCGGTCGCGCCGCCCGGACACTGTTCGTAGTCGCCGGGGTCGCCGTCCTCGCCTCGGCTTCGTCAACGCGCGTGCGGGCCTGACCGACCTCGGGTCCGCTTCCGGGCGGTGGCCCCGCAGCCAGCGCGCAGGCGCGGATGCCGACGCCGAATGTGGTGATGACACCGAGACATCAGCAGGTGGTCGTCACCCAGGGCTACGACGGCTACGCACCGGCGAGCAGCGTGGTGTACGCGGGCACGCCGATCCGCTGGGTGGTGCGCAGCACGGCGCCGCTGTCGTGCCCGACAGCTCTGCGCGCCCCCACGGTCGGCTACGCGCGACGCTGCAGGAAGGCGACAACGTCTTCGAGCTGCCGGCCCAGCAACCAGCCACGATCGAACCACTGCGCGATGGGGATGTACTCCGGCGAGATCAGGGTCGTCCCGCGCCCGGACCCGGCCATGGGCCCGGCCGCACCGGTCCAGGCGGCGGGACACGGGGGTAGTCCGGGGGACACCCGGCCCAGCCGCCCGGGCCCGAGGGCCGGATGATGCTGGCATGAAGGTGCTCGTCACGGGCGGCGCGGGATACATCGGAAGCGTCGTAGCCCAGCAACTGCTCGACGGCGGATACGACGTGGTCGTCCTGGACGACCTGTCCACCGGGCACCGTGACGCCGTCCCCGAGGGCGCCGCCTTCGAGGAGGTGAGCCTGCTCGACCTCGACGCGACGGGAAGGGTCCTGGCGGGGGGCTTCGACGGCGTCCTGCATTTCGCCGCCAAGTCGCTCGTGGGCGAGTCCATGGAGCGCCCGGAGCTCTACTACCGCAACAACGTGTGCGGGACACTGAATCTGCTGGACGCGATGCGCAGCCAGGGCTGCCGCCGGCTCGTCTTCTCCTCGACGGCTGCCACCTACGGCGAACCGGCGCAGGTTCCCATCAGGGAGGACGCGGTCACCAGCCCGACCAACGCCTACGGCGCCACGAAACTCGCCATCGACGCGATGATCTCCTTTGAGTGCCTGGCGCATGGGCTCGGCGCTGCGAGCTTGCGTTACTTCAACGTCGCCGGCGCCTTGGGCCCGCGCGGCGAGCGACACGCCGTGGAGACCCACCTCATCCCGATTGTCCTGCAAGTCGCGCTTGGTCAGCGGGATGCCGTTGCGGTGTTCGGGACCGACTACCCGACCCCGGACGGCACTGCGGTGCGCGACTACATCCACGTCCAGGATCTCGGTCGTGCGCACCTGCTCGCATTGGAGGCGTCCCGTGCGGGCAAGCACGTGATCTACAACCTCGGCAACGGGGCGGGCTTCTCCGTGCGTGAGGTCGTCGACGTCGCCCGCGAGGTGACCGGCCATCCGATTCCCGCCCGCGACGCCGGCCGGCGGGCGGGCGACCCGTCGGTGCTCGTGGCCGCCAGCGACCGCATCCAGCAGGAATTGGGGTGGCAGGCCGAAAAGACCTTGCAGGACATGGTCGCCGACGCCTGGGCCTTCGCCCGAAGCCGGCAGCCGGCCGGGTGAGACAGCGAGACAGAAGAATTTAGCTCTCAGGTAGGTGGCCCTTGCGTGCCGAGACAGATGATGACTGGTTCAGCAAGGAGACGATCATGCGACGGACGGCGGCCCCCTTGCGTAGCTGGGCGATTGTCCGTCCCACCCACGACCCGACGCTGGTGGAATGGGGCGCCGACTGCGAGCTCAGCTCCGACCGGATCTTCTTGATCACCCAGGCCCAGTACGAGGGGGGCACCGACGGGGACCAGGACCTCGATCCGCTGGCCCACGCCGTGGTCTTCGGTCACGTGAGCTGGGACGAGGTTACCGCTGCGGGCTTTCCGCGCCGACGCGCGGCTCGCGCCTGACCGCCGCTCAGGGTCGGGCCAGGCTCGCGGCGGCGACGAGAACGTCGCGCCCAGCCGCCACGTCGCCGGTGATCTGCGCCTCCAGTGTGGCCACCTCGCGGCGGCCCCCGACCAGCAGGCAGAACTCGATGACGTCCACGCGGACGTCGGTGACCCGCTGTGCCGGGACATGAGCAGCCCCAGGCCCGCCGAAGGGCACCGTCCACTCGCCTCCGCCGGGACCTGTCAGCGTGACGCCTGCTGCCGCGCCGGGGCGGGTTCGTCCGAGTTCGGCGAACACCGCCGGCAGGATGCCTACTGCGGTTTGTGCCATGAGGTGCATCTGGTCGGGCGCGGGCGGCGCCAGCGCGGCGCCGACCGCGATGGCGATGTCGTCGGCGTGGATCCAGGTCTCGAAGGCCCGGTCCAGCAGCACATGCTCGACGGGGAGCGGGACGCCGCCGAAGGGCACCAGCCGGCGGGACAGCGGCGCACCGCCAGCGATCACCCGCCCGGCGATGTCGTCTGCCTGCCCGCGCCAGTACGCGCGCGTGAGCTCGGGCGGCTCCCCGCGGCTGCGGTTCAGGGCGGCGCGGGTGCGCTCGTCCAGGCCGGCGGCCAGACGGGCCAGGATGCCTGCATCGCCTGCATCGCCTGCATCGCCCGCGGCGCCCGCGGCGTCCCCGGGTGGGCCTTCCGCCGGCGGGGCGGCGGAAGGCTCGCGCAACCAGCCCGCAAGCGCCTCGTCAACGGCCGCCAGGTGGCTCACGAGATCTTGAACGGTCCAATCACCGGCGGCCGGACGGGCCCAGTCGCCCACGTCGAGCCCACCCAGTACGCCGTCCAGCCGTTCGACCATGCGCTGGTAGGCCTGCAGAGCCGGCGGGCCGGCCGGCACCCCCTCGTCTGCCCGACCGGAACCGGGACGGACGCCGGCGCGGGTACCGGCATCCGGGCCGGTCACGCGGGCGAGGATGGCCTTTTTCAACGCTGGCGGGGGGGTGACCGGGGGTACCAGAGCGGCGAGCATCACCGCCGTCTCGCGCAGCGACGCAGCCTCGGCGGCGCACGAAGTGCATCCCGCGACGTGCGACTCGACGAGGACAGCCTCCTCCGGCAGGCAGGCATCAACGGCCCATGTCGCGAGCAGCATCACGGCTTGCTCGTGCTCGTGGGCG
>JADGOW010000263.1 GCA_017882765.1 Frankiaceae bacterium
CCGGCCGCACGAACATGTGCCGGCAGCAGGCCAGCACGATCACGAACGCGTGCACCCGCCGCAGCCGGCCACCGACCGGGTCCAGCCAGCTGCCCAGGTGTCGGGTAGCCCCGGCGCGTTGCCGCGCCAGGGCCCCCTCAGAACCGGGCGAGCGGCTTGCACCGCACCCGGCTCAAGCAAGCCCCGAGGACGTTGCGAGCGATGGTGACGTGGGGCTCCTGCGTTGTCGCGCTTGCAGGCTGCGATAGCAGGAGGCGTGCATGAGGCGAGTTCGGTTCATGCCCACCGTCTGATCTCGCTCGTGGTGAGCGAGGTGCTCGACAGCGATCGCCCGTTTGATGACGCCGTGCCACCACTGCTCCCAGGCGTGCGGAGAGTTTGGCGGGCGGTCCGGGCTGATCAGGTGTTGCCAGCAGAGCGGACACCGCGCGTCCTGCCTGGTGAGCAGGCGGGCGATGAAGTCGTCCAGCGGGGGTAACACCTTGCGCCGCCGCGCGGCCCAGTACTGGGTCAGGTCGGGATCATCCGGAGATGCCCCGCCCGCGACCAGCTGGTGTCGGACGATGAGCGTCCAGGAGAACTTGACGAGATAGGGGATGTCGCCGCGGTCGTTGATGGGGTCATCGCGCGCGCCGAAGATCCACCTATCGTTCCTGGACTTGTTGAACCGGCCGAAGTAGCGGCGCACGATCCACTTCTTCGACTTCTTCGGGTGGCTGCGCCGGGCCCACCGGTAAGTCAGCCACCACACGTAGTGATCCAGTGCAGTGAAGATCTTGCTGGACACCACGCCCCGGTAGTAGGCGGCCCAACCCCGAATGATCGGGTTGAGCCGGGCGATGATCGCCATCGCGTTCGAGCCGCGCAGGCTGCGCACCTCGATCGCGAGCCTCTTCCGTATTCGCCTGGCCGCTTCCTGGCTGGGTTTGATCAGTAGCTTGCCGCGCTCGTGCCCGCGCCGGTATCGGCGGATGTTGAAGCCGAGGAAGTCGAAACCGTTCTCGAGGTGGACGACGCGCGTCTTATCCTCGTTGAACGTCAGACCTCTCGGTGCCAGCCATCCGGCAAGCCGTGCCTTGACTTCGCGCGCCTGCTCCTCGGAGTAGCAGCAGACGACGAGATCGTCGGCATACCTGACCAGGTTTGGAGTGCCAGAGACCGCGTTCCCGGCGTGCACGCCGATCGTGCGGTAACGGGCTCCTGCGGCTTCCTCCAGACCGTGGAGTGCCACGTTCATCAGCAAAGGGCTGATCACGCCGCCTTGGGGAGTTCCCTCCTCAGTCGGTGCGAGCACCTCCTTCTCGACCACACCGGCCGTGAGCCACCGCGCGATCAGTCCCCTTGCGGGGAACGAGCCGAGCGATTCCAGCAGTCGTGCGTGGTCGATCCGATCGAACGCGGCCGACAAGTCGGCGTCCAGGATCCACACCCGTTGAGCACCAGGGCCCTTCAGGGTGGAATACAGGGACGCGATTGCGTCGGCGCAGCTGCGACCTGGCCGGAACCCATACGAGCGTGGTTCGAACCGGGCCTCCCATTCGGGTTCCAGTGCGTTACGGACCCGTGCCTGGTGGCACCTGTCCATGATCACGGGAATGCCGAGCGGGCGCTGCTTTCCATTGGCCTTCGGGACATACACGCGTCGGACCGGCAGCGGGTCCCACGAGGAACGCGAACGGTGCACTTGCACCGCCACCTCCGCGCGGGCCTGCGGGGTCAGCGCGATCTCACCGTCGACCCCGGCCGTCTGACGCCCGGTGTTGCGCTGGGTCACCTGCCGCACGCTGAGCAGCGTGTTCGACCAGGACGCCAGCATCATCTTCTGCAGCGACCGGGCCGTGGCCCAGTCCTGCTCCCGCGTCGCCTTGAAGATCCGCTGCCGCAGCCTCGCTACGTCCTGCTCGTGGGCACGCCAGTTGACGGCGTCCCAGTCGAAGACGTCCTCAGGTCCGTTCACCATGATGGTGTCCAACTTGCCCCTCGGTTCGCGAAGCCCACTGGCTTCGAAGTTCAAAGGCTCACCTGCCCACGTCAGCACCCTTACGGGTCCGGCCGTTTGGCCGGCATCCGGCCGGTTCCCCGCGACACCGCCCTTGGAGTAGACGGCAAACTCGTCGCGAGTCCCGTCGCCTTTCGGCTACCGGCATCCGCTTCTTGGGCATCCTGTCCCGCCGGAGGATTACGCCCCTCTCACGATCGGCCTACCGGGCCACTCACGGCCCGGACTCCGACGGGGTTTCCACGTTTCGCGCACACGAGATGCGGCCGGGGTGGGCGCCCCCTATACCCCGAGGCCAGCGGTGTTCTCACGACCGACTCGGCTTGTGTTCGGTCGCCGCTCGCCGCCTCTTCCAGCGGCCAGGCCCTATCGCCCGGCAATCTTCCCGTCGTTTCCGGGCTATGCGATGACGAGGCATCAACAGGGGTTCACTTGCGTTCGCCCGTCCGGCCTTCCCCTTGCCTGGTTGCTCCCCCGGACGGAACGGGGGCCCTTGGGCTTCTACTCCGAGCTTCGCACCCCCAGCAGGCAGGACCTGCGGACGCACGTCGGGGCGGGGACCAATCTCGAACACTGATCAGGAACTACACACCCGGCATTACCGGCCTCCAACCTGCGAGTTCACTCGCCATACGCGACCTCGTGTCGCACCCAGCCAATCCCACTGGGTCTCCGCCCCAGGCGGGTGGGCGATCACCGCGTGCTCCCGCCCGCGGCTCGCCGCGCACGGCTCGCAATGCGGCCGCAGCCGCCGCGCCCGCAACGCCCGGGTGAACGACGGATAGCTCCCTGGATAGCCCAGCCCGGTCACCTCATCGAACAGCGTGCTCGCCCACAGATGCGGATCATCAGCCAGCCGCAGCCGGGTGTACTCCGCGAACGGGCCGAACACATCCGGCCCACCCGGCGCCCGCCGGCCCGGCACCCGGTCGCCGTTGAGGTACTCCCGTACCGTCCGGCGGTTGACCCCCACATGCCGGGCGATCGCGGACTTCGTCCAACCTCGTGCATACAACGCTTGCGCTTCCACAGTCGTCTCCCATGTGAGCATTCCTACGGACTCCTTCGACGGCTCGCGGTGGTCAGAGACCACGAGCCTCGAAGGAGCCCACCGACATCAGGTGGACCCCGACGGCGGGTCGCTCAAAGTGGGCAGATTCAGTGAGCAGGTCCGGGCAGATTCAGATGAGCGTCATCAGC
>JADGOW010000112.1 GCA_017882765.1 Frankiaceae bacterium
CCGCGGTCGCGTGACGTCAAGGGAGGCACGTGTGCAGATCGGCATGATCGGCCTGGGCAGGATGGGCGGAAACATGGCGGAGCGGCTGCGCCACGGCGGCCATGACGTCGTGGGCTACGACCCGGTGTCCCCGCTCGCCTCGGTCCACTCGCTGGAAGACCTTGTTGCCGCCGTGAAACCGCCTCGGGCCGTGTGGGTGATGGTTCCCGCCGGGAAGATCACGGCAGCCACGATCGCGTCGTTGGGTGAGCTCCTGTCTCCGGGGGATCTCGTGGTGGATGGCGGCAACTCGAAGTACACCGACGACAAGGTGCACGCGGCCGCGCTTGCCGAGAAGGGCATCGGCTTCTGTGATTGCGGCGTATCCGGTGGAGTGTGGGGCCTGCAGGTCGGCTACGCACTCATGGCCGGCGGCTCCCCCGACGACATCGCCAAGGTGCAGCCCGCATTCGACACGCTCAAGCCGGAGGGTGAGTCGGGCTTCGTGCACGCGGGGCCTGTCGGCGCCGGCCACTTCGCCAAGATGGTTCATAACGGCATCGAGTACGGGATGATGCAGGCCTACGGGGAGGGATACGAGGTCCTCAAGGCGTGCGAGCTCATCGAAGACCTGCCCGGTGTCTTCAAGAGCTGGACAGCGGGCACCGTGATCCGGTCCTGGCTGCTCGATCTACTGGTTCGCGCCCTCGATCAGGATCCCGGTTTGGATCAGCTCCGGGGCTGGGCGCAGGACTCCGGCGAGGGCCGGTGGACTGTGGAGGCCGCGATCGAATACGCCGTCCCCATGCCGGCGATCTCAGCCGCGCTGTTCGCGCGGTTCGCCAGCCGGGAAGAGGACTCGCCGACGATGAAGGTGGTCGCGGCACTGCGCAACCAGTTCGGCGGGCACGCTGTTGAGTCGGCCGAAGGAACTCTTGGCGCCACATCGATGGCCCCGCCCGGGTCCTGACCAGAGCCAGCCGCCTGGCTGCGGTTCGGGGGCCGTGGCCGGTTTGCGAGCGGTGGGTTGGGTGGCTGTGTCGTCCTGCGCCGTGACCACGCGGGTGGGGTTGCCATGCGCGTGACCTCCCTCGAGCTGGTCGATTTCCGCTCCTACCCGCAGGTGGCAGTCGAGCTGCTCCCGGGTCCGACGGTGTTCGTCGGACCCAACGGCCACGGCAAAACCAACCTCGTCGAGGCAGTGGGGTATCTGGCCACGCTCGGCAGCCACCGCGTCGCCATGGATGCTCCGCTCGTGCGCATGGGGGCGCAGCGCGCCGTTGTCCGCGGTCGAGTGCTCCGCGAGGAGCGCCCGCTGCTGATCGAGCTCGAGGTGGTCCCGGGCCGGGGCAGCCGCGCCCGTGTCAACCGCACCCCGGTGCCGCGGTCCCGGGACGTCCTGGGCCTGTTGCGTACGGTGCTGTTCGCGCCGGAAGACCTCGCCGTCGTCAAGGGAGACCCCGCCGAGCGCAGGCGCTTCCTCGACCAGTTCCTCACCTTGCGCGCGCCCCGGTTCGCCGGCGTGCGGTCCGACTTCGAGCGGGTGCTGCGGCAGCGCAACACGCTGCTGCGCACGGCGTCCGCCACCCGCCGACCTGCGGCGCAGCTGCACACACTCGACGTCTGGGACGGTCATCTTGCCGCCGCCGGCGCCCGACTGCTGGCAGGCAGACTCGACACCGTGGAGGCGCTGCGGCCAATGGTGGAGAAGTCTTATGCCGGGCTCGCGGACGGCTCGGTGCAGCTCGATTACTGCTCGGGCCTGCCCGGTCTGTCGGACCTGCCGCCGGCAACCGGAGACCGGATCGAGCCCGTCGGTATCGAGGCGTTGCTGCTCGCGGAGCTGACCCGGCTGCGCGCCCAGGAGGTTGAGCGGGGGGTGACCCTGGTTGGGCCGCACCGCGATGACCTCGGGGTGAGTCTCGGTGGGCTCCCGGCGCGCGGGTACGCCAGCCACGGCGAGTCCTGGTCACTGGCCCTTGCCCTGCGCCTGGCCTGCTGGGAGCTTCTCCGGGAGGAGGGCGATGACCCCGTGCTCGTTCTCGACGACGTCTTCGCCGAGTTGGATGCGACCAGGCGGTCACGGCTTGCCGAGGTGGCGGCAGGCGCGGAGCAGGTTCTGGTGACCGCGGCTGTGGTGGACGACGTCCCGCCGGAACTGCGCGGCGTCCGCTACCGGGTCGCGGCAGGGGAGGTGTCCCGTGACTGATGACGCCGGGTCGGCCGCTGGGCCCGGGGCGGGTGGGGCCGCTGGGGCTGGGGCCGAGCGTGCGGCCGAGTCCGGGGTCGACCGCAAGGCCGGGTCGGGTGCCGACCTGGCGAGGGCCGCCCTTGCCCGCGCCCGGGAGGACGCTCGCCAGCGTGCGGCTCAGTCCGGAACGTCCCAAGACCGAGTCGGGGGCGCACGGACGGGAATGCGGCGCGGCGCGCGAAGCCGGCGGTTTCCCGGCGACGCCGGCCGGCTGGACGACCCACTTCCCTTCGCGGCGGCCTTGAACCACCTGCTCGAAGAGCGCGGCTGGCAGGATCGACTCGCGGCGACCACGGCGCTGGACGGCTGGGATGGTCTGGTCGGAACCGAGATCGCGGCACACTGCCGGCCGGTGTCCTTGTGCGACGGTGTGCTGACGGTCAGCGCGGATTCCACGGCGTGGGCGACCCAGCTGCGCCTGCTGGCTCGCCAGCTGCTGGCAAGGCTGCGGCGCGAACTGGGGGATGCGGCGCTTTCCCGCATCGTCGTGCGGGGCCCCGTCGCCCCGGACTGGAAGCACGGCGCCCTGCGCGTCCGTGACGGCCGGGGGCCACGCGACACCTACGGATGAGCGGCTCGCTGCCCGGCTCGGTTGGACGGGTCTCGTGGGGCCCCTAACGCCCCGGGGTAACGCCCCGTAGCGGCCGCGACAGGCCCTGCTAGCGCCAAATGACCCGCTGGTTCAGGTAGAATACGGTGACTCCCAGGGCACTTCTGGAACGCCTGACCCGGGAGGCGGAAGGGGAGGCGCCCGGGTGGCCTACAACGAGAGCTCGATCAAGGTTCTCGAGGGGCTCGAAGCAGTCCGGAAGCGGCCGGGCATGTACATCGGGTCCACCGGCGAGCGGGGCCTGCATCACCTCGTCTACGAGGTCGTGGATAACTCCGTCGACGAGGCCCTTGCCGGCTACTGCGACCGGATCGACGTGACGTTGCTCGAGGACGGCGGTGTCCGCGTCCGCGACAACGGGCGCGGGATTCCCGTCGGCATCCATCCGCAGGAAAAGCGCCCCACGCTCGAGGTCGTGCTCACGACCTTGCATGCGGGGGGCAAGTTCGACGGGCAGTCCTATGCCGTGTCCGGTGGCCTGCACGGCGTCGGCGTGAGTGTGGTCAATGCGCTGTCGTCGCGCCTCGAGGTCACAGTGCGGCGCGACGGTTACGTCTGGAGCCAGCCCTATGTCATGAGTGTGCCCGCGGCACGCCTGGCGAAGGGTGCGGCCACGAAGGAGACCGGCGCGACGGTCACGTTCTGGGCCGATCCGGCGGTCTTCGAGACGACCACCTACTCCTTTGAGACCCTGTCGCGCCGGCTCCAGGAGATGGCGTTCCTCAACAAGGGCCTCACGATCGTGCTCCGGGACGAGCGCCATGAAGAGCTGGTCGAGGTGAGCTACCAGTACAAGGGCGGCCTGGTCGACTTCGTACATCACCTCAACCACGCCAAGGAACCCGTGCACAAGTCGGTCATCCAGTTCGAGTCCGGCGGTGCGGGCCTCGAAGCTGAGATCGCGATGCAGTGGAACGCCGGGTACAGCGAGTCGGTCTACACGTTCGCCAACACGATCAACACGATCGAAGGCGGCACCCACGAGGAAGGGTTCCGGGCGGCGCTGACCAGCGCGGTCAACCAGTACATGAAGGACGCCAATATCACCAAACCGGCCCGGGCACGCGGCGGGGACGAGCGCCTTTCCGGTGACGACATCCGCGAGGGGCTCACGGCCATCGTGTCGGTCAAGCTCTCCCAGCCCCAGTTCGAGGGGCAGACGAAGACGAAGCTGGGCAATACCGAAGCCAAGAAGTTCGTGCAGGAGATGTGTTACGCGTCGCTCAAAGACTGGTTCGGGTCCCACCCGGGCGAGGCCCGGGCGGTCGTGAACAAAGCTCTGGACGCTCAGCGCGCGCGGATCGCGGCTCGGCAGGCACGCGATCTGACCAGGCGCAAGGGCCTGCTCGAATCCGCCTCGCTGCCCGGCAAGCTGGCCGACTGCCAGTACACCGACCCGGGTCTGTGCGAGCTCTATGTCGTCGAGGGCGACAGCGCGGGCGGCAGTGCGAAGGGTGGCCGCGACCCCAAGTTCCAGGCGATCCTGCCCATCCGCGGGAAGATCCTCAATGTCGAGAAGGCGAGGATCGACCGGGTCCTGAAGAACAACGAGGTGCAAGCGCTCATCACCGCACTCGGTACCGGCATCCACGACGATTTCGACATTGCCAAGCTCCGCTACCACAAGATCGTGCTGATGGCGGATGCCGATGTCGACGGTCAGCACATCCGCACGCTGCTGCTGACCCTGCTCTTCCGGTTCATGCGCCCCCTCGTCGACGCCGGGCACGTGTTCCTCGCCCAGCCGCCGCTCTACAAGATCAAGTGGTTGCGCGACGGCCCCGAGTACGCCTACTCGGACCGCGAGCGGGACGGTTTCATCGCGCGCGGGATCGAGGCCGGCAAGAGATTGTCCAAGGACGATCCGGTGCAGCGGTTCAAGGGCCTGGGAGAGATGAACGGAACCGAGTTGTGGGACACGACCATGGATCCGGACCGGCGGGTCCTGCTGCAGGTGACCCTCGACGACGCCGCCGTTGCCGACAATATGTTCAGCGTCCTTATGGGCGAGGACGTCGAGGCCCGCCGCTCGTTCATCCAACGCAACGCCAAAGACGTCCGCTTCCTCGATATCTGACCCATTGGGTCGCCCCGTTGGCGCCCGCGGGCCTGACGTCCCGCGTGGGCACCGTGCTCCAGGCAGCCACGGTGTTCCACGTGGAACATCGGGTCCCCTGACCGGAAGGACTCTCCGTGGTCGACGTCCTGCCGCCGCCCCCCGGCGACCGGATCGAGCCCATCGGCATCGAAGTCGAGATGCAGCGCTCGTACCTCGACTACGCGATGTCGGTGATCGTGGGGCGGGCGCTGCCGGAGGTGCGCGACGGCCTGAAGCCGGTGCACCGCCGGGTGCTGTACGCGATGTACGACGGCGGCTTCCGGCCGGACCGCGGCTACTTCAAGTGCGCCCGCGTCGTCGGCGACGTCATGGGCAACTACCACCCGCACGGCGACTCGGCGATCTACGACACGCTCGTGCGCCTGGCCCAGCCGTGGTCGATGCGCTATCCGCTGGTCGACGGCAACGGCAACTTCGGTTCCCCGGGCAATGACCCGCCGGCAGCGATGCGCTATACCGAGAGCCGGCTCGCGCCTCTGGCCATGGAGATGCTGCGCGAAATCGACCAGGACACCGTCGATTTCACCCCGAACTACGACGGGCGCGGCCAGGAACCCACCGTGCTCCCCAGCCGGTTTCCGAACTTGCTGGTCAACGGTGCTGCCGGGATCGCCGTGGGGATGTCGACCAACATCCCCCCGCACAACCTGCGGGAGGTGGCTTCCGGCGTCCAGTGGTATCTCGAGCACCCGGAGGCGACCGATACAGAGCTGCTCGACGCCCTGCTCGCCCGCATCCCCGGCCCCGACTTCCCGACCGGGGCGTTCATCGTCGGGCGGGACGGGATTCAGGACGCCTACCGCACCGGGCGCGGCAGCATCCGGATGCGTGCAGTCGTGCGGGTCGAGGAGGACAAGCGCGGGCGCCAGATCTTGGTCGTCACCGAGCTTCCGTATCAGGTCAACCCTGACTCGCTGGCGGAGAAGATCGCTGAGCTTGTCAAGGACGGCAGGGTCGGGGGCATCGCCGACATCAACGACGAGAGCTCGCAGCGCACCGGGCAGCGGCTGGTCATCATTCTCAAGCGCGACGCGGTCGCCAAGATCGTCCTCAACAACCTCTACAAGCACACCCAGCTGCAGGACACGTTCCCGGCCAACATGCTCGCGATCGTCGACGGGGTCCCGCGGACGCTGCGCCTCGACGAGATGGTCCGGCTCTATGTCGCCCACCAGATCGACGTCGTGGTGCGCCGGACGAGGTTCCAGCTGCGCAAGGCCCGGGAGCGGTTGCACGTCCTCGAGGGCCTGCTCGTCGCGCTCGATCACCTGGACGAGGTCATCACACTGATCCGCAACGCTGAGTCCGCCGACGTCGCGCGCATCCAGCTCATGGAGCGCTTCGACCTCAGCGAGATCCAGGCGACCGCGATCCTGGACATGCAGCTACGGCGGCTCGCCGCTCTCGAACGGCAGCGGATCATCGATGAGGCTGCGGAACTGCGCCGGCGCATCAGCGATCTCGAGGAAATTCTTGCGAGCCCGACGCGGCAGCGGCAGATCATCAGCGAGGAACTCGGCGAGATTGTGTCACGTTTTGGTGACGATCGACGAACCCGGCTGGTGCCTTACGAGGGCGACATGTCAGCTGAGGACCTCATTGCTCAAGAGGACGTGGTTGTCACCGTTACCCGGGGCGGCTACGCAAAACGCACCAAAACCGACCTATATCGGGCCCAAAGGCGCGGCGGGAAGGGGGTGCAGGGCGCCACGTTGCGCGAAGACGACATCGTCGAACACTTCTTCGTCACAACGACACACCATTGGCTTCTGTTCTTCACCAACAAAGGTCGTGTCTACCGGGCGAAGGCCCATGAGCTGCCGGAACAGGCGCGCACGGCCCGCGGGCAGCACGTGGCGAACATCCTCGCCTTTCAGCAGGACGAGCGGATCGCGGGGGTCATCGACATTCCGGATTACGATGCCGCTCCATACCTGGTCATCGCGACCAAGCAGGGACTGGTGAAGAAGACCGCTTTGCGGGAGTATGACTCAAGCCGGACCGGGGGCATAGTCGCGATCAATCTCCGGGATGACGACGAACTCATCGAAGCGCGGCTGGTGGGGGCAGACGAGGACTTGGTGCTGGTCAGCAGGGGGGCGCACGCCATCCGGTTCCATGCCGATGACGAGCAGCTGCGCCCGATGGGCCGCGCTACGTCCGGTGTGATCGGGATGCGTTTCGAGGGTTCCGACGAGCTTCTTGCGATGGATGCGGTGCATGCCGGCGCCGAGCTGCTCATCGCCACCGGTGGCGGGTTCGCCAAGAGAACGAGCATGGATGAGTACCCGGTACAGGGAAGGGGTGGCAAAGGCGTCTTGACCGCCCGCATAGTCTCCACCCGTGGTGCGTTGGTCGCCGCGCTGATGGTTCAGCCCGATGATCAGCTCTATGCCATCACGTCGAATGGAGGGGTGCTCCGTACAGTGGCGCGTGACGTGCGGCGCGCTCAGCGTCAGACGATGGGGGTCCGCCTCATCGACCTGCCCGCTGGCGTGCATGTCGTTTCCGTTGCCAGAAACGCGGATGCTGACGATGGAACCCCGACGGTGAGCCCCACGACCGGGAGGAACGGCGCGTGAGCGAGCAGGACCTGAGGCCGCGGCAGCCGGGCACGACCGTCGCGAACAGCTCGGGCAACGGAGCGAAGCCCGCCGCCGATCCTGTGTCCGCGGAGGAGTCGGACAGGGATTCCGTGCCACCTGCTCCTGGCGCCCGGTTGGCCGACAAGCCGGCACCGCGACCCACGCCCCCCGGCGCGGCAGGCCCGCGGCCGCCGGTTGACGTGGCGTCTTCGCCGACTCCGGGCAAGACCGACCGCTCCGGCGTCGGGGCCCGTCCGCGGGCTACCAGCCCGGCCGGGCAAGTGGGCAGTTCCCGTGGCTCGGCCGCTCCTCAAGACAAGGGCACCCCTGCATCCCGGCCGGCCGGCCCACCCCCGTCGGGCGCGACACGGTCCGGGTCATCGGTGCAGCCCGGCGAATCCGCGACGGCACGGACCGGCACGCCGCCCACCTCTCCTCCCAGGCCGACCGGGTCCGACCGGGCCCAGCGGCCGCTGCCGCCCCCGCCCGATCGCGGCGGGAACCGCCCGCAAGGAGCGCAGTCAGCGGTACCCCCTCGGCCGTCGCTGTTCAAGCGGCCGAGGCCGACCTCGGCAGGTGTGGACGACCCTGCCCGCCGTGGCAGGCTTGCCGCGGCGGCCGACGCGGTGCGCCGGGCGGCCGCCCCACCAGCGCCCGCACGCCCGGTGCGCCGGGCTCGTCTTCGGGTCACCCAGCTGAGCCCCCGGACGGTCTTCAAGATCACATTCATCTACTCTCTGTGCCTGTTCGTCGTGGGGATGGTGGCGGTTGCCGCGCTGTGGTCCGTGCTCAAGACGGCGGGCGTGTTCGACAGTGTCATCGAGGCAGCCCAGAACATCACTGACAAGCAGAACGGCGGTATCGGGCCCTGGCTGTCCTTCTCGCGCGTCATGCTGGTCACCCTGATCGCCGGCTTCGCGCAGGTCATCCTGTTCACGATCTTTAATACGATCGGCGCTCTGCTGTACAACCTGTGTGCCGACGTCGTGGGCGGGGTCGAGGTCACGTTCAGCGACCGGAACTAATCCGCCCGGTGCGGTATCGTAAGCCACTGGCAGGGGACCTGTAGCTCAGTCGGTTAGAGCGCTTCCCTGATAAGGAAGAGGCCGGTGGTTCAAGTCCACCCAGGTCCACGCGTGCTGAGTGCGGGTAGGAGGGCACCGTCGTGAAGCGGCTCCTGCTGCTCCTGCTGGTGGTCGTGGGTGCGGTCGTCGCCAAGCGTCGGCGAAAGGGGCGCGACAGTTCCGATCTGTGGGCGGAGGCGACCCGTGCGCTCCAAACACCTCAGCTCGCTCCGTCGCCGCGCTCTGGCGAGGCCCCCGCGGGGTCGTGACCCCTCCGACGGCGTTCCAGCTGGTGCAGGAGCAGCAGGAAAGCGATCATAGTAACGAGCGAAACGCTGATGCCGGCGGCCGTGTCGATGAGCCGGTGGGTGCCGAGCACGTGTGTCGCGGCGGAACTGCCGACAGCGCCCACCAGGGGCAGGGGCGCCGTGCCGAACGCCGCAACAAGCGGGCTGGCGGTGACGAATGCAACGCCGACGAACAGCATCCCGGCCACGACCGCGATGACGAACCCGGTAGGCAGGTCGAGCGCGACCAGGCCGACCGTGACACCGATCGCGACGACCGTGCCGAGCAGTCGCTGGAAGGCGCGCTTCAGAGTGGTGATCGCGTCCGGTTTCACGATGACGACCGCTGCCATGGCAACCCAGAAAGCGTGCGCGGGGTCAATGAGTGTGGCCACCAGCAGTGAGGCGAAGCTAACGAGCGCCAGCACGGCGGCGTAGGCGACGATCGCGTTGCGAGGAGAGCGAATCTCGCTACGCACGGCCGTCCATGCAGCAAAGAGGGTCTGCCCCAGAGGCCGGGGGTCGTGCCTGGCGGTATGCCGAATCTGGGCAGCAACAAGCGACAGCACCAACGCGAACAGCACCCCCGCAACCGCCGCTGCGAAGGCGGCGGCGCCGTCCCGGCGGGGTATGTGCATGCCCGCCACGATGATGACACAGAGCGCGGGGCCCATCGTTGCCGCTTTCGTGAGCGGCGACACGGCATAGAGCAGACCGGCGAAGCCCATCGTCGTGGCAAAGAGCATGGCGAGAAGGAGGTGATTCGGGGTCAGGAGGACACCGAACACCACCATGACGGGCATGAGGACGGCGGTGAATTGAAGATTCCGCCAGGACCGCATGTCGTAGCCCAGATCCGTCAGTGCAGTGAGCAGGCCGGCGATGCCGGCGACGCCCCCCAGCGCGGCATGGCCGGTGGCACCGCCGACTGCTGCGGGCACCGCGAGGGCCAGGGTGGCTCTGGTGGCGGCGCCTGGCCGCAGTCTGGTCACAGCCGGCTGCGGGCGGTGGCGGTGGCGGTGGCGGTGCCGGTGCGTGCCGGGCCGGGTGTCGGGACGGCGGTCCGGGCGGGTGGGTGCTGCCGTAGGTGAGCCGGGCCCGGTGGCCTCGCTCCCCTGGCGGGGCAGAGGCACAGACGCCTGCGTCGAGTCAGTGGGGGAAGTGTTCACGGCGCGCCTCCCCTCAGGTGCGGCAGGCACGCCTGCCTTCATGAATAGGTCGGCACAGTCGGCGTCCTGGAGAAGTGCCGGATGGTGTAGTTCTGGTGCCAGGCTCACTCGATGCGCCACCGGGACCCGCACTACCCTTGGGAGTGCCGGTCGCAGGCAAGCCGGCGACCCGGTCATCCGCCCGGGGGCGTAGCTCAATCTGGCAGAGCACCGCCTTTGCAAGGCGGGGGTTAGGGGTTCGAGTCCCCTCGTCTCCACTTCGTCTATCGAAGGAGTGCCGAGAGTTGCCAAGCCCGACATCGATCACGCCGCCCGTCACGCCGCCTTCGCCGGTTCTGCGGTCGCGGCCGCGCGAGCGGATGATGCGCCCGTGGCCCGCCCTGGCGGTGGCTACCGCGGCCGTGGCCGGTCTGCTCGTCGGATGTGGGTCGTCCTCGACCTCAGGGTCCGGGACGCCGGCGCCGACT
>JADGOW010000016.1 GCA_017882765.1 Frankiaceae bacterium
CGGCGCCGGGCCGGGCGCTCCGGGCGCGGCCGGTCGCCGACCGGGCGGCCGTCCCCAGCGCAGCGCGACGCGCACGACGAACACGAACAGCCCGACGACGCCGACGAGCGCGACCGTCCCCACGTGCGTCTGCACCAGAAACGTCCCCATCAGACCGGCGCCCAGCGCGCAACCGCGCCGCCCCAGGCACGCCCCGCAGCACAAGACGAGGAACAGCACCGCGGGCAGGATCGTCGCGTTGGGGTTCCAGACGTAGCGGAACATGTCGGTCCCCAGGCACCACAACGGGACAAGCAGGGCCAACGCCACCAGCCAGGACGCCCTGGTGCCCTCCGCGGCCCGGCCCGGCAGCCGGGACGCGGTACGGACAATCAGCGCCACCCAGACGACGTTCAGGAGCAACACCGCGGCGACGAGCGACCACGAGGCCGCGCCGAGCAGCCGGTACGGCACCGACAGCAGGTACAGCCAGGCGGGGCCGGGATGGTGCCAGCCGAAGTGGGAGTAGACACCCACATTTGCGTCGAAGCGCGTCGCATCGCGCACGCCGAGCTCGATGAGCGCCTGGTCACCGCCCAGGATGACCTGCGGTCGCAGCAGAACCAGCCGCGCGACGTGGACGAGCAGCGGCGAAGCGGCCAGCAGCGCCGCCGCCCACCAGCCCGCAGCCCTGGTCGCAGCACTGCGCGCGGTGTCGTGACCCAGCCCGAGCGAACTGCGGGTGGTGGCTGCACCGGGGAGAACCGTGGCCGCCACGCGGCCAGAGTGGCACAGGCCGCGAGGCGACCGCGTCGGCTCCGGGCTGGGACGCCCGCTCGTCGGACTGACGCCACGGCACGCGCCTGGGTCCACGTGCCAATGGGCATCTGCACACGGCGGCACCGTTACCGCACGGGGCCAGGTACTTTCGCCCTGTGCACGATGCCCTGCTCGCCCTTCATGTCATCGCCGCCGTCTTCCTTCTCGGCCCGGTGGCGGCCGCTGGCCCCTCGAGCGCGCGCGCCGTGCACGCCCACGACGCCGGCGGCATTCGGATAGCCCAACGGACCCTTCGGATCTACGGCTGGGCATCCTTGGCCGTGCTGGTACTCGGCCTCAGCCTCGTCCGGCGCCAGTGGGACGTGGCCTTCGGCGACACCTGGGTGTGGGTATCGATCGCGCTCTTCGTGGTAGCAACCGCGATGGTGGTAGGCCTGGCCCTGCCCGCCCAGCAGGACGCGTTGTCCGACCTGGATACGGGCGCCGATCCCACCCGTCACTTAGGCAAGATCATGGGGGGTATCGGGGTCGCGAGCCTGGCCTATGTGGCGATCGCCGTACTGATGATCTACCAACCGGGCGGCTGAGCAGTTCGCGCCCGCCTGCCGACCAGGCTTTGATCGACACCTTGCCTGCAGTTACGGCCGGCCACTTCGATCACGGCGGCCGAGCATGACCAGACCGGGAACAGCGCCGAGCACTCGCAGCAGATCGTTGAGATGGGTGCACGTCGCCGGGCCCCACAGGTCGCGGTCGACGACGTCACCCAGCCCCTCCGCACGACGCCCGAGAGCGTGGCCGGCGCTTCCCGCCGCCGAGGGGCACTGCGCGAACGGCAACGCGCCCGGGGACGCGCTGATGCTGGCCACGCGCAGGTCCGCGTCGAACGTCGCCGACAGCGAGTACTCGTGGAGCACCCGCTCCGTCCCGTCGCTGTCCACGTAGGTGTCGCGGAACATCGAGTAGGCCTCGACGAGGGGCCCGGAGACGACCTCGAGCAGCCTTCGTCGCCGCATCGCACCCGGCCGTAGGTGAGCCGCCGTGTGCCACGCGAACCGGTCACCGGCGACGTCCAACGGAGGCGCCGGCGGGCCGGATTCCACGGGGACCCGACCCGTACGCAGCAGCTCCCGCATCGCCGGCCCGTCCGAACGCCAGCCGACACAGACATCCGCCCGCATCCCGGCGCTGGATTTGGCACCCGAGCGACGTTCCGGGTTCGTGAAGCCCGACAGCAACACGGCGACAGGCACCTCGTCGAGCAGCTGGTTCAACGGTGTCATGGAGCGCGCATGCTCGGGCACGGCGGCGCGGGTCGCGGTGCGAAACCCCGCGCGGGCGGGCCGCCCTACGAGCGAGGCAACCTGCTCACCGTCAGGGTGGGAGCGCAGCGCCGTCACGGCCCCGCCCCTACCGACCCGCGTGGCCAGCATCGCGACGCGCCTGACCGCGACGGTGCCGTCATCCGCGGTCACCAGGTCCCGCGCCCTGCCGGAGAGCTCCAGGGCGTCGGCGCCGTCATGAACGTGGTGGATGTCGGTGGTGCTCGTTCGCCGGACCGAGTTCGGCGCGCGGCGCGGGATGGCCGACAGCAGGCCCGGCACCAGATCATGCAGCCGGGCCTCGGCATCCAACCCTTCACTCACGACGCCATCCTCCGCCCCGGCGGCGGCCACCGGGAGACAAGGCCGAAGGACCGATCCCATAAGGGGCCCTGCACGGTTAGCCTGCGTGAATGGAACTGGGCGTGCACCTGCCGACCTTGGGGCCGCATGCGACTGCCGAGGCGATCGTGGCTGTGGCGCGGTACGCCGACGAGCGCGGGCTGCATTCCGTCTGGCTTTACGACCATCTCATCACGCCCACACACATCGAGTCGCGCTATCCGTACCACCCGGACGGCCTGTACGGGGTGGCGCCCGAGGACCCGTACTTCGAAGCGGTCACCGTCCTCAGCCACCTCAGCGGCGCGACGTCGCGGGTGCGGCTGGGAACCCTGGTGCTGATCCCGACGCTGCGGCACCCTGTTGTGCTTGCGAAGCAGCTGGCCACCCTCGATCAACTGTCCGGGGGACGGGTGACCCTCGGGGTGGGCACCGGCTGGCTGCGCGAAGAGTTCGAGGCGTTCGACGTGAGCTTCACGAACCGGGGAGCCCGGCTCGAGGAACACATCACGCTCATGCGCCAGGTGTGGGAGCAGACCGTCTCAAGTTTCAGCGGGAACTACTACCGGATGCCCGAGGCCGGGACGGGCCCCGGACCGTGTGCGGGCCGCATCCCGGTGCTGTTCGGCGGGCATTCCGACGCGGCGCTGAACCGGGCGGCCCGCCTCGGAGACGGCTGGGCGGTGACCGCGCAGCCATCCGACGACCTGATCAGCGCATATGCCGAACGGCTGCGCAAGCTTCGCGAGCTGTGCGATCAGGCGGGCCGCCGCTATGAGGACCTGCGCATCGTGGCGCAGGCGGCGCCCACTGCTGGCGTAGATCACCTACGCCAGCTGGCCGAGCTCGGCGTGCACGAGGTATCCCTCAGGTCATCCGGCCGGCCGGATCTGACCATGAAGCTCTTGGACCGGCTGCCGACTCAGGTCACCTGAACCGAACGAACGCTGCTCAGCGCAGGCGCTCGGTCATCCAGGACGACAGACTCTTCGCCTGGTCCCGCACGCGGGTTACGGCATTGGCCGACGCAACCAGGAAGCGCTCCTGCCCGGACCCACGCGGGGGGAGGGCGCCGAGCTGGCGGGCAACGGTGGCAGTGTCGTAGTACGCGGCGTCGGAGACGATGACACCGTCCTGCACCTCGATCAGATCCGCGCCGGCGAACTCCAGGCGCGCGCCGGTCGCCCGCAGCCCCCGCAGCTTCGTCCCCGTGTGCGTGCCGGTGGCCCGCCAGCGGACAACGGCGAGGTCACCTTCGGCGAGGTACCCGAGCGGGCGAATGCAGAGGTCGGGCATCGCGGCGATGAACCCGGCGAACTCGGCACGAACCGCGTCCCTGCCCCGGCAGGTACCCGTCGGGAAGTCCGCCACGACGTCCGGGTGCCACAGCGCCGCCGCGGCGTCGAGGTCATGCGCGTCCAGAGCCTCGATCAGGCGGGCGGCAAGCTGCGCGGCGGCACTCGGTGGTGGTGGTGGTAGTGGCTGCTCCCGAGGCGATGCGGGCGGCGACTGTGCCGCCGCCGGCGGCTGCTCGATGGCGGCCTGCGCAGCATCCGAACGCCCGGTGGCCCGGGCCCGGCCTGCGGCGACCACTCCCCCGGCCGCGGCCCACAGCCGGCTCACGCCGTCCCGCACCAGGCCGCCGAAGTTGGTTGCCCCGAGTGCCACGGTCTCGGTCCGGGAACCGGCGGCCGGCATCAACCGTAGCTGCCGAGCCACGGAGCCGAAATCGGAGTACGCGGTGTTGCGCACGAGCAGCCCCGCACGAAACTCCATGAACTCCAGACTGCGCAGCGTGACCAGCCGCCGGGTCGGCAAGAGCGCCGGTTCGCGTGGGCCCGGCCCCTCGTGGCTGCCGCTCCATTCCCACTCGACCGCAACGCAGTCCCCGCCCGCCACCGTCCGCCGGACCGTGACCATCGCGTCGGGAAAGGCCTCGAAGAAGCCAGCCAGGTAGGCCCGCACCTCGGACCACCCGCGCAGGACGCCGGTGGCAACCACCTCGTCCACGACATCGGGCGAGTACAGCTTCTCAAGGGCGGCAAGGTCACGATGCCCTACGGCGGTCAGGATCGCCCGCGCGCTCTCCTGCGGGCTACGACCCTCAGGGCCCTGGGGCACTGACATGACCGAGAACCCTATTCGACGCAGCGCGTTCCGTCGCACCAAGCGGCGCCCCCGACGCCGAAAGGGCTCAGCCGGCGGCCGCCCCGTCCAAGGCACCCACCAGATCAGCGACAAGATCCGCACCCGTCTCGATGCCCACGGACAGCCGGACGAGGTCGGCAGGCACCTCCAGCGGCGAGCCGGCCGCGGACGCGTGCGTCATCCGGCCCGGATGCTCGAT
The DNA here is from genome assembly GCA_017882765.1 of Frankiaceae bacterium. Classification (GTDB taxonomy): domain Bacteria; phylum Actinomycetota; class Actinomycetes; order Frankiales; family Frankiaceae; genus JADGOW01. Next base: position 4,771 of record JADGOW010000016.1, read on the forward strand.
CAGCGATTCCACCCCTCCCAGCGACTCGGCCAGCGTGAACAGCCGGGTGCGCCGGCACACGTCCAGCGCCGCGGCCTCCCCTCCGCGCAGCCTGCACGACACCATCCCGCCGAAGTCGCTCATCTGCCGCGAGGCCACCTCGTGGCCAGGATGGCTGGGCAGGCCCGGCCACAGCGCCAGGCCGACGGCGGGGTGCGCCGCCAGGGCTTCGGCGACCAGCCGGGCATTCGCGCAGTGCCGCTGCATCCGCACGCCCAGCGTCTTGACCCCGCGCAGCACGAGCCACGCGTCGAAGGGGCCGGCGACGGCGCCCATCGCGTTCTGGTGGTAGGCCAGCCGCTCGCCGAAAGCCGCATCGCCCACCACGAGTGCCCCACCCACCACGTCGCTGTGCCCGCCGAGGTACTTCGTGGTCGAGTGCACGACGACGTCTGCCCCGAGTTCGAGAGGGCGCTGCAGGTAGGGGGACGCGAACGTGTTGTCCACGGCGAGCAGGGCCCCGGCCTCGCGGGCCAGAGCGGCGAGCGCGGCGATGTCGGCGATGCCCAGCAGCGGGTTGGTCGGCGTCTCGCACCAGATGAGCCGGGTCTCCGGCCGGATGGCGGCGCGCACGGCGGGCAGGTCGGCAAGCTGCACAGCCGTGTACGCCAGCCCCCAGCGGTCCAGCACGTTGGCGAACAGGCGGAAGGTCCCCCCGTACGCGTCGGCGGGCAGGATGACGTGATCACCCGGGCGGCAGACGACCCGGGCGAGGCAGTCCTCGGCGGCCAGGCCGCTGGCGAAGGCCAGCCCCGTTGCGCCGCCCTCCAGGGCAGCCAGGCAGGTCTCCAGCGCCGTGCGGGTGGGGTTGCCGGAGCGCGAGTACTCGAAGCCGGAGTGCTCCCCGACGCCGCGCTGCGCGAACGTGGACGTCTGGTAGATCGGCACCGCCACCGCCCCGTAGGCAGGCTCCGGCGCCTGGCCGGCGTGGATGGCCCGGGTGTCGAACCCGTCCGCGCCCTTACCGGGCCCGCGCACCGACCCGTTCACCGGGCGGCCAGGTAACCGAGCATGTCGGCCCGGGTGAGGATGCCGACGGGGTCGCCGCCTTCGAGCACCAGCGCGGCCGATGACTTCTCCAGCATCTCGACCGCGGTCGACACCGGCTCGCCCGCCCCGATGGTGGGCAGCGGCGGGCTCATGTGCTGCCCGACCGGCTCGCTGACCGAGGCCCGGTCCGTGAAGACGGCGTCGAGCAGGTGCCGCTCGACCACCGCGCCGACGACCTCGGCGGCCCGGACGGGCGGCTCGTGCTTGACGACCGGCATCTGGGACACCCCGAACTCGCGCAGGATCGAGATGGCGTCGCCGACGGTCTCCTCGGGGTGGACGTGCACCAGGTCGGGCATCCCGCTCCCCTTGCGCCCGAGCACTTCGCGCACCGCCGGTTCGTCAGAGGTCTGGGTGAGGAAGCCGTGGGCGTACATCCATTCGTCATTGAAGATCCTGGACAGGTAGCCGCGGCCGGAATCCGGCAGCAGGACGACTATGAGCGCGTCCGCCGGCTGACCGCGGGCGACCCGCAGCGCCGCGGCCACGGCCAGCCCGCAGGAGCCGCCGACGAGCAGCCCCTCTTCCCGGGCCAATGCGCGGGTGAGCAGGAAGGACTCCTTGTCGCCGATGGCCTCGACCCGGTCGACGACGGCGGGGTCGTACGTCACGGGCCAGATGTCCTCGCCGACGCCCTCGACGAGGTAGGGCCGGCCCGTCCCGCCGGAATAGACCGATCCGACCGGATCGGCTCCGACCACCGTGACGGCGGGATTGCGTTCCTTGAGGTACCGGCCGACCCCGGTGATCGTCCCGCCGGTGCCGATGCCCGCCACGAAATGGGTGACCCGACCGTCGGTCTGCGCCCAGATCTCCGGCCCGGTCATCTCGTAGTGAGCCTGCGGATTCGCCATGTTCGAGTACTGGTCCGGACTCCACGCGCCCGGTGTGTCCCGCACCAGCTGGCGGGCCACCGAGTAGTACGAGCGCGGGTCGTCCGGTGCGACCGCCGTGGGACAGACGATGACCTCCGCGCCGTAGGCGCGCAGCACGTTCATCTTCTCGGTGCTGATCTTGTCGGGCATCGTGAACAGGCACGTGTAGCCGCGCTGCACCGCGACCAGCGCCAGCCCGACCCCGGTGTTTCCGCTCGTCGGCTCGACGATCGTGCCGCCGGGCCCGATCAACCCCTCGCGTTCGGCGGCCTCGACCATCGCCAGCGCGATGCGGTCCTTGACCGAGCCGCCGGGGTTGAGGTACTCGACCTTCGCGAGCACCGGCGCCTCGATGCCGCGGCTCACCGAATGCAGCCGGACCAGCGGTGTGTCTCCGACGAGGTCGACCAGCCAGTCGTGGACCGCCATGCGTGCCAGGGTAGGCTCGTGCCCACACAAGCCCCAAAGACGAGCCGCGAGCTGGCGCCTGGCGTGCACCACATCCCCACCACGCCCTACGACGTCGTCAACAGCTACGTCATCGCCGATGACGACGGGTCACTCACGCTCATCGACGCCGGCTTGCGCTGGGCACCCCGTCGGCTGCTGGCCGGCCTGGCGGGGCTGGGGAAGCGTCCTCAGGACGTGACCCGCATCGTCCTCACCCACGCCCACGCTGATCACGCCGGCGGGGTCGCCAGGATGCGCGACGAGAGCGGCGCCGGCGTCATCGTCCACGAACGTGATGCTGCCTACGTCGAGGGGGGCAGGACGCCCCCGACGGGCAACCGCCTCACGAACAGCCACGTGTTCCTGCGGGTCAGCGGTTCGTTCCCGCCGGCGCCGGTGGCGCACAGTGTCACCGATGGGGAGCTGCTGCCCATCGCCGGGGGGCTGCGGGTGTTGCACACGCCCGGCCACACCCCAGGGCACGTCTCCCTGTTGCACGAGCCGACCGGGGTGCTCATCACCGGCGACTCGATCTGGAATGTGCGCGGGCTGCGCTGGCCGCTCCAGGCGTTCTGCACCGACTTCGGGCTCTCCCAGCAGACCGCGGACAGGCTCGGTGAGGCCGACTTCGAGGTTGCGGCGTTCACCCACGGGTCACCGGTACGAACGCAGGCCCGGGAAACGGTTCGGCGCTTCCTTCGGGAGGCGCGGCGTGTGTCCTGACCCGCGGGACGGTCGTAGGCTGAAATCGAGTGCTGTTCCGCCCCGGCCTGGGGGCGATTCCGGGGAGGTCCTCGTGCCCGAAGCAGTCATTGTTGCTACCGCCCGCACCCCGATCGGCAGGGCCTTCAAGGGGTCGCTCAAAGACATGCGCCCCGACGATCTCGCTGCCACGGTCGTTCAGGCCGCCCTGGACAAAGTCCCCGAGCTCGACCCGGGCGAGATCGACGATCTCATGCTCGGCTGTGGCCTGCCCGGCGGCGAGCAGGGCTACAACCTGGGTCGCGTCGTCGCCGTCCTGCTCGGCCGCGACGACCTGCCCGGCACGACGATCACCCGCTACTGCGCCTCGTCCCTGCAGGCGACCAGGATGGCCTTCCACGCGATCAAGGCTGGGGAAGGGGACGTGTTCGTCAGCGCCGGGGTCGAGATGGTCAGCCGTTTCGTCAAGGGCAGCAGCGACTCCCTGCCGGACACGATGAACCCGCGTTTCGACGGGTCGCGCCAGCGAACGGCCCAGCGCGAGCAGGCGGGGACGGGCGACTGGCACGACCCGCGCCACCACGACGAGATTCCCGACGTCTACATCGCGATGGGCCAGACCGCCGAGAACCTCGCCGAGCTGAAGGGGGTCGGGCGCCAGGAGCAGGACGAGTTCGGCTGCCGGTCGCAGAACCTCGCCGAGAAGGCGATCGCCGACGGCTTCTTCGCGCGCGAGATCGTTCCGGTGACGTTGCCGGACGGACGGGTGGTCGACAGTGACGACGGCCCCCGCGCCGGGGTCACCGTCGAGGCGATGGCCAGCCTCAAGCCGGTGTTCCGGCCGGATGGCACGGTTACGCCCGGCAACGCCTGCCCGCTCAACGACGGGGCGGCAGCCCTCGTGATCATGAGCGACCGTAAGGCCCAGGCGCTGGGCGTGCGCCCCCTCGCCCGCGTCGTAGCGACCGGGGTGACCGCCCTCTCCCCGGAGATCATGGGATACGGCCCGGTAGCGGCGAGCCAGCGGGCCCTGGCCCGGGCCGGCATGTCGATCAACGACATCGACCTCGCCGAGATCAACGAGGCGTTCGCCGCGCAGGTCATCCCCTCCTACCGTGACCTGGGCATCGACCTCGACCGGCTCAACGTGCACGGCGGTGCGATCGCGCTGGGCCACCCCTTCGGAATGACCGGGGCACGTATCGCCACCACATTGATCAACGGGCTGCAGACCCGGGACAAGACCCTGGGTCTGGAGACCATGTGCGTCGGGGGCGGGCAAGGCATGGCGATGATCTTGGAGCGCCTCAGCTGAGGTGGCCGGTCCCGACCTGGCCGGTCGCCTGAGCTGAGGTGGCCAGCCCCGACCTGGCCGGTCGGCCGCCTCCTTACCCGGCGGGGTAGGTTCCGGCCTCCAACTCAGCCGCGATCCCGGCGATGGCCGCCGCGTGCGCGGGCGGACGTGTCCCGTCCAGCAGGGTTCGGGTGCGCAAGACGTCGGCCAGCGCCCGTGCCGCCACGGTCCCCACGCTTGGAGCGGTCAGGAGGTCCGCCGCCATCACGCGCAACTGGTCGCCCAGGCCGTGGTCACCCAATCTCGCCGGGACAGCCCGCGGCGGCGCCCCACTCCCCGCCTCCCGACCCCACTCGCCAAGCCGCCGGACAAGTGCCCACATCCGGTCGGACCTGGTGATACCGGGGCCCGCGGCGGCCTGCCACCGGGCCGGCGCCCAGTCCCGGACACGCTCGGCCAGAAGGTGACACTCCCTGCGGAGCAGGGCAACAGCCGTCTGTTCCGACTCGGGACTGATGGCCACTTGTCCGGCCCCCTCCCTGTCAGGCAGGCTCATCTTCGTGGACCAGTGATGAGCCGGCGGCTGGAGGACGCATGAGGCAGCACCATTCTCCCGAGATCCATAAGAGCCTCCTCGAGAGAATCCCCCATGTGACGGGCCGTACTCTCCAGCACTGGTTCAGCTGCCTCGAGAACGGGCCTGCGCTGCTGCGCTTCGAGGAGCGCGTCGGCTGGCTGCGCGACAACCACGGCCTCCCCCACGGCTATGCGGCGGCCATCGTGCACGAACTCGACCTCCGCCGCGGCGCATTGCGCGTCTGAACCGTAGCGGGGCCAGAGGTGCAACTCGACGACGCACGCAACTTCATCCGCGACCATTCCCGCGCGCTGCTCGCGACGCTGCGTGCTGACGGCACCCCGCAGATGTCGCCCGTCCTGATCGGGCTCGACACTGAGGGCAACGCGGTGGTCAGCAGCCGCGAAACCGCCATCAAGGTGCACAACCTGAGACGGAACCCGCGCGCGTGGGCGTGCGTGCTCTCCGAAGGCTTCTACGGCCCCTGGATCCAGGTCGAAGGCAACGCACAGATCCTGTCGCTGCCTGAAGCGATGGAACCGCTGGTCGCCTACTACCGGGCCGTCGCCGGCGAGCATCCCGACTGGGATGACTACCGGGCAGCCATGCGCCTCGATCAGCGCTGCCTCATCCGGCTGCTGCTCACCCGGGCCGGGCCAGATCACCAGGGATAGGCCGCGACCCGCGTCAGGCGACGCCTCTCAGTTGCGCAGGTACCCCAGCAGGCGCAAGACCTCGGTGTAGAGCCAAACCAGGCCGACGACAAGCCCGAACGCGGCCATCCACGACTCCCGCTCCGGGGCGCCGTTCGCGATCGCGCCCTCGATCGCATCGAAGTCCAGGACGAAGCACAGGCTGGCCACGATGATCGCCGCAACGCTGAAGAGGATGGCGATGCCGCCACCGTCGCGGATGCCCAAAGAACCCCCGAACAGGGACACGACGAGGTTCAGCAGCATCAGCCCGACCAGGCCAATCATGGCGGCCAGGATGATGCGGGTGAACCGCGCGGTTGCGCGCACCCACCGCGCCCGGTAGGCGGCGAGCACACCGACGAAACAACACAGCGTGCCGAGAACGGCCTCGACGACGATGCCCGGATAGCGCGTGTTGAACGCGTGGCTCAGCGCGCCCAGGAATACGCCCTCGACCAGGGCATAAGCAGCGATCAGCACCGGACTCGTACTGCGCTTGAAGATCACGACGAGGGCGAGGACGAAACCCACCAGGGCGGCACCGATGGCCACCCCGGCCGACGCATTGAGCACCCACGCGACGGCGCCCGAGGCCACGATGAGGGTGAGCAGGCCCGCCGTCTTGACGACGACGTCGTCGAGCGTCATCCGCCCCATCTGCGCGGGCGTGGCCGACGGGGCGCCGTACATGTTCTGCAGGTCGCCAGCCGACGGCGTGGGGACGCGGCTGAAGGTGTCGTCCCGGGTGAACACCGGGTTGCTCGTACGCATGTGCTCCGCTCTCCTGTCCTGCTGGTCCAATCACGCTGGGCGCGGCACCCTGCCCGCGCTAGGACCTCAACGCGCGGGACGCGTGCTTCGCTCCCAGCTTGCCCTACGTAGGCTGTCTCGTCATGAGCGGCGGCTCTGTTGAGGACAACGCCAATGGCCGCGAGGAAGCCGCCATCCCGGACGACCGCGACATCGGACGGCCGCTGGCTCTCAGCGACGGCGTGTTCGCCATCGCGATCACCCTGCTGACCTTCCAGCTGCAGGTGACCCAGCCGCTGGCGAACTCCAAGTCGTGGTCGGAGCTGGCCTCGGCGATCAGCGACATCGAGCCCAGGCTCGAGTCCTATACGATCACCTTTCTCGTGTTGGGCGCCTACTGGATGGCCCACCACCGGCTGTTCCGCGGGATCATGAGCTACGACCGCCCGCTCCTGCTGCTCAACCTGTTGTACCTGCTCGGCGTGGGGTTCACCCCGTTCCCCGCCTCCTTGGTCGGCACCTACCCGAGCAACCCGCTCGCCGTCGTGATCTACGCGGGCAATCTGGCCTGGCTCAGCGCCTGCTCGGGGATCATCGGGCGGCACGCCCAATCAGCGGGTCTGTCCGCCAGACCGCGGTCGGCGTACCTGAAGGGGCAGTGGCGGGCGTGGTGCTCAGTCATGATCTTATTGCTGTCCATGCCGGTCGCCATTCTCAGCGCCCGCTGGGCGCAGTACTTCTGGCTCCTGCTCTGGCCTGCGCTGTACTTCGTGACCCGGAAGGCTGCCGCGACCCGGCCCGCGTGACGTGTGAGTGCCCGGGGCGGGACTCGAACCCGCACGCCCTCTTCGGGCAGAGGGGTTTAAGCCCTCCGTGCCTGCCTGTTACACCACCCGGGCCGTGCTCGGCGAACGTCCATGGTGGCATGGTGGCGGGCGTGGCACCGCGACCCGGCAGGAAGCCGGCTCAGTGACCCGGATCTGCATGGAAGCGGTTCTGGGCAGCCTCGAGTCCCAGTGCGAGCAGCGCCTCGACGGCATCTGCTGCCCGGTCCACGATGAGCGGCAGCTCCGTCCGCTCCCGGCGGTTGAAGTCCTCGAGAACGTAGTCCGCCGGGTCCTGCCGGCCGGGCGGGCGACCCACCCCGATCCGCACCCGCAGGTAGTCGCGCGAGCCAAGCGAGCGCGACAGGGAGCGCAGGCCGTTGTGCCCGCCCTCCCCGCCGCCGCGCTTGAGGCGGATCGCGCCGAACGGGATATCCAGCTCGTCGTGGACGGCCACCAGCCGGTCGAGCCCCACCTTGAAGAATGAGCGGACGCCGGCAACCGCGCCCCCCGACTCGTTCATGTACGACCTCGGCTTGGCCAGGACCACGCGATGCCCTGCGAGACGTCCCTCCAGCACGTCCGCACGAGCACGGGACGAACGGAACCGGCCGCCCATCCTGCCGGCGAGCAGATCCGCTACGAGGTAGCCCACGTTGTGCCGGTTACCGGCATACAGCGGCCCGGGGTTGCCCAGACCCACGACGAGCCACGGCCCCTCTGCAGAGCTCGGCGGGACGTCGCCCGGCCGTCCGCGCCGGAGCACGAGTGGGTCCCCGCTCAGGCTCCCTCGCCGGACGAGCCGGCGCCGGAACCCTCGCCGGATGCAGCCGCAGCCGCGCCCTCGGCCGCTGCCTCAGCCGGCTCGCCCTCCACGGCGGCCTCGATTTCCGCGGCCGTCGGGCTGGCGAGGCCCTGAACGATCACCAGCTCCGAGTCGGCCAGCAGGGTGACGCCCGCCGGCAGTACCACCTCGCCGGCGGTTACCGACCGGCCGACATCGAGCCCCTCCACCGAGATTTCGAAGCCGGGCGGGATGCTCGTGGCCTCGGCCTCCACCGACAGCGTCATCTGCTGCTGGTCGACCAGCGTGGTCGTCGGCGCCTCGCCGGTCAGTGTCAGCGGGACCTCCACGGCGATCTTCTCGCCGCGCCGGACCAGCAGGAGGTCCACATGATCGACCGTGCGCCGCAGCGGGTCACGCTGGATGTCCTTGGGCACTGCCAGCTCGGTGCCGCCGATCAGTTCCACCCTCAGCAGCACGTTGGCGCCACTCCGAAGCGCAAGGCCGAGCTCGCGCGCGGGCAGGGCGATGTGGCGGGGATCCTCACCGTGGCCGTAGAGCACGGCAGGCACCTTGCCTGCCCGGCGCGTCCGGCGGGCAGCCCCCTTACCGAACTCCGTGCGCAGCTCGGCGGACATGCGAACCTCGGACACGGCGGTGCTCCTTGCCAGGGTTGGTCAACGTGCCCGATCGGGCTGACCCCTCATCCTAAGGCGTGCTGCTATCGCGTTCACGAGGTCCGCACGGGTCCTCGCTCGCGCGCCACACCCGGGAGCGGCGCTTACGCGTGCCCGTCGAACAGGCTGGTCACCGAGCCGTCCTGGAACACCTCACGGATCGCGCGGGCAATCAGCGGGGCGATCGACAGCACCGTGAGCTTGTCCAGCTTGATCTCGTCGGACACGGGCAGCGTGTTCGTCACGACGACCTCGCTGATGCGACTGTTCTTGAGCCGGTCGATCGCCGGCCCGGACAGCACCGCATGCGTGGAGATGGCGACCACGTCCGTGGCCCCCTGGTCGGACAGGGCCTCCGCGGCCTTCGTGATCGTGCCACCGGTGTCGATCATGTCGTCCACGATGAGGCAGGTGCGGCCGGCGACCTGACCGACGACCTCGAGCATCTTGACCTCGTTCGGGACGTCGGGGTCGCGTCGCTTGTGGATGATCGCAAGCGGACAGCCGAGCCGGTCGGTCCACCGCTCGGCGACCCGCACGCGCCCGGCATCCGGCGCGACGATCGTGAGCCTGTCGTCGCCGTAGCGCCGCTCGACGTGTTCGGCCAGTAACGGCAGGGCGAACAGGTGGTCGACCGGACCGTCGAAGAACCCCTGGATCTGCGACGTGTGCAGATCGACCGCCATGAGCCGGTGCGCGCCCGCGGCGAGGAAAAGATCGGCGATGAGCCGGGCGCTGATGGGCTCGCGGCCCCGGTGCTTCTTGTCCTGACGCGCGTACGGATAGAAGGGGAGGACGGCGGTGATCCGCTTCGCGCTGGCCCGCTTGAGCGCGTCCACCATGAGCAACTGCTCCATGACCCACTCGTTGACAGGCGAGGCATGGCTCTGGATCACGAACGCGTCGCAACCCCGCACCGACTCCTCGAACCGCACGAAGATCTCGCCATTGGCGAACTCGTAGGCGTTCGTGGCGACGGGCTTCACGCCGAGATAGGCGCCCACCTCTACGGCCAGCTCGGGGTAGGACCGGCCCGAGAACAGCATGAGGTTCTTGCGGTTCGGCGACTGCAGCCGGCTCACAGCCGGAACCCGCCGCTCACGCCCACTGCCCGGTCAACCACACTCACCTATCGTCCTCCTGCTTCCCGCGATTGCGTTGCACCCAGCCCTCGACATTGCGCTGGCGGCCACGACCGAGCCCCAGCGCCCCCGCGGGCACGTCTTCGGTGATGACGGAGCCAGCCCCGGTGTAGGCGCCGTCACCGATCTCCACCGGAGCCACGAGCATCGTGTCCGACCCGATCCGCACATCGTCGCCGACCGTCGTCTGATGCTTGCGCTGCCCGTCGTAGTTGCAGAAGACGGTTGCGGCCCCGATGTTGGTTCGCTCACCGATCCTCGCGTTGCCGACATAGGACAAGTGCGGCACCTTCGTGCCCTCACCCAGCACAGACGCCTTGATCTCCACATAGGCCCCGGCCTTGGTGTCGGCGAGCAGCCGCGCGCCGGGACGCAGGAACGTGTATGGCCCCACCTCGGCGGCCGGCCCGATCTCGGCGCCCCGGCAGGTCGAATTCTCAACTGTGGCCCGTTCGCCGACGATCGTGTCGGTCAGGACCGACGCCGGGCCGATCACGGCCCCCCGAGCCACTCGCGTGCGGCCGTGCAGTCGGGTGCCGGGCAGCAGCATGGTGTCTGGTTCGAGCTCTACGTCGACATCCACCCACGTGGACAGCGGATCCGCCACCGTGACCCCCCGGCGCATGGCGTCGGCGAGGATGAGGTCGTTGAGTCGGCGGCCGGCCGCGGCCAGCTGCGCGCGGTCGTTGACCCCCCAGGTTTCGGAGGCGTCGCCAGTCCGGTAGGCATACACGCCCGCGCCGTCGCCGGCCAGCAGGGCGACGACGTCGGTGAGGTACTCCTCCCCTTGGGCGTTGTCGGTCGTGAGCCGCGCGAGCGCGGCCGCCAGCGGGCCGGCGGAGAAGGCGTACACGCTGACCGCGACCTCGCGCACCGACCTGACGGCCGCGTCGGCGTCACGCTCTTCGATGACGGCACGAACCGCGCCGGAGGCGCTGCGGACGACCCGTCCGTAGCCCGTCGGATTCTCGAAATCCGCGCTCAGCAGGGTCACGGCGGCCTGGTCGCGGACATGCCGTGACACGAGCTCGTCGAGGGTCGCGGTGGTCAGCAAGGGGGCGTCCCCGGGCACGACGACGACCACCTCTTCGGGGCGGAAGGAGCCGGCGTGTTCCAGCGCGACCCGGACCGCGTGCCCCGTACCGTGCTGCTCTTCTTGCACGACGGGCTCCACGCCCGGCGGAAGGCTCGCTGCCACCGCCTCGCGGCCGTGCCCGATGACGACCAGGGTGCGCCGCGGGTGCAGTGGCGCCACCGCCGCGAGCACATGGCCGAGCAGGCTGCGCCCACCAATGCGGTGCAGCACTTTCGGGGTCTCGGACTTCATGCGAGTGCCTTCGCCGGCCGCAAGAATCACGACGGCGCCGGGTGGGTGGCCGCTCACGCACGTCCTCCTCGGGCTGAGCCAGCCGACAGGAGGTGGCAACCCCGCCGACATTTCGAGGATACCCAGCTGTGGCTGCGGGCAGGATCGTTCAAGTGGCTCAGCCACAGCCACTCCCGCCGCCAGCGTAGCGAAACGGCTCCGCCGCTGCGGGCACGGGCGGCTGCGCCATTGCAGAGACGGCCGGCTCCGCCGCCACGACTCGAACGTGGACTAAAGGCTCCAAAGGCCCTTGTGCTGCCTATTACACCACGGCGGATCAGATTCCCCTCAACTATGCCGCACCGGCAGGGCGCCCACCGGCAGGGCGCGGTCTTGCCGGTTGCGCGCTCGCGGCGGTCAGAGAGCCGTCGGCGCCGCTGGTTCGCCCGGCCGGGGGGCAGCCACCCGCACCCTGTTGCGCCCGCGACGCTTGGCGGAATACAGCGCGGCGTCCGCCCGTGCGAAGACCATGTCCACGCTTTCGCCCCGCACCCATTCCGCCAGGCCGATCGAGCATGTCTGCCCTCCGGGCGTCGACAGCCGGAGTCGCTCCATCACACCCACAGCCTCGGAAAGGCCGCACTCGGGCAAGACGATCGCGAACTCCTCGCCGCCGTAGCGGGACAGCATGTCGGTGCCCCGAAGTTCGGCGCGCCATTGCCGCACGGCCTCGACGAGGAAGCGGTCTCCCGCCGGATGCCCGAGTGCGTCGTTGAGCCGCTTGAAGTAGTCGAGGTCGACGAGGGCCACGCACATCGGCAGGTTGTTCGCCCCGGCGTTGGCGATGCTGCGGGTGAGCACCTCGTCCAGCGCGCGACGGTTGGCGACGCCCGTCAGTGGATCATGCGTGGCAGCGTCGCTGAGGCGCATCGACAACGCCCGCTGCTCGCACACGATCCGGGAGACGGTCAGGGTGAGCGTGCAGACGACCGCGGCAAGCAGGATCAGCGAGCCCATCGAGTCACCGGGCACCTGCGCCCCGGCGAGGAACGCTGCGAATACGCAGGTTCCCGACACGACGAGACCGAGCAGCAGGTGCCCGTAGGGGTGGTGCAGGGCCAGCCAGAACAGCGGGACCAGGAAGGCCGGGATCCAGATGACGTCCGGTGCGTGGTCGCCGGTGAGCAGGACGGTGCCCGCGGCGAGGAAGAGGGCGGGGGGCAACAGGTCGGCGGCCCGAGGCAACCGCTCCCAATCCAGGACCGCGGGCAGGGCAACCGAAGCCGTCACGAGGGCCCAGGCGAGCAGGCGCCAGCCGGAACAGGCCGATCCCGGCGTCTCGACCAGCAGGACGAGCAGGGTCGCGACAGCCGACACGAGGAAGGGCGCGCCCCGCCCGGGGAGGTCTGCTCTCCGAAACGGCCGGTTGGGAACCGCCCGCAGCATCATGCGGCCATATCGGTTGGCCGCCCGGCGAACTTGAGTGCCATCCCGCCGATTTCGCAGCGCGTCTCAGGAAGAGTCGAGTGCCGTGGGCGAGCGCTGCGGATCGCTGACGACGCGCGCGCCGGGTACCGGGCCCGAGACCTGCTGCACGGCACGGCATACGCCGGCGCCCGCGATGCCGGCGGCCAGACGGATCCGCTCGTCGCGCGTGGCCGTGAGGAACGCGCAGGTCGGCCCCGATCCGGAGACGATGGCGGCCAACGCTCCCATCTCCCGCCCGGCGTCGAGGGTGCGCGAGAGGTCGGGACGCAACCGCACGGCGGCAGCCGCCAGATCGTTTCGAAGTACGTCGGCGAGCAGGCCGGCGTCGGCGTGCCGCAGGGCGCTCAGCACCCCGTCGGCCGGTGGGGGCTCGGTGACGACCTGCGCAATCCCATCCGGCGACGCGACCGCAGGCTGCGCGCCCGGCGAGAACGCACCAATCCCCTGCAACCGGTCGAACTCCGAGTAGACCGCCGGGGTGGACAGCCCACCCGAGGCGAAGGCGAGCACCCAGTGGTATTCACCGGCGACCAGCACCGGAGACACCTGCTCCCCGCGACCGGTCCCCAGCCCGACACCGCCGCTGAGCGCGAACGGAACGTCACTGCCGCAGTCGGCCGCCAGGCTGGTCAGGGCATCCCGATCCAGGCCGGTGCGCCACAAGCGGTCGCAGGCGACGAGCGCTGCCGCCGCGTCGGCACTGCCCCCCGCCAGGCCAGCAGCCACGGGGATCGTCTTGCGGATCTCAAGGTGCACGCCGGACTGCACGCCCGCGTAGGCGCGCAGGGCCTCCGCCGCCCGAACCGCCAGGTTGCCCAGGCCGCTCGGCACGGCGCCCGCACCCTCGCCCCGCACGGCGGCTGACACGCCCCTGGCGGCCCTGGCTGTGACCTCGTCGTAAAGGGACACGGCTTGCGCGACGTTGGTGACCGCGTGGTAGCCGTCCCGGCGCAGCCCGCCCACGCCAAGAAAAAGGTTGATCTTGGCAGGGGCGCGGACGGTCACCGGGTCGTGGACCTGGGCCAGACCCCGACCGGACCCGGCGGGATGGCGGCTCGGCAGCGGGGGCTCCTGAGGGAAGGATCGTGGGCACAGTGATACTTCGGGCACAGGGCGGGTGTCGTCGTGGCTCGCGTGACGCGGACCTCGCCCGCAGGGATGCTAAACCCGCACACAGGCGCCCGGGGCTCGATGGGCAGCCCGGCGGGGACGGCACGACCGGTGAAGGGGCAACGATGAGCACGAGCACTCCCGAGCCGACCCCTGCAGTGTCGATAACGGGCGTCGGCGGGGCCAGCCCGGCGCCGGCGGCAAGCCTGCCCGGGGCGGGCATCCCGGCCGCCCACGCGGCCGGGCACACCGACCTGCTCACTGCGCAGGGCCGCACGTCGATAGCGGACTCGGTCGTCCGGAAGATCGCGGCGATTGCCGCCCGCGAGGTCAGCGGGGTGCACGACCTGGGTACCGGCGGGGCCCGCGCCATGGGTTCGATCCGGGAGCGCCTGCCGGGGGGCACCCCGAGCGGCGGGGTTACCCAGGGGGTCGCCGTGGAGGTCGGGGAGCGGCAGGCCGCCGTCGACCTCGACGTCGTCGTGGAGTACGGGGTCTCCATCGTCGACTTGTCCCAGGCCATCCGGCGCAACGTGGTGGCCGCGCTGGAACGGATGACGGGGCTGCAGGTCACCGAGGTGAACATCCTCGTCGACGACATCCACATAGACACCGACGACGAGGAAGGGCCGAGCCGGGTGCTGTGATCGCGATGACCACGCCGGAGCCCGACGCCGAGCACGTCGCGGCGCTTGCCCTGGGCTGCGCCGGCGTGGCCGCGCTCTGGCCCGGGATGTTCGGCGAGATCGCGACCTACCTACCCGGCCGGCGGGTGCCAGGGGTGCGCGTCGGGCCCGGCTCCGCGGAGATCCATCTGGTCGCCCGGTACCGGGTGGACGGGCGTGACGTCTCGCTGGTCAAGCTGGCCGAGGCAGTTCGCCGGACGGTCGTGGCCGGCGCGTCCGCGCAGGTCGTGGACGTCTACATCGACGACGTGTCGGAAGGGACGGGGCAGGGATGAAAGCAAGCACGTGGGGCCTGGTGATCGGGCTCGTTCTGGGTGCGGTGTGGGCCTTCGACGGGTTCGCCGGGGCGCTGCTCACCGCCTTCGTTGCCACGATCGGCTTCACCGTCGGCAAAGTGGTGCAGGGCGAGCTCGACCTCACCCAGGTCGCCGCCTTGCTGCGCCGGGAGAAGTGATGCCCGGTCGCCCGGAGCCCCGGCGGCCAGTCGATGTCACAAAGATCGGCCCGACTGTGGACGCCGCGGTGCGCGGACGCACCACTATCGCGACCCGCGTGGTGGAGAAGGTCGCCGCGCGGGCCGCCATCGAGGTTGACGCGGCCACCGGCCCGCCGCGGCGGCTGTTCGGGGCGATCCTCGGCCCGCCACGCGCGGACGCACGCGCTCGAGCGTCCGCCAAGATCGATCAGACCCGGGTCACGCTGTCGATGTCGATCGGCGTCCAGTACCCGGAGCCGGTGCGGGCGGTGGCGGCACGGGTCCGGCGCAACGTCACAGCCCGAATCGCGCAGTACTGCGGGATGCAGGTGCAGCACATCGACGTCACCGTCCCGGCCCTGGTCGTCGAGCGCCCGCCACCCCCCGCCAAGCGGGTGATCTGAGCCGTGCGGGCACTGAACCGGGTCGTCGCGCTGCTGCTTTCGGCCGCGTTGTTCGCGGCCGGGCTCGTCATCGTCATAGAAGTGATCCGGGCCGCCTTCGATCAGGGGCCCGTCATCGTGGACTGGCGCGCGCTCGTCCCGGTGCTGACCCGCAACACGTGGCGCGACCTCGGCCCGGTACTCGTCGCGGGTGGGCTCGTGGCCCTCGGGCTGGTCCTGCTGCTGCTGGGCCTGTGGCGGGGCAAGCCCGCGCTCGCGCTTGTCGTGGACGCGCCGGCTGTCAGCGCCGAAACCTCCCTCATCAGCGTCGAGCACGTCCTGCGCCGTGAGGCGCTGGCGGTCGAAGGTGTCACCGCGGCCAGGGTCCGGGTGTCCCGGCGCACTGCGCGCGTGGCGGTCGCGACTCCGGCCGACGCCATCCACGGCATGGAGGCGTATATGCGGCAACGGGCCACGGCCACGCTCGACGCACTGCACCTCGTGGCCCCGCCCACCCTGAAGGTGCGCGTCCACCACGTCCCGGCGGCCGGTGGGGCCGGTGGGCCCGCCGGGGGAACGTCCGCATGAGCCGGGTCGACACCGTCAACCGCGTGGTGTTCGTGCTGCTCGGGATCGTCTTCATCGCCGGTGGCACCACCGCCCTCCTTGCCGCGAGCGGGACCCTCGGCGACTGGATCGGCGAGGACACCCGTGGCGCCCTGCTGCTCACCGGACTGGAACGCTCCTACACGGCTCGAAGCCCCTGGTTCTGGCCTGTCGTCGGCGCCGCCGCGGGGGTGCTCGCGCTGCTGTCCTTGCGCTGGCTGCTGGCGCAGGCGGGCACGTCGCGGCTGACCAGCGTGACCCTCGACGACGACAAGTCGGTGGGCTCGACGCGGATCCTTGCCGGGGCGCTGACGGCGGCCGTCGTCGCCGACGTGGCCCACATCTGGGGCGTCTCCGACGCCTCGGCGCGCATGTTCGGCTCGGGTCTCAACCCGCTGCTGAAGCTGGACGTGTCCCTGTCGGAGACAGCACAGCTGGCGTTCGTCCGCGAACGCATCGAGACCGTCGTGGTTCCCCGGGCGCGCCAGGCCGTGAGCCGTCCCGACTTGGCGGTACACCTGCGCGTCAAGATCGGCGGATCGGCGCGGCGCTACTTCGAGTAGCCGATCACTCGACGTCGCGAGCCGCCGCCGCAACAGCAGCGAAGTCGGCGGCGAGCAGGGTCTCCCCGCGCCGGCCTGGGTCGATGCCCGCCGCGACGAGCACCCGCTCCGCCCGACCCGCCGAACCGGCCCAGTCGGCCAGCGCCGACCGCAACGTCTTGCGCCGCTGCCCGAAGGCCGCGCCGACGACGTCGGCGAAGCTCGGGTACGTCACGTCGGTCTGCGGCGGCGGATGCCGGCGGAACGCGACGAGCGCCGAGTCGATGTTCGGCACGGGCCAGAACGCCTCCCGGCTCACCCTGCCGGCAAGCTCGGCGGACGCCCACCACGACAGTTTCACGGTCGGCGCCCCGTACACGCGCCCGCCAGCGGGCGCGGTCAGCCGCTCGGCCACCTCCTGCTGCACCATCACCAGGCCCCGTACCAGCGAGGGGACCCGTTCGAGAAGCCCGAGCAGCACGGGCACGGCCACGTTGTAGGGCAGGTTCGACACCAGCGCCGACGGCGTCCACGGCAGCTCGCCCGCCGTGACGGCCAGGGCGTCCGCCGGCAGGACCCGAAGCTGGGCGGCGGCCGCCGACCCGGCGAAGTCCCGGGCCGTGTCCGGAAGCAGGCGGGCAAGCACAGGCTCGATCTCGACCGCAACAACCTGCGCGCCCGCGTCAAGCAGGGCCAGGGTCAGTGACCCGAGGCCCGGCCCCACCTCCAGCACCGTGTCGGCGGCGCTGACGTCGGCGAGGCGGACGATCCGACGCACCGTGTTCGGGTCGACGACGAAGTTCTGGCCGCGGGCCTTCCGAGGGCGGAAGTCGACCGTGGCGGCAAGCCGCCGAACGTCGCGGCCCGAGAGCAGGCCGCGGGCAGGATCCACGCCGCTCATCCTCGCGGACCGCCGCAGGTCAGCCGGCCATGAACGCCTTTGTCCAGTTTGCAGACAAGATCGAGCAAAGATCGGGCAGGTCGAGGCCGCGCAGCGCGGCCAGGGCCCGCACCGTGAACGGGACGAGGTAGGGCGCGTTGGGACGGCCCCGGTACGGCATCGGGGTCAGGAACGGTGCGTCGGTCTCGACCAGCAGCAGCTCGTCGGGAGCGGCGCCGGCCGCCGCCCGCAGATCGTCGGCGTTGCGGAAAGTGAGGTTGCCGGCGAAGGACATGTAGTACCCCGCCCGGGCGCAGACCCGGGCCATGTCCGCGTCCCCGGAGAAGCAGTGGAAGACGGTGACCTCGGGCGCCCCCTCCTCCGCCAGGACGCGCAGGACGTCATCGTGGGCATCCCGGTCGTGGATCACCAGCGCCTTGCCCGTGTCCTTGGCGATGGCGATGTGGCGCCGGAACGCCTCCTCCTGCGCCGCGTGCCCGTCCGGGCCCGTGCGGTAGTGGTCCAGGCCGGTCTCCCCGACGGCGCGCACCTGCGGTAGCGCCGCGAGCCGGGCAATCTCGTCGTAGTCGGCATCGGGCAGCCCGCCCCCCGACGCGTTCGGGTGGATGGCGACCGCCGCGTGGATCTCTTCTTCCCGCGCGGCGGTCGCGGCGGCCCATTGGCTGCTCGGGACGTCGATCCCGACCGTCATGATCGGGTTCACGCCCGCTCCGTTGGCCGCCACCAGCAACTCGGGAATCGGCACGCCCATCAGGTCCAGGTGGGCGTGCGAGTCGGCCACCGGCAGCGGCAAGGGCACGGGCGGCGGGGGCGGGTCGCCGGCGTTCATGGGGCCGGCTCGTCGTCGGGCAGCCGGGGGAAGAGAACCTCGCTCTTGCGGACCTGACTGCCGGCCTGGAGCAGGCCCCACCGCCCGGCGTCCTGGACGCGTTGCGCCGCCAACGGTCCGAGCGCCGCTTCCGCGCCCAACGACGTCCACAGCCTCGCGCACGACTTGGGCATGACCGGGTTGAGCAACACGGCCAGGGCCCGCAGGCTCTCGGCGGTGGCGTAGAGCACGCGATCGAGGTCGGCCGCACGGGCAGGGTCTTTCGCGAGCACCCACGGCGCCGAGTCGGTCACGTACCCGTTGACCAGCCGCACGTAGTCGAACACCGCCGCGAGCCCGGCCTGGAAATCCATCGCGCACATCCGGTCGTCAGCGAGCAGGACGGTCTTCTCCAGCGCCCCGGCGAGAGCGGGCTCGGGGGCCGGGGCCGGCAGCGACCCGTCCCGGTAGCGCTCGACCATGCTCGTCAGCCGGGAAGCGAGGTTGCCGAAATCGTTGGCGAGCTCGCTGGTGTACCGCTGGGCCATCGACTCCCAGCTGAACGACCCGTCCTGGCCGAAGGACAGCTCGCGCAGGAAGTAGTAGCGGTAGGCGTCCGAGCCGAAGTGGTCGGTGATGCGCTGCGGCGGGATGCCCGTCAGCTTGGTCTTGCTCATCTTCTCGCCGCCGACGAGCAGCCAGCCGTTGGCGAAGACCGTTGTCGGCAACGCCAGGCCGGCAGCCATGAGCATCGCCGGCCAGATGACCGCGTGGAAGCGCAGGATGTCCTTGCCGACGAGGTGCACGTCCGCCGGCCACAGCCCGGCGAAGCGCTGCGGGTCACTGCCCCAGCCGGCGGCCGTGATGTAGTTCTGCAGCGCGTCGATCCAGACGTACACGACGTGGCTGGAGTCCCAGGGCACGCTCACGCCCCAGTCGAAGGTCGACCGGGACAGTGACAGGTCCTGCAGCCCGCTCTCGACGAACCGGACGACCTCGTTGCGCGCCGAGTCGGGCTGCACGAACTGCGGGTGGTCGCGATAGTGCGCCAGCAGCCTGTCCTGGTAGGCCGAGAGCCGGAAGAAGTAGTTCTCCTCCGAGAGCTGCTCGACCGGGCGGTCGTGCACCGGGCAGCGATCCCCGGGCTGGAGGAGCTCGCCGGGCAGCTTGAACTCCTCGCACGCGACGCAGTACGGGCCGGTGTAGGTGCCCTCGTAGACCTCGCCACGGTCATGCAGCACGCGCAGGAACTGCTGAACGGGCCCGGTGTGCCGCAACTCGGTGGTGCGGATGAAGTCGTCGTTGGCGGCGTCGATCGCCGCCAACATCGGCTTCCACGCGGATTCCACCATGTGGTCGCACCACTGCTGCGGCGTCATCCCGTTGGCCTCGGCCGCCCGCAGGATCTTCTCGCCGTGCTCGTCCGTCCCGGTGAGGAAGTGCACCCTCTCGCCGCGTTGCCGGTGCCAGCGGGTCAGGACGTCCCCGGCGACCGTCGTGTACGCGTGGCCGATGTGCGGGGCGTCGTTGACGTAGTAGATGGGCGTCGTGACGTAGAACGCCTTCTCGGGAGCCCCCGCGCTGTCGACCCCATCGCTTTCGGCCATGGTCACAGGGTACGGAGAGCGGGCAACCGGGTGTGCGGCCAACTGGCCTCGTGGGTGGCGCCGCGCTGAGTCCGAGGCATGATCACTCACGGCCCAGAACCAGTGACCGCGGCCGAGTAGACGAGCTTGCGGGGCAGCCTCCGATCCCCGGCCACCGCGGTGACAGCGTCCCGGCGGGACAGGCCGGTACGCATCAACTCGTCCACCGCGGCCCGAAGCTCGTCGGCGGACGGGGCGGCCGGCGCCGCCGCGGCTCCCGCGACCACCAGCGTGATCTCACCGAGAACCTCGCGCTCCCCCGCCCAGGCGGCCAGCTCGCCCAAACCAGCCCGGACGATCTCCTCATGCGTCTTGGTGAGCTCGCGGCAAAGCACTGCGGGGCGGTCCGGGCCGAACCCCGCCGCCAGGTCCGCCAGCGCCGCCGCCAGCCGGTGCGGCGCCTCGAGCAGCACCACCGTGCGCCGCTCCATTTCCAGCTCCTTTATGCGGGCGCGGCGCGCCCCGGGACGGCGCGGGAGAAAGCCCTCGAAGACCCACCGGTCGGTGGGTAGCCCGCTGACCGCCAGGGCCGCCGTCGGCGCGGAGGGGCCCGGTACGACGCTCACCGGGATGCCCGCCGCGGCAGCCGCGGCAACCAGGCGGTAGCCGGGGTCGGACACCCCGGGCATCCCGGCGTCGGTCACCACCGCGACGGTCGACCCGGAGCGCGCTGCGGCGAGCAATTCCGGTACCCGGCGCTCCTCCACCGCGTCGTAGTAGGAGACGACCCGGCCCGCAAGCTCGATGCCAAGTGCGGTGGTCAGGCGCCGCAGCCGCCGGGTGTCCTCTGCCGCCACGACCTCGGCCGTCGCGAGCACGTCGGCGAGGCGCCCGCTCGCGTCCCCGGCGTTGCCGATCGGGGTTCCGCAGAGCAGGATGCGCCCGCGCTCAGCCACGGCAGCAGTCTGGCCGGTGCGGGTGCCGGCTGCCAGGAACGCGGCCCAGCCGGCCTGCGGCAGGGGCCCGGAAGACGGGCCTTGCCAGCTGCGGCGGGTTCCCGGTTCGCGGACGGCCGGCCTGCGGCGCTGCCGGATACGCACCGGCCGGCCGGTTTACGCTGGCGCCGATGACCGCGACGGTGACGGCAGCCGCTGGGAAGGCACCGGCTCCCCCGGAAGCCGGTCCGGCGCCGCCGACCCGGCCGAGCATGCGCGACCGCCTCGTCGTCCCCATGCCCGCGGACCGGCTCCAGGGTTGGCTCGCGACCATCGCGGTCGCCCTCATCGCCGGCGTCTGGCGGTTCTGGCACGTCAACCGGCCCCGAGGGATCATCTTCGACGAGACCTACTACACCGTCGACGCCCGGGACCTGCTGCAGAACGGCGTGGAACACAACCGGGGCTACCTGTTCACGGTGCATCCGCCTCTCGGCAAGTGGATGATCGCCTTCAGCGAGTGGATCTTCGGCTTCGAAGATGCCAACGGGGTGCGACAAGGCAGCCCCGAACTCGGATGGCGGGTCGCGTCCGCGGTCGCCGGGACCGTGGCCGTCCTCCTGCTCGCACGCGCGGCCCGGCGGATGTTCCGCTCGACCCTGCTCGGCTGCGTGGCCGGGCTGCTGCTGGCCCTCGACGGGCTGGAGTTCGTCCTGAGCCGCACCGGCATCCTGGACATCTTCCTGATGGCCTGGATCGTGGCGGCTCTGGCCTGCCTGGTCGTCGATCGTGACGACGGCCGAAGACGGCTGGCCGACCGGCTCGACGCGGGGCCCGATCCCGGCGACGGGCCTGGGCCCTGGGTGCTCGTGCGCCCCTGGCGGCTCGCCGCCGGCGCCTGCCTCGGCGCGGCGTGCGCGACCAAATGGAGCGGCCTCTACGACATCGGCGCGTTCCTGGTTCTCGCCTACCTCTGGGACGTGGGGGCGCGCCGCACCGCGGGCATCCGCCGGCCCTGGCTGGCGGCGCTGCGCCGGGACAGCCCCATCCTGGCCGTCGGCTTCATCGTCGCGCCGATCGTGGTCTACACCGCATCATGGACGGGGTGGTTCCTCAGCCCCGACGGCTACGACCGCCACGCCAAGGGCTCCGGGATCTTCGGGACGCTGCACAGCTGGATCTTCTATCAATCCGAACAGCTCGACTTCCACCGGCATCTGACCGCCGGCCATCCCTACCGGTCCTCGCCGTTCAGCTGGCTCGTGCTCGGGCGGCCCATCAGCTTCTACTACCAGTCGGTCCCGTCCGGGCAGGCGGGATGCAAGAGTCAGAACGGCTGCGCCAGCGAGGTCCTCGCCATCGGCACCCCGGCCATCTGGTGGGTCGGGCTCGTAGCGCTGGCCGCCTGCCTCGTCCTGTGGATCGGTCGCCGCGACTGGCGGGCGGGCCTGGTGGTCATCGGCTTCCTGTTCAGCTGGGTGCCCTGGGTGGCCCAACCGGGCCGGACGATGTTCCTGTTCTACGCGCTTCCGCTGCTGCCGTTCCTCGTCCTCGGGCTGACCACGGTCGCCCAGCTGGTGCTCGGGCCACGGGAGGCGTCCGAGCGACGCAGGACCGTCGGCGGGATCGCGGTAGGGGCGTACCTGCTCATCGTGGTGGCCAACTTCGTGTTCCTCTACCCGATCCTCGCGGCCGAGGTCATCCCGCTGTCGTCCTGGCAGGACCGCATGTGGTTCCCCGGCTGGATCTAGGAGTTCGATGATGCGGTGCGGCATCCACCTGTTCGGGCTCGGCAGCCCGGTCGACGGTTGACGCCGAGTACGGCACGTTCGGAGAGGCCACGCCACGGCCGAATCCGTGGCCGCATTCGTAGGCCGCATTCGTAGGCCGCCGCCTGAATTGTCGGAGATAGCGAGGCGTGCCAGCACACATCAGCACCAGCTCGATCCCATTCGCCCGGAATGCCGGGCTTAGAAATCCGGACAAATCGACTTCGCGGTGCACGTGTGTGTTCGT
>JADGOW010000113.1 GCA_017882765.1 Frankiaceae bacterium
TCCATCACAGCTCGGACCCACGCGGTCAGCGGCCCCACGCCGTCCTGAATGGGGTCCACTATCGGCGCGACGGCGCGCAGCCGACCCGACGCTGCCTCGCTGACGACGAGCACCGGCCCCGGGTGACGGGCCGCGAGCAGGGAGAAGTCGCCGTCGCCCGAGACGATGACGAGCGGGCCAGGGGTGGGGGTGTAGGCGTCGGCCAGGGCGACGTCCGCGCGCTGCCAGCCCTTGCGAGGGAAGAGCAGGGCACCCCCGGGCCACGAGACCGCCCTCAAGGACTCGCGCGAACCCGCGGCCACTATCCGGGCGGACACGTCGCGCAGGGCGGCCAGCAAGGCGTTCAATCGCGGTCCGGTCACGTTGTCGGCATCCACGAGCACCTGAATTGAGAATGCCCCGGCGGGGCCCGTGGGACCCCGCCGGGGCAGATCATCTCCCATGTCGATCGCAGCGACGGCACGCGTTTCACGCGGGCCGGGTCGCCCTCAGCCCCCCGGGGGGCCTGTTTCCCGGTTGACGAAGAACCCGCTGACTGCGCGCCCAGCCCGGCCGACCAGCGTGCCCTCCCGCCGGGCGCCGTCGCCCGACGGCCCCTCCTCGATGGGTTCCGCGGGGGTGAGCTCGATGGGAGCGGGATCGGGCAGCGGGATCGATACCTCGATGAACTCTCCACTCGGGAGCTGTCGAATGAGACCGGACTCGATCCCATGCGTGCGCAGCTCCTCGTCACGTTTCTGCAGCGCGATGCAGATCCGTTTCGTGAAGATGTAGGTAATCGGCGGCACGGTGATGCAGGCGATGCGCCCGACCCAGGTCATGGCATTCAGCGAGATCCGGAAGGTCGACGCGATGACGTCGTTACCGCCGCTGATCCACAGCACGATGTAGAAGCCGATGGACGCTGCACCGATGGCCGTACGGGTCGGATTGTCCCGCGGCCGGTCGAGGAGGTTGTGATATTGCCTGTCCCCGGTGAACTTCGCCTCCAGTGTCGGATAGAGCGCCATGGCGGTGAAGATCAACCCAGGCATGATGATGGCCGGCCAGAACAGCGGTGACAGTGTTACCCCAGCGCCCCGGAATTCCCAGGGCATGAACAATCGGGTGGAGCCGTCCAGCCACCCCATGTACCAGTCCGGTTGAGAGGCCGCGCTGACGTTGGCGGGGTCGTAGGGCCCGTACAGCCAGATTGGGTTGATCTGGGCCAGCCCACCCAGCAGGCCGCACATGGCGAAGACGACGAAGAAGTACGCCGACCCGTTGGCCGCATACTTCGGCCATATCCGCGACCCGACGACGTTGTTCTCGGTGCGCCCGGGCCCCCGGAATTGGGTGTGCTTCTGGTGCCACACCATCGCCAGGTGCGCGCTGATGAGCGCCAGGATGATGCCGGGTATCAGCAGAATATGGATGACGTACAGGCGTTGGATGATCTCGGTGCCCGGATACTCACCGCCGAACACCAGGAAGCCGAGCCAGGATCCCAGGAAGGGGATTGATTGGACGATGGAGTAGCCGATGCGGATGCCGGTGCCTGACAGGAGGTCGTCGGGCAGCGAGTAGCCGAGGAACCCTTCGACGATGCCCAGCGTGAGCAGGCCGACGCCGATCGTCCAGTTCAGCTCCCGGGGCTTGCGGAAGGCCCCGGTGAAGAACACCCGGCACAGGTGCACGGAGATCGCCGCGACGAACAGCAGGGCGCTCCAGTGATGAATCTGGCGCATCACCAAGCCGGCGCGCACGTCGAAGCTGATGTCGAGAGTAGTGGCGTACGCCTGGCTGACCGTCACGCCCTTCAACGGGACGTAGGAGCCGTTGTAGATGGTCTCGGCCGGCGAAGCCTGGAAGAAGAAGGACAGGTATACGCCGGTGAGCAGCAGAATGATGAAGCTGTACAGGGCGATCTCGCCGAGCATGAACGACCAGTGGTCCGGGAAGACCTTGTTGAGCTGGGTCTTCAGGAACCCTGAGGACCCCAGCCGGTCGTCGATGAAGCGGGATTCATGCTGCGCCCTCTTTGCCAGGCTCATGTGCGGCTCCACCATGACGGGCCGACGGGCTCGATGAAATCACTCTGGGCAATGAAGTAGCCGTCCGCGTCCACCGCGATCGGCAGCTGCGGCAGTGGCCGCGCGGCCGGCCCGAAGATGGGGAGGCAGTGCTGGGTGACCAGGAACGTCGATTGGTGGCACGGGCAGAGCAGGTGTTGCGTCGTCCGCTCGTACAGCCCGACCGGGCAGCCGGCGTGCGTGCAGATCTTCGAGTACGCGACGTGGCCCTCGACCGACCAGGTCTCCCGGCCCGGAACCGGCTGGTCCTCGCCCGGCCGCAGCCGAATGAGCATCACCGTGCTGTCGGCGGCGGTCTGGTTGTCGGTGAGCGCGACGAACTTGCCGTTCTGGTCTGGTATCGCGGGGTAGACCGTCGCGATACCCCCGATCGGGAGATCCCCGAGCCGCAGGGCCACGCCGTCCCGCGTGGCGAGTCGGGCCCCGCGCGTCCACCGGGTGACCTGGAGCTCACCGTGGGGGATCGACCCGAAGTTGAAGATCATAGCCAGCGGGGCGAGGCCCAGCAGGCCCGCCGCGGCGAGCAGGGTGCGGCGCAGCACCTTGTGCCGGCCGACCCCGGTCTCCTGGTAGCCCCGGGCGAAGTCCTCTTCGAAGGCGACGACGTCGTCCGGGGAGGAGTGCAGCGGGTGGCGTTCCTGCACGGCCTCCTCGTCGGGCATCAGGCGCTTGTTCCAGACGACGAGCCCGAACCCCAGTCCCGCCATCGCCACGCCGATGCAGATGCCCAGCACCGGGGTGTAGTACTCCTTGTGCACGTCGCCGGCGAAGTTCAACACGATGAACGCGACTGCGGCCACGCCGGCCAGCGCGAACCAGAACGTCACCAGGCGGACGCCCCGGCGGTAGGACCGGCGGTCCACCTCCTCCCGGTCGGGGTGTTCCTCGCGGGCCAGGATCGTCGCGTAGGGGCCCAAGAAGGCGGGCACCGGCGCTGTCTTCTTGGCCCGGCCGGTTCCCCGGGAGGTCCCCGCCTGGAGGAGCGCCTGCTCGCCCGACCCTGCCCCGCCTCCCGTCGCAGCCGCTCCACTGCCTGTCTTGGAGCGGTCAAAGACGCTGCCACCGGTCTCCCAGCCCCTGTCGGCACCCTCGGGTGAGTTGGGACTGTCGGGGCCGGTTTCGCGGTTGTCGCTGTCGCTCATGCCTGCCTCGACCCGATCCAGAGGGCGGCGGCCGCCACGCCGGTCATGCCGATCAACCAGATCACGAGTCCCTCCGGAATCGGGCCCAGGTGGCCGAGCCCCGCGCCACCGGGGTCCGGCGGGTTGGTGACGAATTGGACGTACTTCGCGATGGCCACTGCTTGATCGTCGTTGATCTGGGTCGGAGAGAAGACGGGCATGTTCTCCGGCCCGGTGCGAATTGCCTCGAGGGCCTCGACGGGCGTTGCTTCGCTGAGGGCTGGCGCGTGCTTACCGTAGGTAAGGGCACCGCCCTTGCCGGCGGCCTGGTGGCAGGACGCGCAGTTGGCGCGGAACAGTTCCCCGCCTTCGGCCAGGTCGGCGTCGTTCCACTGCTGGTCGCCGATCGAGGGGATCGGCGGGCCGGGGGCAAGGCTGCCCACGTAGGCGGACAGCGCCTCGATCTGCTCCGGCGGGTAGATCGGGTCCCGGCGTTCGGCCTCGGCACCCGGGGCGGGCAGCGGCATGCGTCCGGTGGTGAGCTGGAAGTCCGCGGCGGCGGCCCCCACCCCGATCAGCGTCGGTGCCTGGTTGGTGCCTTCGCCGTGCAGCCCGTGACAACTCGAACACCCGCGCTCGAACAGCACGCGCCCCTTCGTCACCGTCGCAGCGTTGTCCCCGGTGCCCTGCGCCTTGCTCCGGGGCGCCACGAGGAGCCAGACGCCGGCGATGACAAACAGCCCGAGCAGGACGACAAGGGTCGCGGGCAGCGGACGCCGCCGGGGGGCGGACCGGGCGTTCGTCACGTGTGACATGGCTCTCACTGGAGGATGTAGATGGTCGCGTACAGGGCGATCCAGACGACGTCGACGAAGTGCCAGTAGTAGGACACAACGATCGCCGACGTCGCCTGGTCTGGCGTGAACCTGCCGAAGGTAGTTCTGGCGAGCAGGAGGATGAACGCTACGAGCCCGCCGGTCACGTGCAGGGCATGGAAGCCGGTGGTGATGTAGTACACCGAGCCGTACGCGTTCGAAGAGATCGAGAAGTCGTTCTCGACGAAGTACTCGAACGACTGCCCCCCGATGAAGACGCAGCCCATCAGGAGCGTGATCACGAACCAGCGGCGCAGCCCGTAGACGTCCCCACGCTCGGCGGCGAACACCCCGAGCTGGCAGGTCACGCTCGACAGCACCAGCACCGTCGTGAAGATCAGTGCGTAGCTGACGTGCAGGTTCACGGGCCCGACGCCGGGCGGTGAGCCGTTGACCGGGGGCCAGTCCGACTCGTTCATCGAACGGACGGTGAAGTACATCGCGAACAGGGCCGCGAAGAACATGAGCTCTGACGACAGCCAGACGATGGTCCCGACAGAGACCATGGATGGCCTGGTCAGAGCCGCGTGCGGGGGGGCCTCTTGGAGGGCATCGGCTGCCACGGCGTGCATTCTGGCACGGACCCGCAGGTGAACGCGCGCAGACCTCGCCGTGCTCGCCTACGCTTGCGCCCGTGATGGAGGCTCTGACCGGCGCTTTCGGCCTTCTGACCGAAGTTGTCAGAGATGCCCACGCGGCGTATCCAGCCCTGCTGCCAGGGCATGGGGGCGCCGACGTCCCGTACGTCCCCCCGCCGCCGTCGGCAGCCGCGATCCTGGGCAACTGGCATCCCCAGCCGCTGCTACTGCTGGGTATCGGGCTCGCCGCCGGCCTCTACCTGGCAGGTGTGCTGCGCCTGCGCCGGCGCGGCGTGGCCTGGAATCCCTGGCGCACTGCTTCGTGGCTGCTCGGTCTGATGCTTGTGGCCGGCGCGCTGATGTCCGGCTTGGACGCCTACGCCGACGTCACCTTCAGCGCCCACGCGACACAGCACATGTTTCTCGCGACCGTGGCGCCGATCCCGCTGGCGCTCGCGGCTCCGTTGACCCTGGCTCTGCGCGCGCTGTCCGCCCGGCCCCGGAAGGTGCTGCTGCGCGCCTTGCACACGCCGGTTGCCCGGATTCTGACGTTCCCACTCACCGGGTTCGTGCTCATGACGGTCAGCCTGTATGCGGTCTACTACAGCTCGCTGTACCCGGCGTCGCTGGAAAACCCCGCCCTGCACCAGTGGCTGCATCTGCATTTCCTGGTCAGCGGCTGCCTGTTCTACTGGCCGATCATCGGGGTCGACCCGATTCCGGGCCGGCTCCCGTACTGGGCCCGGCTGCTGATTCTGTTCATCAGCTTCCCGGTGCACGCGTTGTTCGGGCTCTCACTGATGAGCACGACGACCGTGTTCGGGGCCGAGTACTACGCCGATCTGCACGTCCCGTGGATCGCCGGCACCCTTGACGACCAGCACACCGGTGGCGCGATCATGTGGTCAGCCGGGGAGCTGGTCGGGGCAGTGGTGTTCCTGATCCTGTTCATCCAGTGGGCGCGCGCCGACGAGCGGGAGGCCCGCCGGGTCGACCGGCATCTGGACCGCGAGGCGGCTGCCGTCACTGCCACCTCTGCGGCCGCTGCCACCTCTGCGGCCGCTGCAGGCGGCACAGGTGGTCTAGACGGCCCGCGGGCCGTCCCGGACAGGGGACAGGGAGACGAAGCGCTCAGCGGCGCTCTCGCCGCCTACAACGCCCGGCTGGCCGCGCTCGCCCGGGCGGATGCGGCCCGCACAGCGGCCGAAACCCGGGCGCGCCAGGAGCGGCAGGCCCGGAAGGCGGCCAGCCGCGGAAGGGCCGGGGCGCCCGGAGGGTGAGCAGGGCGAGCCTGCCTGTCAGCTCCCGTCCCCACCGAGATCGGCAGCCAGATCGGAGCGGAGATCCGCGCTGAGCGGAACGGCGTCGGCGCACTCAGGATGCTCTACCACGAGCTCGACGGTGGACGTCGAGGTCAAGCAGGGCGGCCCGGGCTCCGTCTCCCAGCGGGAGCGCAGCATGCGTTCCCCGAGCAGAACGCGGCGCCGCGCGCAGTGGAATGATCCACTGTCGCAGCTCGGCACGGCGCCGACCGTAGGCGGCGTAGTCGGTGGTGATGTCGGTAGCAGTGATCGGGGGGCAGAGGCGCCCGGCGTGGGTCTTCTCCGCCCGGGCCAGGGTTGCGAACCAGTCCGCGATCTCGTGGAAGCCCGCTGCCCGCGCGGTCTGGCCAGTCAACCGGAACCGTGAAGACTGGCATGCTTCCCGCGGCGCTGCCGGGGACACGAGACAATCGCCGATGTCGCCGGCTGGTCCCCCGTCGGTGGCGCCGAGGAGGTCGGGAGCATGGACGGTCCCCGGGCCGGGGTCGAGCGGGTGCCGCGACGTCCGCCGTCCGGGTCGTGGGGCCTGCCGCCGCGCGTGGTCGTCTTCGGGCCCAATCCCCTGCTGACCGTCACCATTGAGGCCCGGCCGGACGGTGCCGGGGAAGACGTGCATCTGCATCCCGGCGGGCAGGGCGTCTGGGTCGCTCGGATGGCCGGCCAGCTGGGCGCTGACCCGTTGCTGTGCGGGCTGGTCGGCGGGGAGATAGGGGCCACCATCCGGCCGCTCCTGGACGCCCTGCCGGGGCAGTGTCGCATCGTGGACTCGCACGCAGGCAGCGGCTGTGTCGTCGCCGACCGCCGCAGTGGACAGCGACGGGTCATCGCCGTCGCGTGGAGCCCACCGCCGTCCCGGCACGAACTGGACGACCTGTTCTCCCTGACCTGCGCCGCTGCGCTCGGGGCGGGCGCGGTCGTCGTCTGCAACCCGTTCCCGGGTGAGGGTTTGCCGTTGGAGATCTATGCCAGTCTCGTGTCGAACGTGCGCGCCAACGGGACGCCGGTTCTGGTCGACCTGTCCAGCCCACGGCTCGACTCGGCCCTGGAGAGCGGTCCTGACCTTGTTAAGCTCAATGACTGGGAGCTCGCCGAATACATCGCGGGGCCCGTCGACACGCTGGACCAGCGGCGCGCGGCGGTGGCCCGACTGACCGACGCCGGCGCGGCGTCAGTCGTCGTGACTCGGGCAGCTGAGCCGGCCTACGCAGTGAGCCCCGATGGCGAGGCCTTCGAGCTCATCCCCCCCCGATTCGAGCGCGGCTCCCGCGAAGGCTGCGGGGACACGATGATGGGCGCCGTAGCGGCTGCCTGGGCGAGCGGGCAGCAGTGGCTGGATGCCCTCGTTTACGGCATGGCCGCCGGGGCGGCGAACTTCTTGCGGCACGGCCTGGGCAGCGGGTTGCGTCCCGTGGTGGAAGAGCTGCTCGACCAGGTGCGGGTGCGACCGGTCGGCACAGGCTGAGCGACCCCGCCCCGCTCCGTCCTCATCCTTCGACCCGCGGGCTGTAGGGGGCTTCGGTGTCCTGCCCGGAGATGATGGCCTCCGGTGCCCGCCAGGCGATCCAGTCCACGTGGGGGGACAGCAGGGGAAACTCCCACAGCCTCTCCAGCCCCAGCGTGATGGCCACCGGGCGTCCGAACCTGGACGAGTGGGAGTCGCTGGCCAGCACGTGCAGGACCCCGGCACGGGCGAGGATCGCCATGCCTTCGGCGGTCTCGGGATCGGACAGCGCCGCCGCCGTCACCTGAACCAGCGAGCCGGCGCGGGTCAGCTTGCCCAGGCGGTCGAGGAGGTCGGCGCCCAGATGCCGTTCGGGATGGGCGATGAGGCTGCGGAAACCCCTGTCGGTGAGCTGACGAACCGTGTCGTCGAGGCCGTCCGAGAGTGGGCCCGGAGCGGGTTCGAGCAGGATCCATCGCCCGCCACCCCCGAGTGAGACGGCCCGTAACTCGTCGTCGTCGAGCGCGCTGACGATCGACTCAGCGACTTCTCCGCCGGTGCGGATCTTCGTCCGGCATCCCGCCTGGCCGAGTGCGAGGTTGAGCGCGGCCACCCGGTCGGCGAGCTCGCCGATGACGACATCGTGATCGTGGCGGATGTGCGGTGTGGCGCAGACCTGCGTCACACCGTTCGTCTCGGCTTGGCGGGCCATGCCGAGGCTGTCGCGGATGTCGGCCGCGCCGTCATCGAGCCCCGGCAGGATGTGGCAGTGCAGGTCGATCACTGGACTCTGCCCGTTTCGTCATGGCCCGCGGAGTCAGGGCCCACTGCGTCAGGGCGTATCACGGCAGGGCCCAGCACTTAGGGCTAACACGTCACGGTCTAGCACGTCACCGGCCCACTTCCTTACGCACAACGTCATGACAGGGCGGCATCCACCACCGTCTGGGCGTCTGCGAGCACCTCTTGCAGGTGGTCTGCGCCACGGAAACTCTCTGCATAGATCTTGTAGACGTCCTCTGTTCCTGAGGGCCGGGCAGCGAACCAGGCGGAGTCGGTAATGACCTTGATGCCGCCGATCGGCGCCCCGTTGCCCGGTGCCTTGTCGAGTACCTGCCGGATCTTCTCTCCCGCCACCGCGTCGCTCTCGAGCTGGTCGGGGCTGAGCTTCTTCAGCCGGTCCTTCTGCGCCGGTGTCGCGGGGGCGTCGATGCGGGAGTAGGCGGGATCGCCATGCAGCTCGGTGAGCTCCCGATAGGCCTGTCCGGGATCCTTTCCGGTGCGTGCAGTGATCTCCGCGGCGAGGAGATCGAGAATGATCCCGTCCTTGTCTGTGGTCCACACCGACCCGTTCAGGCGCAGGAACGACGCGCCAGCGCTCTCCTCCCCGCCGAAGCCGATCGTCCCCTCGATGAGACCGTCGACGAACCACTTGAACCCGACCGGCACCTCCAACAGGCGACGCCCCAGGGACTCGGTAACCCTGTCGATCATGCTGCTGCTCACCAGGGTCTTGCCGACTGCCGTGCTGGCCGGCCACCTGCTCCGGTTGCGGTACAGGTAGGCGATCGCCACCGATAGGTAGTGGTTGGGGTTGAGCAGGCCGCTGCCCCGCGTCACGACGCCGTGCCGGTCGGAGTCGGTGTCGTTGGCGCAGGCAAGGTCGAACTGGTCCTTGAGCCGGATGAGGCTCGCCATCGCGTACGGGGAGGAGCAGTCCATCCGGATCTTGCCGTCCCGGTCCACCGTCATGAATCGGAACGTGGGATCGACGATCTTGTTGACCACCGTGATCGGCAGGTTGTGCCGGTCGGCTATCTCCTGCCAGAAGTAGACGCTCGCTCCTCCGAGAGGGTCCACGCCCATTCGCAAGCCGGAAGCTCGGATGGCGTCCAGGTCCACGACGTTGGGCAGGTCGTCGATGTAGGAACCGGTGTAGTCGAACGTGCCCACCCGCTCCCGGGCCTGTTCGTAGGGCACGCGCTGCACTCCGGACAGCCCGGTCGCCAGGATCTCGTTCGCCCGGTCCTGCATCCAGCTGGTGATCTCGGTGCCGGCAGGGCCGCCGTCGGGCGGGTTGTACTTGAAGCCGCCGTCCTCTGGGGGGTTGTGCGACGGGGTGACGACGATGCCGTCCGCCTGCGTACCGGGCCCGCCACGGTTGTGCTTGAGGATCGCGTGGGAGATCGCCGGGGTCGGGGTCGGCTTGCCGTCCGGGTCCACCCGTACGTCCACCTCGTGGGCAACGAGCACTTCGAGCGCCGTATGCAGGGCCGGCTCGGACAGACCGTGGGTATCGACACCGATGAAGAGGGGGCCGCTGATGCCTTGGCCCTGCCGGTACTCGCAGATCGCCTGCGTGACGGCGAGGATGTGGTCCTCGTTGAAGGCGCGGTGCAGCGCCGAGCCCCGGTGCCCTGACGTGCCGAACGCCACCCGTTGCGCCGGGTCGGCTGGGTCGGGATGGTCTGCGTAGTAGGCCGCGACCAGGGCGTCCATGTCGACGAGCAGATCTTCGGGCGCCGGCTTGCCTGCCAGCGGGCTTATCTGGACCACCGTTCCTCCAACAGTGAGCGGCACGGGGCCGGGTATCCAGCGTCCCACGGCATCTGCCAGCGCCCGCCAGGCGGTGACCGCCAGGCGGTCGCGACGCCGGTGCGGGGCCCCGTGCCCCGTGGAAACGGGCTGTGCCGGGTACGGTGCCGTTGCGGCAACCCGCCGCCGGTAATCTCGGCAATCTGCGCAGGCAACCGGGTCCCCGTCCCGACAGGAGCGTCGCCGGCATGAGCACCGTCCTCGTCTACAGCGACGACCCCGAAACCCGGGAACGCGTGATGCTGGCTGTGGGACGGCGGCCGGACCCCGAAGCCGAGCCGATCAACTGGAAAGAGGCGGCCGACGCCGAGGCCGTCATCCACGCCGTCGACTCCGGTGACATCGATCTGTGCATTCTCGACGGTGAAGCCTGGCCGACCGGTGGCATGGGGCTGAGCCGGCAACTGAGGAACGAGGTTGAAGACTGCC
>JADGOW010000114.1 GCA_017882765.1 Frankiaceae bacterium
GCCGGCGCCCGTGTCTTTTCAGCCGCCGATGTGTCCGGGCTGAAAACGTGGGGAGTGCCTGTGCCCTGCGCTTACGATCTGAAGTCCTACCTGAGGACGGGCTGTCATGCCACCGTGACACAGATATTGGCCCGGTCAGGCGTGACCAGCGGTCGCTATACATCGGACGATGGGAGATTCACATGCCCACAGGTAAACGGCTGGCGGCGGAATTCGTCGGGACGTTTGTACTGGTTCTGGGTGGATGCGGGAGCGCGGTGCTGGCCGCCAAGTTCCCCACGATCGGGATCGGGCTGCTGGGCGTTGCCCTGGCCTTCGGCCTGACGGTGCTCACGATGGCCTACGCCTTCGGGCACATCTCCGGGGGCCACTTCAACCCCGCCGTGACGCTGGGGCTGTGGCTGGGCAAGCGGGCTGACACCCGCGACGTCCTGCCCTACATCGTCACCCAGGTCGTCGCGGCGATCGTGGCTGCAGCTGTGCTCTACGCGCTGGCCAGCGGGAAGTCCGGGTTCGACGCCCAGGCGAGCGGGTTCGCTGCCAACGGCTACGGCTCCCATTCGCCGGACGGGTACAACCTGGCGTCCTGCGCCGTCGCCGAGGTCGTCTTCACGGCGATCTTCCTGTTCGCCATCCTCGGCGCGACCGACCGCCGGGCCCCGAAAGGGTTCGCCCCCCTGGCCATCGGACTGTCGCTGACGCTGATCCACCTCGTCACCATCCCGCTGACGAACACCTCGGTGAACCCGGCCCGCTCGACGGGCCCCGCGCTGTTCCAGGGCAGCTGGGCGATCAGCCAGCTGTGGCTGTTCTGGGTGGCGCCGCTCGCCGGCGGGGCGATCGCGGGCTTCGTGTATCGCTACGTCACTGGGGAGACAGGGGCGGAGCCGGTCGCCGAGGAGGGCCAGGAGCCCTCAACCGCGGTGATCTCGGCGGGGGAGACGAGTTTCCCCGGGACCCGCCGCAAGCCGAGATCGTAGATCCGGGCACAGCGCCAGTCTGGTGGTCCGACTGGTGGTACGGCGGCGGGCTCCCGAGCGCAGGCTCAGCCGGGCACCTTGCGGAACAGCGGCCTCGGGAGCAGCCGCAGGGCCCCGAAGACCGGCTTGAGCGAGGGCGGGACGTAGACCACTTCCGACCCGCGCCGGATGGCGGCGGCGACTGCTGTGCCCACGGCCTGCGGCGTGCTGGACATTGGCGGGGTCGGCATCCCTTCCGTCATCCGGCCGGTGACGAACCCGGGCCGCACCACCGTCACGGTCACCCCGCTGCCCTGCAGCGCCGCCGACAGGCCTTCGGCGAAGGCGTCCAGCCCCGCCTTGCTGGCCCCGTAGACGTAGTTGCTGCGGCGCCCGCGCAGGCCGGCGACGGAGGAGAAGACAACGACGTGGCCGTGCCCCTGGTCGCGCAGGGCCGACGCCAGCGGGAGCAGGACGGCAACGAGGCCGACGAGGTTGGTTTGCAGCACCTCGACCGCCACGGTCGCGTCCTTCTCCGCCTGCTCCTGGTCTCCCAGGATCCCGGCGGCGGCCAAGACGAGGTCCAGATCCTGGCCTTCGGCGACGATCTCGTCGACCAGGGCAGCGCCGGAGCCGGGGTCGCGCGCGTCCCACCGCTTGGTCACCACCGCGACGCCGGGCAGTGGGGGAGCCGCAGCGGCGCAAGCCTCGGGGTCGCGGCCGGCCAGCACGACCCGGGCCCCGGGACGCAGGTCGAGTTCGCGCAGGGTTGCCAGGGCCAGCTCACTGGTGCCGCCCAAGATCAGTACGTGCTGGAGGCCGCCGAGGGCGTCCTTCATACCAGCCCCAGGCGGCGGGAGAGATCGCTACGCATCGTCGCCTCCGGGTCGAGCTTGTCGCGAATCGCGCGCCATTCGTCCAGCCGCGGGTACATCGCGGGCAGCAGGTCGGGGCGCAGCCGTGAGTCCTTCGCAAGGTAGACCCGCCCGCCTGCGTCGGCCACCAGTTCGTCGAGGCCGTCCAGCACCCGGGCCAGCCCGGGGGCGCCGGCGGGGATGTCCAGCGCGAGGGTCCAGCCTTCCAGCGGGAACGCCAGCAGCCCGTCCTGCGGCCCGAACCTCTTGAACACAGCCAGGTAGCTGGGGCAGCCGGCGGCCTCGAGGCGGCGCAGTGTCTGGTGCACCACGTCCTCCTGGCCGTAGGGCACTGCGTACTGGTACTGCAGGAAGCCTCGTGGCCCGTACATGCGGTTCCAGTGCGACATCACGTCGAGCGGGTAGAAATAGCCCGCGAGCGACTCGACGCCCGTCGCGTGGGCGGGGGCCCGGTGGTAGTAGGCGGCGTTGAACGCCGTCACCGCCCGGCGGTTGAGCAGGCCCGACGGCAGCCCGCGCGGCGCGGTCAGGCGCGTGGTGGGCGCGTAGTGCAGCGGGTCGCGGCGCGCCCCCCCGGGCAGGTCACCGACCTCGGCGTGGTTGCCGCGGGTGAGCACGCCCCGACCGGCCTTCCCCCCGCGTGCCAGACAGTCGAGCCACGCCACCGAGTATCGGTAGTCGGCGTCGTTGTCGAGCATCCGTGCCATGCAGGCGTCGAGATCCGGCGTCCGCTCGGTGTCGACCACGATGGCGCCGGTCGGCACCCGGATCAGCTGCATGGTCATGTCGGTGATCAGCCCTGTGAGGCCCATCCCGCCGGCCGTCGCCGCGAACTCCGGCGAGCCCGGCAGGACGTCGTCGAGCATGCCGCGGGGCGTGGCCAGCCCGAAGCGGCTGACGTGGCGACTCCAGGAGCCGTCCACGTGGTGGTTCTTGCCGTGCACGTCGCACGCTAGCGCCCCGCCGCAGGTGACCCATCGGGTGCCGGGGGTCACCGGCACGAACAGACCGCGGGGCAGCGCGACGCGCAGAAGCGCGTCCAGGCTCACGCCCGCGCCCACGGTGACGGTTGCTGCCGACTCGTCGACGTCGATGTGGTCAAGAGCGCTGGTGCGCACGACCAGGCCGCCGGCGTTCTGCGCCGCGTCGCCGTAGGCGCGGCCCAGGCCGCGGGGGAGCAGGCCGCGGGGATGGTTGTCGCCGAGGAGGGCGGCTACCTCCGTGGCAGTCTTCGGGGTGCGCACGTGGGCGACCGTGGGCGCGGTGGTACCCCAGCCCGCCAGAAGCTCCGTCACGCGCCCACCCGCCACGCCCTGCGTCACGCGCCCACCCGCCACGCCCCGAGGCAGAACAGCACCACCCACAACCCGGCCGCAATCAGCAGCGCCCGGTCCCCGAGGATGACGTCCTCGGGCGCGCCCCCCTCGCCCCGCTCCAGCAGCAGCGCGTACCGCATGACGCCGAACGTCACCAGCGCCACGGACAGCTGTGCCCACGGCGGCCCCGCCGGGTCGCCCTGGAAGGCCCACAGGCAGTACGCCAAGAGCGTGATGCCGGCGAAGACCTCCCGCATCTGGCGGAGGTAGGCGGGAGGGTAGGCGGCCAGGCAGCGCCGGGTATGCACGGCCTGATCGCCAAGCGCATTCGCCTCGGCGAAGCGCTTGCCGGCCACGATGTACAGGGAGCCGAACGTCGCCACCGTCAGGAACCACGGCGACAGTGGCACGTCGGTCGCCACGCCGCCGGCGACGGCCCGCAGAAGGAAGCCTGCAGCGACCGCGAGCATCTCCACAATCGGGACGTGCTTGAGCCAGGACGAGTACGAGAACGTGAGGCACGCGTAGCCGGCGAGGACGCCGGCGAGTTGCCAGTTGACCAGAACTGCCGCGGCTGCCACCGAGCCGACCATGAGGATCGCGCCGAGCGTCTTCGCGAGGCCGACGGGCACCCGGCCGGACGCGACGGGGCGATGCCGCTTCACCTCGTGGAGGCGGTCCCGGTGCACATCGAGCGCGTCGTTGAGGAGGTACCCCCCACTGGCGCACAGCGAGAAGGCGACTGTCGCGATGATTGTGGCCCGCAGGACGCCAGGTTCGAAGAGCACGCCCGCGGCGGCCGG
The DNA here is from genome assembly GCA_017882765.1 of Frankiaceae bacterium. Classification (GTDB taxonomy): domain Bacteria; phylum Actinomycetota; class Actinomycetes; order Frankiales; family Frankiaceae; genus JADGOW01. The sequence continues at coordinate 3,954 of JADGOW010000114.1, forward strand.
CGCGGCGAGCACCAGCACGTTCTTGGCCCACTGCCGCGGCCGGCAGGCACGGACCAGCCCGCGGGCAACCGCCACCGGCCCGGTGGGCTGCGAGACGCCGGCCGGCTCCGTCATCGCCGAAACCGGCCCGATCGTTGGCGCCGGACCCTGCGTGCCCGGCGCGGCCGATGGGTCTCGGACGAGATCAGATGCCGTCATTGGCGTGCGTAGAAAGCAAAGAAGTCCCTGGTCGAGATGTTGAAGAGGCGGTCGGGTGGGGGCGGCGGCTCGACATCGGAAAAATCGATCAAACGGTGCGGCGTCACTGTAGCGCCGTCATGAGCGTAGTAGGCGCCGCGGATCCAGCCGGGATTGATGTCCAATTCCATGCCGCGTGTTACGCCCGCCGCCAGCATGACCTGACCGAGGGTGCACACCGACATCGCCGGCCCACCGACGTAAATCAGTGCGCCGGTCTTCGTGATGCCCAGGCCGGAGCGTGCCACGTAGGCCTTGCTGCCCAGCGTCGCGCCCCATTCGCTCGCGCTGTCGGTGGCACACGTGGGGTTGAGACCCCCGCCGTCGATGAGCAGATCGAGATTCTGCCGGACGGCGACGACCTGGGGCCCCAATGTGACGTCGCGTCCCCACGCCCCCACAGTCGCGGTGCCGTTCTTGTAGACGACGACACTGGCAGCATGATCACGTAGTGGGGAAACCAGTCGCCCGTGCGCGTAGTAGCCGCCGCGTGAGGCGTCCCCGAGGCGGAAGCCGCTGTTGATCCCGGCCATGGCGGTCGCCCGCCACTGGGGCGGGATGAGCGACGGTTCCGGCCAGGTGCCGCCGGGGTCGGTCGTGCCGGGATGCAGTCGGGCGATGAGCAGCTTGGGGTCCAGCCACATCACGCCGACCAGGTAGGACGTGTGGACGTTGTCCGGGCGGACGTAGGCGACCCGTACTGCGGGCAGGCCGGCGACTTCGCCCACGGTCTGCCACCGGCCCTCGTTGGCCAGGGGGGCGCCCGCGATGACCCGCACCACGGCTGGTGCCGGCAGGTGCGCGGGCACGTGCACGGCGGCAGGCGGCGTTGTCGGAGCGGTGCCGCCACCTGGTCGGGCTGCGGGGTCGTTCATGCTGGGAATGCCGCCCGCCGGGGTCCCGCCGGTCATGGGCGGGTTGAGCCAGTACTGGATCTTCTCCAGATCCGTGACGACCCACCCCAGGCGATGGTCGCGGGCCCACTCGGCCAGCCGGGAGGCCGCGCTGTCGGTTCCCGGCGCCGTGAGGGCCTGTCCGATCGACCAGCTCGTCCAGATCAGGAGCACGAGAAGCACTGCGGCGATCACGCGGAACACCCGGGAGCGCATCACCCTGCGGATGCGGTGTCGACGCCTGCGCGGCGGGGCCGCCGGTGGCCGGGCCGCCGGTGGCCGGGCCGCCACGAGCTGCTGCTGCGCTGTCATCCGCACTCCTGCCACCGGGGTCGCGGGCTGGTAGCGCGACGTTGCGACCGGGTTGGTTTGCAGGAATGACCGTACTATCCGCTTTTTCCGGGTCTATGGGGGGTCCGGCGCTTTGTCGGGGGCACGCAATCTTCGCTGCCGGTGTGCCTACCGCCTTGCCGGTCAGCGCGCGAACTCGGCCACGACACCCACAAACCGGGCAGTGTCCTGGAAAAGCATGCCGTGTCCGGCGCCATCGAACAGGGTCAGGGTCGCGTTCGGGATCCGCTCCTTGAGCATGGTGGCGTTGGTTGCCGGGTTGACGACGTCCTCGGTGCCGTTCGTGACGAGAACGGGAATCGTGATGCTCGGCAGGGCATCCCAGGTGCTTGTGTCTGCGGCGAAGGCCCCTTCGGCCTCGTATTGCTGGTGTAGTACCCGGGGGCTGGCCGATTGCTGCGGGACGAGCAGGTACTGCGTGGCGAAGGCCTGTTTGGCCGCCACTGCCGAAGCCGGGAACAGCAGGTCGAGGAACTGGGCGGGGGTTGTGTTCGGGTCGTCGAGCTCCTTCTGGATTTCCGGGCTGGGCTGGACGGCATGCGGGCTTCCCGCGTCGCCACTGGTGCTGACGAGCCGGGTCAGGACGCCCGGGTGAAGCGCGGCGACCGTCAGGCCGATCTCACCGCCCATCGACCACCCGAGCAGGGTGGGGGAGCGCAGGCCGAGCGCCTGAATCAGCCCCACGGTGTCGTCGGCCATGAGCGGGATCGTGATCGGCTGCGCCGGGTTTTCGGTTGAGTAACCCACCCCCCGGTTGTCGAAGATCGTGACCCGGAAGTGCTGCGCGAGCTTCGTCAGCACGTCGACCGTCCACAGGCTCATGGCCACGCTGTCTCCGATGACCATGATCAGGTCCGGGCCCGTGCCGAACTGCCGGTAGCCGATCTTGATACCGTTGACGGGCACCTGTCGCACCGGGCCCTCGAACGCCCCCGCGCCGGTGAGCTGCGTGCCGGGCACGAGCGTGGGAGTGGGCCCTGGGCCTGGAGGAGCGGGGCTGGGGGAGGCGGTCGGGCTCGGGGGGACCGGGGTCGCTGTGGGCCCTGCCGGCTGGGCTCCCGGCGCCGACCCCGAAGCGCAGGCGGTGGCCAGGAGGGCCATGCCGGCCACGACGCCCCAGCCGCGGTACAGGACGCGGCTCTGTGTCGGCATAGCGCCCAGGATGGCAGACGGCCCAAACGCCGCATCCGGCCGTCCCCGCATCCGGCCGCTGCCGCGTCCGGCCGTCCCCGCATCCGGCCGCTGCCGCGTCCGGCTCGAACGCCGCGTCGCGGGCGCAGCCCCGCACTGCGGCCCGGTCGATGTCCGCAGTCCGTGTCGCACCCGCCCGACGCCGGCCCGACGCTCGTCCGGCACACATCAGCACCAGCTCGGTCCGTTTTGTCGGTTTGCCGGCACACACTGACACCAGCACGGTCCTATTCGCGAGGAATGCCCCGGTCTGAAAACCGTGACAAACCGCCTTCGTGGTGCTGATGTGTGCTGGCGGGGCTGGCGGGGCTGGCGGGGCTGTCGGGGCTGTCGGGGCTTCCTGATCATCGAGGCCCGGAACTGGCGCCGCTGCCCTGCTCACGTGACGAGGACGGTACCCGGCTGCGGGACGACGACTTCGGTGGGGAGCGCACGCGCTGACACGCCGGTGGCGAAGTCTGCCGGCGGCTCCACGATGTTGCGCGGGTAGACCCGGCGCAGCCCGACCGGGTAGTAGGTCCCCGCGTGGATGGGCATCGCGTGGCGGGGTCTGATCCTTGCGGCCGCCTCAACCGCCCGCGCCGGGTCGAGGTGGCCCGGCCCCAGATTGGGTCCCCAGCCCCAGACCGGCAACAGCGCGACGGCGACCTCGTCCCGCACCCCCGGAAGCGTGGCCATCCCCGGGAAGAGATTCGTGTCGCCGGCGAAATAGACGGCCTCGCCGCTGGTGCCGGTGAGGACGAAGCCCGCCGCATCCACCCGGGGCCCGACCATGAGCCGGCGGCCGTCGTGAACGGCCTCCGTGGCCGTGACCTCGACCGCTCCCACCAGGGTGGACCCGCCCCAGGCCAGTTCGGTGACGTGGCGGAACCCGTGGCCGCGCAGGAACGGCCCCGCGCCGATCGGAACGATCACGTGGGTGTCGCGTCCGAGTGCGGCGAGGGAGGGCAGGTCGCAGTGGTCGAAATGCAGGTGTGAGATGAGGACGGCGTCGATGCCGGTGACGGGGACGTCGGCCAGCGGCACGAGCCGGACCAGCGGGCCGATCCGGCGGCGGAGCAGGGGATCGGTGAGCACCCGGACGCCGTCCACCTCGATGAGGACCGTCGCGTGCCCCAGGTAGGTCACCCGCACGGCAGCTCCCTCGACATCCCGGTGCGGCAGGACGTGCCGGTAGCCATCAGCTCTGCTCGCTGGCATCAGGCTCCGCTCATCCTTGCGTATCGGCTGGCCCAGCCCCGCCGCCGGCGGCCCCATCATCCGGCCCACCCACCGGCCCACCGTCCGTCCCGCCGACCGCCCCGCCCACGAACCGGGCGAGCACATCGTCGAGCGTCACAACGCCCAGCGCTGCGCCGTCCGCGTCCACGACCCGGCCCAAGTGCGTCCCGGCGCGGCGCAGCATGCCCAGCACCCCCGACAGGCGGATATCCGGTTCGACGTCGACCATGCGCCGCAGCCGGCGGGGCGGCAGCGGCACATGCCGGCTGCCCGGTGACACCTCCAGAACATCCTTCGCGTGTACGAAGCCCACCAGCCGCACCGCGCCGGCCACGCCTTCGTTGGCCCCGCAGACCGGGAACCGGGAGTAGCCGGTTTCCAGGACGCGCTGCTCGAGCTCGGCGGCGCTGACGTGCCAGGGCACGGTGACCAGCCGCTCGACGGGCACCATCACGCTGCGGGCCGTGTCCTCGTCGAGGGCGAGGGCCCCCGCCAGCCGGGCGTGCTCGGCGGGGGCGAGCAGCCCTTCTCGGCGTGATTCGGCGAGCAGGCCGGCGATCTCGTTCGGTTCATAGGTGCTCGTGACTTCGTCTTTGGGCTCGATGCGGGCCAGCCGCAGCGTGATGTCGGCCAGCCAGTTGACGGCCAGCAGCACCGGGCGGGTGAGGCGCGCAAACCTCGCCAGCGCCGGGCACAGGTACAGGGCGGTGCGTTCCGGCCCCGCCATCGTGACGTTCTTGGGCACCATTTCGCCCAGCACCATGTGGGCCGCGACGACGATGCCCAAAGCCAGCGCGAACGCGACCGGATGCAGCCACTGATCCGGCAGATGCAGCGCGTCGAAGAGGTCTTCGAACAGCCGGGCGACGGACGGTTCCGCGATCGCACCCAGGCCCAGCGAGCAGACCGTGACCCCCAACTGGGCGGCGGCGATCAGCAAGGACAGGTGCCGGGTCGCGTCCAGGGTGCGCTGGACGCGACGGACGGCCCGGCTGCTCTGGCGTGGTGCCGCCTGCAGGCGGTCCCGCCGCGCGGAGATCAGAGCGAACTCGGCCGCGACGAAATACCCGTTGCCCGCGACCAGTAGTGCGGCGACCAGCAGCGCCAAGGCGGTCATGGGGAGTTCCCGCCGGCGCCGGCCGGCGCTGCGCCCTGCGCGGCGTCCGCGTCTCGGCCGGCCACGGGCACGAGGCGCACGTCGCCCACCCTGTGCCGGTCCACCGACAGCACGACCAAGTTCCAGTCGCTCGGCAACCCGTCGCGGGTGTTCACCGCTGCGAACCGTACGGTGTCGCCGGGGCGGGCGAGGCGGCCCAGTCGGTGGGCTACCAGGCCACCCACCGTCTCGTAGGGCCCATCCGGCAGCCGCAGGCCCAACTCGTCGGGGACATCATCGACGTTGGTCAGTCCTGTCAGCACCGCGCTGCCGTCGGCCTGACGGCGGATTCCGGGCGGCCTCGGGCGGTCGTACTCGTCAGCGACCTCGCCGACCAGCTCTTCGATCAGGTCCTCGACGGTGACGACACCCGCCGTGCCCCCGTACTCGTCGACGACCACCGCCAAGTGCACGCCCGGCCGGCGCAGCCGCATGAGCAGTTCGTCGGCGCGCAGGGTCTCCGGTACCCGCTCCACCGGCCTGCAGACTGCCGACAGCGGGCGGGCCGCCCGGGCGCCTTCGGGCACGCGGAACGCGTCCCGAACTTCGGCCATCCCGATGATGTCGTCGATGTCGGCGCGATAGACCGGGAAGCGGGTGAACCCGCTCGATCGTGCCGTCTCCAGCAGGGCGGACACCGGTTGATCGGCTTGCAGGCCCACCACCTCGATGCGCGGGGTCATCGCGTCTTCGGCGGTCATGGTGGGAAACCGCAGGGTGCGCCCGAGCAGGCTCGCGAGGCCCGGCGGCAGCGCGCCTTCCTGGGCCGAGGTCCGCACCACCGAGCGCAGCTCCGCCGTTGTGCGAGCGCTGGCCAGCTCCTCCTGGGGTTCGATCCCCATCGCGCGGACGATGCGGTTCGCCAGGCCGTTGAGGGCCCGAACGGCAGGGGCCAGCGCGCGGGAGAAGCCGCGTTGGAACGGCACCACGGCCCGGGATACGCGCATCGGCTGGCTGATCGCCCATTTCTTGGGCACGAGCTCGCCGAAGACGAGCTGGGCTACCGAGGCGAGCAGGAGTGCCAGCGGGATGGCGATGGCGTGCGCCGTATCCGCCGGCAGCCCCGCGGCTTCCAGCGGCTCGCGCAGCAGGCCTGCCAGGGCGGGCTCGGCGATGTAGCCGACCAGCAGGCTCGTCACGGTGATCCCGAGCTGCGCGCCGGAGAGCTGGAAGGACAGCTGCCGAAGCGCCCCGAGCACGCTCGCCGCCCGCCGGTCGGTGCCGGCTTGCCGCTCGATGACGCTGCGGTCGACGGCGACCAGCGAGAACTCCGCGGCGACGAAGACCCCGTTGCCGAAGATCA
>JADGOW010000264.1 GCA_017882765.1 Frankiaceae bacterium
GATCTCCAATCCGGTAGTTCACTCAATGCGTGCGACCTCGCGTCGCACGGCGAATAGGAGGTCTCGTCCTGCGAACGCCCTGAGACCCGGATTGAGCGCAAACCAGGGACCAAGCGCATGCGCCCTGCTGTCGCGGAAAGCAGGTCCACGGGGTGAGGTCGTCGCAGCCACCGACGGCCGACGACGACGACGGTCGCGAGATTGGCGACAAGGAGGGCGCTTGCGTTCGCGGCCATCGGACCTCTCGCGGCATCAAAGCGGGGCCGCGGATCGGTCCTGCGCCGACCGGTCGCGAGTACCCGCGGGCGCGGAAAAGCAGGGCCGTCAGATCAATCAGCGACGGCATGCAACGCCTGACGACGCGGCGAGCCTCGCAGCTGGCGAGGACCAGGGAACATGCGCGGACGGGCGCATGCCCCTCCTTTTGTCTTGACGTATGCTTTTGGCGAGCCTACCCCAGCGGCCTCTGGATCCGGCGCGAAGCGGCAGTCGCGGCCAAAGTGTCGCGTCGGCAACGAAGTAGAAGCTTCTTCCGGCGTTGGGGAAGCTACCGCGGGCGGTCCGTCAGTTGAGGACGGTAGAGCGGAGACGGGGTTCTTCCTCGGCGACGGCTTGAGCGCGCGATGTTGGGTTGTCGCGCGGTGGACGGTGGACGGTGTACGCGTCGGCTAGCGCGGGTGGTGCGGCACCGGCTTTGAACCGGTTTGAAATGATGCTCCCGCGTCCTCCCGCGGGTCGATGGATAGTGCCGGAATCGTGAAGTGCGTGATCGGCCCGATTGCCAGCGCGTAGAGCACCGTGCCGATGCCGAACGTGCCGCCGAGCAGAACGCCGGTGACGAGCACGGTTGGCTCGATGGTCGTGCGCACGACGCGCATCGAATGACCACGCGCTGCGATGCCGATGCTGAGCCCGTGGCGTGCTCCGGGACCGAGTCCAGCGCCGACATACAAGCCGGTAGCGACGCCGTTGCCGATCACGCCGCCGACGACGAGCGTGCCCCGTGCCCACGGAGCGTGCGGCGGACGGGCGAGCGACAGCATGACGTCGATGACTATTCCAACGAGAATGGCGTTGGCGACCGTCCCGACTCCCAGGCGCTGGCGCAGCGGCCACCACAAGACCAGCACGGGGAGGCTGATCAGGATCGCCCAGGTGCCGATCCCGAGCCCAAAGGTTCGCGAAAGCCCCTGGTGCAGAACGTCCCACGGATCCAGGCCAAGCCCGGCCAATACGAGCATCGAAGCGGTCACGCCGTAGAGGATGAGGCCGATGAGCAGTTGGGCGCCTCGGCGGAGACGTCGGTCGGTAGGGATCGGGGCGAAAGGATGGCTCACGCCGCCTAGCCTTCGACTCCTTTTGCCAGCAGTTGACGCCTCACACCGGGTGTGACCTCAGACTGTGCGGACATGGGCGGAGGAGAGGAGAGGAGATGCCAGACTGGGTTTCCATGGATTTGCATTGCTGGATGACGCGCATTCCTCCGTCTCAGCCCTGCTCGAGGCTCGCGACCAGCGTCTCAAGCACCCGCTCGAACGACTCATCGCATTCATGGGCTAGGCCCAAAACCCGCCCTCTGCCTCGATTGAGATGAAAGCCATGGAGTGCTGACCGAACACGACCGTGAACGACCCGCCAAGGCCGACGATCAGCCGGCGACGAACGCCAAATCGCCGCATCCGCGCATCGGCGTGACGAAGCGCGAGGGCCGGCCGTCGACTAGGCACTCATGAGCGCCCCAACGGCAGGGTGGCGATGAACTGTCGCAGGTGGTCGGCAACCGCGTCGGGTCGTTCTTCGGGGATGTAGTGACCGCTGTCCGCGATGACACCGCCCCGTACATCCTTGCCGAGCGGCCGCAGCCGCTCATATAGATCGGGGGCGCTGCCGAAGTCGGCGCCGAGCGCGAGCACCGGGACCTCGATGAGACGGGTGTTGAGTTCGGCATGGATCTCGATGTCCTCCAGCACGGCACGGTAGTAGCCGAGCATGCCGCGCAGTCCGCCGGGCATGCGATAGGCGCGCTCGTATTCGTCGATGTCAGCTCGGCTGAAGGTCTGCCGGACGCTGGCGGTCTTGCCCTGAAGGAACCATTCGATCAGGATGCGTTCGCGATCGGCAAGCAAGGCTTCGGGTAGATCGCGAACGGCGTTGAACAGGAAGTGGAAGCTGCGCCAGTTGTCGGGACCTAATGTGATCGTCGGCTGGAGCGTGACGCCGGGGATGTTGCCGTCGATCAAGGCCACCCCGCGCAGCGCGTCGGGAAAATCGTGGGCAAGAGCGTACCCGACCCAGGCCCCGATGTCGTGGCCAACGTAGACGAACCTCTCGTGTCCGAGTGTCCTGAGCAGGCCGTGTAGTCGGCGCGCGGTCGTGCGCGTGTCATAGCCGTCTACTGGCTTGTCGGAATCACCCTGGCCGGGCAGGTCGACCGCGAGGACCGTGAACTCCGCGGCGAGCAGGGGCGCCACTCGGCGCCATGCATAGCAGGTTTGCGGAAACCCGGCGACCAAGACCACGACGGGGCCCCGTCCGCTGGCAACGATGTGATATCTGAGCCCTTCGGAGGTGACCATGCCGTGCTCTCCGGGCTGCCAGCCGACGGCCTGACCCGCGCCGTCTGAGGTGTCGGTGCTCATGATTCTCTTTCGGTAGTCGGACTTGTTGGTGTCTTTGGTTGGTCGCGTGAGAGCTCGGCAACGGATCTCGCTCATCAGACAGCCGGCGGCGCTGCGGCCGGAAAGCACGTGCCAGGAGAAGACCTCGGGATCGTATTCGCCGCTCACATGCCCCTGCCGATCATCGATCGCTTGTCTACCCGCATCGAGCCGCGCAACCCGGGGGGGCCGTCATGCCCGCTTTCACTTCCGCTGCCACGAACATGCAGAACTCTCGGTCGCCCCTAAAGCTAATCGAGCGCACCAATTCCTCTCGGCCGAACTCAACAGCGCGAGGCGGCCCACCCCTGCTTTCGTCCGGCGACGGGCCTTCGCCTCAACGCAGGCCGAGCCCTGCTACGCGCGGACTGCGAGGCGCGGCCGCCCGCGGCGGCTACACGACCAGCACGAGGGCTCCGACGTGCTCGAGATCCGCGC
>JADGOW010000265.1 GCA_017882765.1 Frankiaceae bacterium
GCCAGGGACTCGGCGGCCAGGGACTCGGCGGCCACGGACTCAGCGGGCCCGGACTCAGCGGGCCCGGACTCAGCGGGCCCGGACTCAGCGGCCAGGGACTCGGCGACCGGCGCCGCGTCGGCCGGGGGCCCGGCGGCCACGGACTCGGCCGCTGTGCGCAGGGCCGCATTGGCCTCGGCCCGGCGCGATCCGTGCCCGACGACCAGCAGCCCGACTGCCTGTCTGGTCACGGAGCTCGGGCGGTGGCTCTGGCTCACGGTTCGACGGTAGCCGGCGCAGTGGTGACTGGTCGTATCTGCATGCAAGCTCTGGGGATCAAGCCGAAGCAACGCCCGGATCGGCAGGATAAGTACCGACATTTCCGGCGCTAGATCTTGATTTACCCCAGGCATGCATGCAGTTTCGGCCGGCCACGTGCCCAAGAACGTGCCCAGAACCCGGACGGGGCGGACAGTGACGCCAGTCAGGGTCCGGGCCACGAAGGGCTTGGTAGGCGGGCCAGTCGAGCTGTTGCAGCTGCTGCACCATCGTGCGTTCCCGGTCATAGAGCTGCGCGTGCTCGATGGCCGCGGCGATGTCCGGCGCGAGGGTGACCAGCGAGGCCAGGTCGTGCTCTGGCCATGCGTACGTGCGGCCGTCGACAGCACGAGGTGGCCGACCACTTGTCGGCTGCCGACAGGGGGACCCCCAGTGTCGCGCCGAGCCGGTGCCGGGCAGCAGCCCAGACCAGCGGGTCGTTCGAGAGGTCGTCGACGACCACGATGTCGTCGCCCGTCATCGCGTGCAGAAGATCCTCTCGGACGTCCATTGCGCCCGCTGTCGCGCCCGGCCGTGCCCAGGTTGCCCCGGCTGTCTTCTCCCGCAGGCGCACGACGGCCACGTCGGCCCCAGCGCCTGTCCGGCTTCGGCGACGACACCTGTCAGGACGTCGTCCAGCGAGATCGCGCTTCTGATCTGCCGGGCGATGTCGCGTACCTGTCGTTTCCCGCCGGAGGCCAGGGTAGGTGCCGAAGTAGACCTGCGCTTCGCTGACCTCTTCCTCGGCTTGGGCGCATCGAGATTCCCTCTCGCCGGCATGCCGGACCGGGTCCGGTCCTCTGACGTCGACATCGGCATCGCGGGAGCGCTCAACCAGGTTGGCCACTCGTCAATCAACCAGGTTGGCCACTCAGTTGCCAGGAGTTCGTCAGACCGCGACCCGCACGCCGAGGCTGACGGACAGGGGCACGAGGACCACCGGGCAGTGCGCGTGCCGCGTGCAGTGCTGGGCGACAGAGCCCAGGAGCATCCCGAGCAGCGGCGTGTGCCCTGAGGAGCCCAAGACCAGCAGGTCGGCGCCCCTGGAAAGCCGGACGAGGACGTGCTCCGGGCGGCCGTGCTCGACCCGCGCCTCGACCGTGGCGCCCTCCCGCCGGGCAATCTCGGCGAACGTCTCCAGGATCCGGTTGCCCGCCGCCGCGGACTGCTCCCAGTCGGCAGCCGGGCTCAGGGAGCTGCCCGTTCCGAGAAGGTACTCACCAGCGACGTGGACGACGTCCAAGACTGCGTCACGCAGCCGGGCCTCCCGAGCCGCCCACCGCAGGGCCTGCTGGGCGCATTCGGACCCGTCGATGCCCACCAGGATCCGGCAGCGAGCGGGAACCATGTCACTCATCGTGGGTCCCCCTTCCCCTGGCTCCTTCCATGTCCATGTCCGGCACCGTCCGGACCCCGGCGTCCTCGCCCCGGGCGCGGGACTGAACGGGGATCGGCACTCGATCGACGTGTGCGCGGGGTGCCGCGACGGGGTACAGCCTTTCAGCGGCTGCGGCGGATGGCGTGGGGACGATGACGACCGTGCACGTCGCGTGCTGCGCGCAGTAGGTACTGACCGATCCGAGCAGCAACCTCGCCAGGGCACCGTGTCCCCGAGTTCCGACGACGAGTAGCGAGGCCTCGCGAGCTGCGGAGACCAGGAGGGGGCCGGGCTCGCCTTCCAGTACCTCGACGTCGATCGTCAGATCCACGGGTTGGGGCCCGAAGGTGTGTCGCAGGGCGGATTCGACGTCGGCATGGGCGTCGCGGGCTGCCTCCTCGCGGGTGCGCACCCGGCTGCCTGGCAGTGCCGACCTGGCGAGGGGAGGCTGCCAGGCGTGCACGACAACCAGCATCCGGGCGCCCGTCGCGTGGGCCTGTCGGGCGGCCCAGCCCAGCGCGACGATTGAGTCGAGCGATCCGTCCACCCCGACGACCACAGGGGCAGGCCTGTTCCTGGTCCGGTCACCGGCTCGGGCCGGCGCCGCTGAAGCCTGTGGTCTCGCTGTAGTCATCGCCCCTCCCGGCTCCCCCCCCTGAGGGTGTTCGCGATGCCTGCAACAGTGCAGAGGCGCCCTTCTCTGCCGGTCCGGGACGTAGGTCACGAATTGCCCGGGCCATCTGTTTCTCCAGTGATTGGAGCGGGATTGGGCCGACCCAGGTCGGCATCCGCCGGGTACCAGGGCGGCACCGTAAAGGCCAACACTGTCAAGATAGCCCGTACACCACGCCGGTGGACCCAACTGGGCCACCGCGAGCAACGTGTCAGTCTTCCCTGGGTGGCGGCTGTCCTGCGGGGGCGCCGACGAGATGAAGCCGGCGCCGGGACATGGCACGTTCTTCTTCGGTCCTTCTGCCCCAGATCCCCGACATGGGGCCGTTCTCGACTGCCCAGGAAAGGCAGGGCGAAACCACCTGGCATCGACCGCAGACGGTCTTGGCCTCGATGGTCTGGCGGATCGCCGATTCGCCACTCCCGACCGGAAAGAACAGTTCCGGGTCCTCGTGCCGGCAGGCTGCGTGCGTGCGCCACTCCATCCGAGTTGACCCTCCTCTTGCGTCAGGCCGTCGCCGACCGACCAAATGGTTACGCTGCGTGTTCGTCCGGTCATTCCGTGTTTAGCACCGGGAGATACCATGCTCCTCACAACAGACAAGCAACTAGTACCTAGGCGCGTTTCCCACTGGTGCAAACGCGCCAAAAAACGATCCCTTATCCGGGTGGTTTCCAGAGAATGGCCTGTGCCGCACGGCTTTCGGCGATAAGTGCGTACCGGGCAGCGCTGCGGCAGCGCTGCGGC
>JADGOW010000266.1 GCA_017882765.1 Frankiaceae bacterium
TCGAACGTGATCGGGCGATGTTGTTGGGCGAAGCGCAGCGCCAGGCGCACGGCGTCGCGGATCTCGGCGAGACCAGTCACGTCCCTCACGTCGATAACACCCTCAGATAACGCTCCCGCCAGGTGCCCAAAGCGCCCGTTCGTTCACGTCACTCACACCCCCCGAGCACCCCCACATAAACGCCTAAAGCAGGCATCTCGGCGTGGTGACCGCTTCGCACCAGAAGCAGTCACGTGTGAGGCGGCAGCGTCGTGACTCCCGTGCGCGCATAGGGGAAGTCTGCAAGTGTCGACGGGAGTGTCCTAATCCTCAAGACCGCCTGAGACGTCGGTATTGACGAGCACTTCCGCGTCAGCCGTCGCGTGCTTGCAGCCCACAAAGTTGCAAGCACGCGCCCGCTTGCAGCAGCGCCAGAGCTGGAAATCGGGCGACGGCTTCGGAGCGACCGGGCATGGCAGGATGGGCAAGCGGGCGGTCCCCGCCTGCACCCCCCGCCCGGCGGCGAGGCTGCGTCACTCGGAGCGGCTGGCCCCGGCGTTCGGCTGGTTGGCCTGCGGTCCACCGGTGTGAGCCCGGCGGCCGACCAGGCCCGTGAGGACATCGGAACGGAATCCGGCGGTAAGCGGCTCGCCGTCAGGCGAGGCACCGGCGGTGGCGCTCGTCAGCGGCGGCGGGCTGGGTCGTGCGCGGCGTCAGCGCGGCGACCGCGTCGGGGCCCGGGCGGGCGTAGCGCTGCAGGGTGCGCAGGCTGCGGTGCCGGCTCTTGGCCATGAGGAGGGGCAGCTGCACGTTGTCCTCGGCCAGGTGCGTGAGCGCGGAGTGACGGAACTGATGCAGCGTCCAGCCCGTCTGCGCGACGAGCAGCTCCGCGGCCCGGCGGTATGACAGTCGCGCGCGGCCGGTCAGCGGGCAGATGTCGCCGGCGGCCGGCGCGCGGGCCGGGCTCGGGCGAAGGCTGGATAGGAACACCGGACCGGCGCGGCGGCCGGCGATCAGGCGTGGCAGCAGCCGCGCGCTGCCCGAGCCGAAGAACAGCCGGTCGACATCGCCGCCCTTCGAGCGCGTGCGGGCGCGCTTGGCGGGGATGTCGAGGTCCTCGATGTCGAGGCGCAGGACCTCGTCGGCGCGGGCGGCGGTCTCGTAGAGCAGCCGCCACAGGGTGCGTTCGCGCAGGTCGATGTCGCGGCGCTCCCACAGCCGCTCGAGGCTCGCGAGCGGGATGCTGCGGGTGTGGTCGTGCTTCTCGGCGCGGCGCTGCAGATCGATGTCGCCGTCGATCTCGAGGATCCGGGTGCGCGTGCAGTAGTGCGCGAACGATCTGACGGTCGCGACGTGGCGGTTCCACGTCGCCGGCGACGCGTGATGCCAGCGCTGCTCGACGACGCCGGCGAGGCCGGTGCCGGTGACCGGCGCGTCGCCGAGCTCGTCCTCGACGACGGCGAGCGTTTGGCGGTACTTCGCGCGCGTCGTAGGCGCGAGGTCGGGGCTGCGACAGGAACGCGTTGATCGCCGCGGCGAGGTCGACCCCTGCTGCGGCGGCGAGGCGGAGCGCTGGCCGGCTGCTGGTGGATGTCACGAGCGCTGTTCTACAGCTCGATCTCCTCGCTCACCAGGCCCCGCGCCGGGCGACTTCGCAGGAAACGTGTCGTCTTCGCGCACAAGCAACGCGGCGCGCAGGCGCTCTCGGCCCCGCCCCGCGTCGAGATCCGTCGGGCTCGGCCGGTCGACTTCGCGGGGAATGGGCCCTTCCCTGCGGGAAGCGGGGAACGGCCGGTGGTTGCCCGAACGAGCAGCTACTGGGGTCGCGGGGTTGTCATGCGGGGCCAGCGGTCAGGCGGTGACCTCGCGTCGGGTGATCCGCCAGGCGCCGATCAGGAGCGGGAGCACCATCCAGATGGCGAGCGAGGTGCCGGCGTGCGCCCATTGGGTGGCGCTCATGACCTCCTCGGTCATCTGGCCGAGGGCGCGCGCGTAGTCTACCCACGGGGCGACGCCGGAGAACGCGGGCAGAGAGAGCACTGCCATCCACGCCGTCGGCAGCGCGAAGCGAAGGACGATGGCGGGCGTGGAGGCGAGCAGGATCGCGCCGAACGCGACGCCAACGACCATCCCGGTCGTCAGGTAGACGGCCGACTGGCCGATCAGCGGCGCGGCGTCGGACCAGGTCCCTTCGACGCCGGGCGACGAGACGAGCACCCCGGCGGCGACGACGGCGACGGACATCGCCAGCATCGCGACGGCGCGCAGGAGGCTCGCGATGAGCTTGGCGCCGAGGACGCGCGAGCGCACCGGGACGAGCGCGAACGTGATCAGCCCGGTGCGCTGGGACCACTCGGAGGTGACGAGCAGGATGCCGAGGACCGGCAGCAGGACGGCCGCCGGCTGCAGCCCGACGTCGAGGACGGACTGGAACGTGTGGTGCGCCGCATCGCCGACGAGCAAGCGGACGACCACGACGACCACGGTGAGCGCCACCATGGCGACCTGCAGCCAGAAGCCGGCCCGGGTGTCGACCATCTTGCGCAGCTCGACGGCGACGAGGCGGCCGAGGCCGGGGCGCGCGTGGACGCCGGCGGTGTTCACGCGGATCGGTGCGGCGAGGGTGGTGGTGCTCATGCGGTTGCTCCTGCCAGCTCGGGATGGATCGAATCGGTCTGCGTTGACGGAGTGCTTGCGCCGGGCGTGGTCAGCTTGAAGAAGAGACGTTCGAGGCCGGCGTCCTCGGCTGGGGCGAGCCGGCGCAGTACGACGCCGTCGGCCATCGCCGCGCGGGCGACGACCTCGGGCTCGGCCTCGACCAGCCGCCGATCGCCGTCGGCCGGGTGGGTCGCCAGGCCGGCGCGGTGAAGCGCGGCATCGAGGCCGGCGAGGTCGTCTGCCTCGACGATGGTCCTGGACTCGGTCAGCAGCTCGGCGCGGGTGCCCTGCGCCTGGATCCGTCCGCCGCCGATGATCATCATCCGGTCGGCGACGGCGTCGACCTCGGCCAGCAGGTGCGAGGAGAGCAGCACGGTGCCGCCGCGGTCGGCGAAGTTGCGCAGCAGGCCCCGCATCCAGCGCATGCCTTCCGGATCG